>NZ_QWGI01000018.1:0-34067 GCF_003435125.1 Clostridium sp. AM25-23AC | reverse complement strand
CTAACTCTATCTCTATCTCTGGTGGACGAATGTCGGACAAATGTCCGCCGTTTGTCCGGGGCGCAGAAAGAGCCTTATTTTGAAGCCTTGCAGCCCGCTTTCGCTCGGCCTCGGTAGAGGACTGGCCGATTAAAAGTTCGATGTTGCTCATGTAGAATGTGCCGCTCTCCAGCACTTCCACAAGACCCAGCTTCAAAAAGATCTGCAAGGCTCTCTCCACAGTGCCGATCTGCTGGCGGGTAATGGTGGCGATCATCTGCGCCGTGTAAGGAATGTCCTCGTCAAGCTGGAGCCGTCCACCATGTTTCAGCGATTTCAGATACAGCTTGAGCAGAATGTTGGAATACAGCACACCATCCTGCATACTTTCCAGCAGCACGATGGAATCATCGTCAAAATAGTTTTCTTTGAGTTTCAGGTAATAATATTTTCGGTTGTCTGACATAGGGTTCCTCCTTGGGGGTTCTCTTGGGATTCTGTACGCATTTTAAGGCCGTTTTAGGGGTCGGAGGATAAATCTATCAGCCTGCCTTTGACACCCTCGAAAAAATCCTTGATTTACAAGGGTTTTTCAGCCCCTAAAGCGTGACATTTCTCCCGTTGTTTCCGCTTGCGCTTTGCGGCGTTGATCCGCTTCATGCGTGCGGCACATTCCGGGCAGTATTTGGCTCGGTTGGAACCGGAGGTAAACAGCGCCCCGCATACGGAGCATTTCTTAGCATTCAGCCGGTGGAACAGCGCCGTTTCCAGTTCCTTATCCTGCGGCAATACCGCCACCCGAAACCACCTGCACAACAGGGAGTAGGAAATAGACTGGACACAGACACATTCCTCCCCATCGTCCAGGGCGATACAATTTCCGTCGATGTAGTTGCAGCACTCATGCACCAGCCTCCGCGCTCTGCGGTACTGGCGGTAATCCATGACGGGGATAGGTTCAGTCTTGTCGTTCTTCATAAATGATTTCTTTCACAAAGCAGGTAACCTCCTTGAATGAATTTATTGTTAAATATTCGTGCAAAGTATTGTTTTCTTCGTGCAAATGGCATATACTATAATTGCCAGTAGAAAGGGGTTGATCGTATGGCTGGAAATACCACAAACATCAGTATCCGCATGGACGCAGATTTGAAAGCGCAAGCGGACGCACTGTTTACTGAACTTGGCATGAATCTGACTACGGCGTTTAACATCTTTGTGCGCCAGTCGCTTCGTGAAGGAGGCATTCCCTTTGAAGTAAGGCTGGAACAGCCGAACAAAGAAACGGTTGCTGCCATGCTGGAAGCGGAAAGGATTGCAAAAGACCCGTCTGTAAAGGGCTACAATGACCTTGACGAGTTGTTTGCTGACCTGAAAAGATGAAAGAAACCAAATATACCGTCAAGTACACGACCAGTTTCAAAAAAGACTACAAACGAGCCATCAAGCGTGGCTTGAAGATCGAACTGCTGGAGCAGGCCGTAGCATTGCTGGCAATGGGCGAACCGCTGCCGGATAAGAACCGCGACCATGACCTGTCCGGCGATTGGGCAGGCCATCGGGAATGTCACATTCTCCCGGACTGGCTGCTTGTCTACCGCATAGAAGATGATGTTCTGGTGCTGACGCTGGCCCGCACCGGCACACACAGCGACTTGTTCGGCAAATAAACAGTCTGCCGCCGTATGGGGAAACCTGTACGGCGGTTTTTCTGTGTGCAAAAGTATGTCGTGAAACGCGGTAGCCCTTACCGCTCCGGCTCCCGGTCGTGAGACTTGTCCTGTTCCTGTCTGGACAGCTGCTCGGCGGTTTTGCGGAGCCGTTCCACTGCTTTCAAATCCTCCCGCATGGATTTCATGGCAAGTGTGTCCGTCTGCTTTTCAGCGGCCAGCTGGTCAATTTCCCGCTGCCATACCTTTGGGGTGATTGCCTCGCCGCTGTCTTTCAGTTCTTTCAGATACCGGGCCGCTGCGTCATACAGAATCAGTTCCCGGCTGTGGCGCTGTTCAAACTGTTCCCGTTTTTCCAGCTTTACTTTGGCAAGCTGCTTGTGGATGGACTTGTACTGGTTGTACTGTTCCCACATCTCCCCGCGCTCGGTAAGGGTAGTGATCCGGCGCTCGGCCTTGACGATCTTTCCGCGCAGGTCATAGTAACGGCTGTTCATATCAGCGATTTTTTCATGAAGCTGCTGCATAGACTGGATGCCGTTTGCCTGCAAAAAGCTGAATAGTGCAGCACTTTCTTGCAATGCCCGGATTTTGCCGGTGCGGGTGTGGGGAGCGTTCAACTGCTGCTGAGCCTCCCACAAAGCTGTCAAGCTGCTTTGCTGTGTTTGTGGTTTTTCCGTTTCGGCTTTCGACCAGCGATAAAGACGGGTAATGCGGGCTTTAATTTCTTTCAGCAGTTTGTTGTCGGCGGCGATCTGTCGGTTTACTTCCCCCTTGTCGGTGCGGATACCGCACTTTTCCATTTGGCTGGCAGCTGCCCCCAGATGGACAGAGGGGATTTTATCAATGCCCTGCCGCTTGTAGCTGCGGTGGTCAATGCGCTCCGGTCTACCGGCAGATTCCAGCGCCCGGTTGGTGTAGGCTGCCCACGCTGCCCGCCAAATCTCCACATTTCCTTTATCGTTCCAGTCGGTCGTATCCTCCCGATGATTTTTCCAGCCGCCTTTCCCATCCTGGATACGCTGTCCGTTCTCGTCCAGATCGTATGCCTTGCGGCACTTTGCGCCCCACTGTCCATTTTCTTTCAGAGGCCGGAGCGTCAGCATGATATGGACATGAGGGTTGCCGGTTCCCTTGTCATGGATAGCAAAGTCAGCACACATTCCTTTGTCTACAAAGTTGTCCTTCACATAGGCGCGCACAAGGGCAAGCTGCTGTTCACCGGACAGTTCACGGGGCAGGGCTGCTTCGATCTCGCGGGCAAGCTGGCTATCCCTTGCTTTCTCGATTTGCTCCACGCTGTTCCAGAGGGTGGAGCGGTCTGCAAACTCTGGCGGGGCGTGGGCAGGCAGCATGATCTCCGCATGGACAATGCCGCCTTTCCGGGTGTAGTCGTGGGTCATTCCATCCCATTCATTTGTCAGCTTGGTTCCGCTGCGGTAAGCAGCTGCGGCAACAGCAGAACGGCCCGCGCTGCGCTTGATGATACTGACGGGGATATGACAGAAATCTATGGGGAATACCTCCTTTCAGTGAGGGGATAACAGGCTCTGTGGAGCCGGACAAACGCAAAGCGGGTGTTTGGCTGCGCAGAGTGCACAAGGGGTTTGGGGAGCGTAGCTTCCCATCGCGGACGAAGTACGCAACGCCCCCGGCAGGGCGCACAGCACCGGAAACGGTGTATAAGTGCGCCCTTGTAAACAAGGGACTTATGGCGTGTCCCCGGATTGTGACAGGTTTGCAGTCAATTCCGCGGCCCCCGGAAGATGGGACAGGGCAATCAGAAATGCTTTGACCTCTGCGCCGGAAAGGTCGGGAGCCAGCGGGAAAATCCCCTCCAAAACGGCTCCGCGCTCAATCAGGCGGCGGGTGCGAACCCTGCGTTCTTCGTTCCGCTGCTTGTTCTCCAAAATCTTCTTTCGGTTTTCAAGCTGCCGAATCTCCTTCAGGACTTTCTCCCGTTCTTCTTTTTGAGGGTGGGCTGTAATTTTTTCGTTCATGTCAGGCACCTCTTTTCTTTGGAAATACTCATAGATTGACCGTCCATTTCTGACGCGCAAAGTACCGGCGCAGCCTCCGCAGTGCAGCGTGGATGGATTTTCCCGCCTGCGATGGTGTGATACCCTCCATTGCGGCAATATCTTTCACTTTCATATCCAGCATATAGCGTGCATGGACACGGCGGGCCTGCATAGGTGGCAGGGAAGAAATGGCTTCGTACAATCGCCGTATCAGATCTTCGTATTCGGCTAATTCTTCTTTTTCTATCAGGTAGTCCTCCGGCGATGGCTGCGCCCAGCCGATGGCGGCATTTTCGATTCCATCGTTACAATCGAGGGAATAAAACGCCTTATACCGGAACATCTTGCGATCTCTGGCGGCCTCGGCTCTCTTGTCCAGAAGAAACGCTTCGACGATCTCATCGGACACCTCCACAAAAATGTCCTCTTTGCAAAATGGATAATATTGTTTGAGATTTATGGTCTGCATAGGCACGCCCTCACTCTGTTTGAAAAAGGTCATCATAGCAGCGGCGCATATTCCGCAGCCCCCGGTGGATGGCAACGCTGACCTTACTGCTATGGATACCCTCTCTCCGGGCGATTTCCGGCTGCTTGATACCGGCAATGTAGTAGGCGTGAACACGGCGGGCCTGTGTCGGAGTGGCATGAGCCAGAGCCGCAGGCAGAGCTGCAATCAGGTGCAGGCGGGTGGTCATTTCTTCTCGTTCCAGCAAAATATCTTCCGACGATCTGCTGTGTTCCAGTGCGTAATTTTCCAGCCAGCTGTATGCGTCCAGAGAGTAGTAGGCGCGGTGGTAGACTTTCCGACGCTCATAGTTCTCCATCTCCCGCTGAGCCTGATACATCGCTGCCCATACCTCGTCCGTGACATCCACAAACTCGTCATGCCGGTAGTGGGGATACATCCACCGCAGATTGATTGTTTTCATAGGCTTACCTCCTGAAAATCGGAGAGGCGGGCAGCTTGTCCGTTGTCCGCCCCTCGCTGAGATAAGGGAAATGATCCCTTTCACTTGGTAGCCAGAAAACAGGTCATTCGTTAAGCCTGTTCTCAAAGAAATTTATAAATTTTTTTCTGACCGCCGCCACACTTTGATAAACAGCCACTTTGGAGCAGCCGCACAGCACACCGATCTCTGCAAGGCTCAGCCCGTCAAGCGCATAGAGCAGGAACCGGCGGCGCTGGGCCTCGGTACAGGTGTCCAGAACAGCCATCAGCTCATGCAGCGTTTCCATGCGGCAAAGATATTCTTCCGGCGTTTCTCGGTAGGCTCCTACGCCTTCGGTGGTAATGATGTACTCGTCAAACTCCCGGCCATCCCAATGCCGCCGCTGCTCATGGAACAGGTTCTCCGTTTTGTGATCGGCCCGGTCAAGAAATTCACAGACTTCCAGCGTGACCTCCACGGTCACAGCTTGTCCGTTATAATTGATGGTAACTTCCATCTGCCTTTCCTCCATTCAGATTTTTTTGGTAAATCTGAATGAGGCGGCGGGGAGCGGCACCGGGGATAAAGTTCGGGCCATGCTGACCCGATGTTCCGGCTCCATAGAGACAAAAAAGCGCCCGGACGGCATAAAGCCATACGAGCGTAATAGAGTATATTTTGCTGTTTAGTTATATGGTATAGTGCATACTTCTGACCGCATTGCTCCGCTGCTGGGAACAGGCTTTTTTTAACTGGTGCAGATCATGGATACTGCGAAAAAGAGAAAAGGACACGGCGAAATAACCTCCAATCGGCTACCGTGTCCCTGCAAGTCGTCATTGGTTTGTGTAAACGCAAAGAAACGGCGGCTCTGAAATCAAAGCCGCCGTTTCAAATGGGCGTGTCAAATTGTCTGCTCTACGACGGCTTTTTTTCTTTTGCCGTCGTCCGGCAGAGTATTATTCAATATCTAATTCAATGTTTCCAGTGAAATTCTCACATTCAATACCGATATAGTTTCCACCTTCAGGGAGTGTAATTGTATCACTATATGTTCCGGTTGTTTCAAACAAAGTGACTGCTTCATCAGCTCCAGAAATCCAAAATACTTTTGCAGTTCCCTCCGTAACCTCCAGCGCGCAGTCAATAGCCAGATCCTTACCAGCTTCACGCTTTACGGAAGTTCCGCCGAACAAATACTCTGTATCTGAAAAATCCTCATAGTTGGCTGTATAGCTTCCTGTATAATCATCAATTCCTTTTTCTTTCGTACCTTGTAAGGATGAATTTCCGGTAAGCGCTATGGAACCAGCAGACTGAACAATATTGTTATACTGATCGAGAAATTCGTCTTTTGTACAACCTGAAAGCACAGAAGCACCCAATAGTATCAGGCATAATGATAAAACTATTTTCTTCACAGCTATCACCTTCCTTTCCTGCGTACAGCACGCTTTCCTTTTCCCTTAGCATTTGCCTGTTTACGGGATTTCATTTCTTTTTTGTTACTGGACATCAGTAACAACAGCACCGCCCAGAGAACCATGATGCCAATCCCAATGACCGCCAACAAAGGGGTTGAGGATGTGGTTGTTCCGGCATATTCACTCATGTCAAATCCCACTAAAATCAGCGCAGCAGAGAACGGATAGATGCTGGCAAGGATACCACTTTTGAAAAACAACATGCTGTATCCAAGGAAGAACGCCAGAATGGAACCGCCCAGATATGCCCCTCGGATCTGCCCAAAAATCAGGATCAGCGGCATACAGACCAAATAGGTCGTCAGAGCCGCTAACACGATCTGCGTACCTCCATGAAAAAACACTTCCGCTGTCAGTCCCGATAATCCAACCGTCAATCCAGTAATCAAGGTAATGCCAACGCTGTATATTCCCAGCAGAACTGCAAGCATACCGACTAAAAGTAACTTAGCTCCCAACATTTTCGGCATAGAAACAGGAATTGTCATGATGTTTTTCAGTGTATCATGAGTGGATTCTCTGTCTATAAGCCATCCTCCGATCATTACCAGTGAAATTGGAAGGAATATCTGAGTGTTTCCCCAAACAACATTTTCAAATAGTGCAGAAAAATCATAATTTGGATTTCGGTACTCTGCCTCCACAATCAACTGACTTCCATACTGAACCAAAGGACAGAGTGCAAGCGCCACCAGTCCTACCAAAAGAATCTGGCACCGGCGCAGTTTCAGTAATTCCGATTTTAATAAGTTCCACATAGTCACACCCCCTTAGATTTCCTGTCGCTGGTAAACAAATGCAATCAGCGCAAGAAATACAATGGCTTCCACAATAATCACACCGAATACCTGAACACCATTCAGAAAATACGGACTGACCCGTTCCAACAAATCTGCTAACTCCGCACTGGTCTGGCTTTGGTCATAAAATTGGAATGTCCAGCGGAAGGCCAGCGGCCCCGGAAACAGGGTTCCTATGTTCAAACCAAAAGGCTGTGTGAGAAACATATCGTTCATGGAAAGGATATAATTCGCAATCGTATAGAAAAAGGTAATCACGACAGACACGATATAGTTTTTATTAAGAAGAACAACGAGCAGAATACAGGGAAGTGCGCCCACCCACATAATCAGCCCTTCTTCAATTCCAACGCCAAACAAGGTCCAAAACCCAACCGGTTTCCAACCCTGAAACAACAAAACCGCAAGATTTACCAATCCTCCAACTGCCATAAAGCCAACGGCAAACAACAGTAAAACCAGCATCTTGGACAGCACCAGCTTGGTTCTATTTACCGGTACGGTAACAAGGTTTTTCAGTGTGTCATTATCAAGTTCCTCAAACAACAGATTCGAAGCCAGTATCACAAGAAGCGGCATCAAAAGCAAATATGCACTAAGCTGGAATAGGCTGGACATCACTCCATTTACAGCATCCACATCAGTGTTTACATCTGCCAGAAAGAAAGCATAAGCCAATGGCATGAAAACAGAAAGCAGTAGGGAAATAAATACCAATGGCTTCCGTTTCAATTTCAAAAATTCGCATTTGATTAGTTTAAGCAATTCCTTCGCCCCCTGTCACACGCTTGAAGTAATCTTCAAGACTTTCTTCACAGGTATGTGCTTCTGATACCTCCAATCCGTTTTCTACAAAAGCAGTTACAATTTTCCCCACGGGTAGCTCCATATTGTGTAGACGCAGATTGTGGTCGTCTTGTATGGAAAAATGGGTTTCATGGAAATTGCGTTCCAAAATTCTTGCCGCCTGTGCAGTATCAGAGAGCGTAAACCGGATATGCTTACTGCTTTTTTGCTCCAGCTCAGCAAGGCTTTCTTCTTCCAGCAATGCGCCGTGGTCGATAATTCCAATATCGTCAGCCAGCAAGGAAATCTCCGAAAGAATGTGACTGGAAATCAAAATGGTTTTTCCTCGCGCGTCACAAAGCTCACGAATAAAGGAACGTACTTCTGCAATACCGATGGGATCGAGACCGTTGATCGGCTCATCCAAAATCAAAAGCTCCGGATCGTGCATGACTGCAAGGGCAATCGCCAACCGCTGCTTCATGCCAAGAGAGTATTGCGAAAACAGCTTTTTATCCTTGTAAGGTAGCCCGACCAAATCCAGAGCGTCTTTGATGGCATGATTGTTTGGTACTCCACGCAGGGTAGCAAAGATACGCAGGTTCTCCGTACCGGTCAGATTGGGATAAAAACCAGGGGACTCAATCAAACTGCCAATACGGGGCAACAGCTTCTTTTCATTCCCTTGCAAAGACTTTCCCCAGATTTTGACCTCCCCGGAAGTCGGCTTCGTTAAGCCCAACAGCATTTTCATGGTAGTGGTTTTTCCGGCTCCGTTTCTGCCCAGCAGACCGTAAATTCTCCCACGCTTCACATGAATATTTAAGGCAGCCACACTCTTTTGTGAGCCGTATTGCTTTGTCAGATTTTTTGTTTCAATGATATAATTTGTATCCATATTCAAAACCTCCTGTTCTGTAAGGTATTCTATCATGCCAACCTTGCATTAACCTTGCCGCAACCTTGCATTAACCTTGCAATTTGAAATCCAGTAAAATGACAAAGGCTCCCGCCATAAAGACGGGAACCCGCTTAACTCTCCAAAGGAAAAAGCAACATAAATTCAGTTCCTTTTCCCGGCAAACTTTCAACTGTTATACTTCCACCCATCTTTTCTACAAGCTGATGGACAATAGAAAGACCAAGTCCGCTGCCTTTTTCAGAGCGTCCTTTATCACACTTATAAAGCCGTTCAAATATGTGTTTCAAATCTTCTTTCTCAATTCCCACTCCATTATCCGCCAGCAGCAGCTCCATGTTATTTTCCTTCTTCGATAGGGAAATTTTGATTTTGTCCGCATGGCTGTGAGCGATTACATTTTGAATAAGGTTATTGATGATCCTCATATAGCTATCCATATCCAATCTTACCCGGACAGGCTGTTCAGGAATATCAATGTCATAATCAACCTGTTTATCCTCAAAAATCGGTATCCAGTCGATCAGAATATTTCTTGTCAGCTCTGCAACCTCAACGCTCTGGATCTCCAAAGCAAACTCGTTTGAATTTAACTTGAACCAGTCAAAGAGTACATCAATGTATTCTTTCAGATCATGGGCTTTCCGACGGGCGGTTTCAATATAATCATCCCGGTCTTTTCCTGTGACCAGTCCTTTGTGTGTAGCGTCAAGATACCCAAGCAGAGTAGTAAGAGGCGTTCGCACGTCATGGGAAAGGCTCGTCATAAGCTGGCGGTTGGTTTCTTCTGTCTGCCGTACAGTTGAAAGTCTGCTTTCATAGGCCACAACGATCTCATTGATTTCATAGGCAAGAGGTGCTGTCAGTTCATTTGTTGCAGATAGAATACGCCGGTTGCCATTTCCGTTTTTCACATCAACCAGCACATCGGTCATTTCTGCTATTTGTTTTTTTACACGCCGAACGAGAACGATGGAAGTCAATACAGCCACAACAGCAATCACAATGGACAAGAATACGATAATTTCCATGCTGACTACACCTCCTTATTAAACCGGTAGCCAATCCCTTTGACCGTTTGTATATACTTTGGGCTTGAAGGATTGACTTCTAATTTTTTACGAAGTCGGCTGATAATCGCCATAATGTTACTGTCATCATAGAAATATTCTTCGCCCCATACTTCCTCATAAATCTGCTGTTTGGTCAAAATTTTCCCTTGATGTTTTGCACAGTACAGGAGCAAATCAAATTCCTTTGGGGGCAGTTCAAAAGTGCCGTTTGATGTAGTAACAGAACGATTTTCAAGGTCAATCTGCAATCCGTCAAAATTTAGCTTTTGTATGGCTCCAGCTTGCTGATTAAAGCGAGTGTAGCGGCGAATAAGAGACGCAATACGGGCAATCAGTTCATCCATATCAAACGGTTTTGTCAGATAATCGTCCGCTCCGGCTCGTAAACCCCGCACTTTAGAAATGCTGTCATTTTTAGATGTGAACATCAAAATCGGCAAGCTGTACTCCTTGCGAATTTCTTCCAGCGTTTCAAACCCGTCCATGCCGGGCATCATCACATCCAGCACCACAAGCTGGTATTCCTGCTCTCTTAATTTTTGTAAGCCCTCTTTTCCGGTATTACAAAAATCAGCTTCTATGTTTTCTGCTTGTACGCTACGTTTAATCAGAGCGCACAGTTCTCTGTCATCATCTATAATCAGGATTTTATTCATGGTGCAACCCCTTCCCTTGTTTTGTCCGGCCATCAATCGGCTTCTCCGCAGTTTTAGGGATCAGCCAAACACCGGCCATTTTCACAGCGCCGGGGATACGCCCACCAGCACAATAATAATTTACCCTACGAGGTGTCACGCCCCACTTTTCGGCGGCCTCTTTCAATGTCATATAGTCCATTTCGCACCTCCACAGAATACATTATAGTTCTCTTTCTCGAACAATGCAAGGAACGAAATGTGAATTATAAACTTCAACCAACCTGCATATAGCAACATTCCACGGGCGAAGTATGAATTATACAATGTAACTGGGTGATGTTATATGGCGAAAGTTGAAGATTGTCCCGGTTTTGAAACCTTCGGCGCAGATGTCAAAGCTGCACGAGAGGCAAAGCGTCTGGCACGAAAAACATTGGCAGAAATGGTTGGGATTGAATGGCGGTATCTTGCCAACATTGAGAATCAAGGTGCGATTCCGAGCCTGCCTGTGATGATCCAGTTGATTAAGGTCTGCGGACTTCCCGTGGAACGGTATTTTAACCCGGAGATTATGCGAGAAGAAAGCGAACAGCGGCAACGGGTCAGCCACAAGCTGAAGCTTTGCCCTGAAGAATACCTGCCGATTATCGAAGGTGCCATAGACGGGGCGCTCAAAATGGAACAGACTGCGAAGCAGAAGGAGGACGCATAATCGCGGCCTCCTTCTGGCATTTCTATATCAAGGTTCCCGGCACTTTTCCAAAAGTTCCCGACACCTCTGCTGGATTTCTCCGGTTTCTGTCACAGTCAGGTCACGGTCATTTCCAGTAATCTTATCTTCCAGAAAGTTGGCGTATGTACCCAACAAAGCGTTCCGTAAATCCTCCGGGGTTTTCTGTATTTCAGCGCTGTACCAGTCATTCCGGTGGGGTTCCCATGCCATCAATGTATAACCATGACTGGTCTGAACCACCTCATACAGAGGGTCATCATCCAGATATGCCTGAAACACTTTCAAAACCTTTTCAAAGGTCAGCATTTCCCACACCTCCCATTCAGCTGCAAATCAGTTCCCTGATTAAAATTTCCTCAATCTGTGCCGCTAATGTGTTCATCAGCCCCACCCAGCGCATAGGGTCACAGGCTTTCAGTTCCTCCGTGACACCCGCAGTCTCCATCATGTGAGGCAACATGGTGTCCACGCGCTCCTGCGCTGTCCGGTCAATCTCTAACAGGTGTGGATACAGCTTCTCGCTCATCAGCAGTTGGTTGTAGAGAATGGGGCGATGTTCCTTCAGGTAGGATTTTCTCATCCTGCCGTACTTGCCAATAGAAGTTTCCGGCTGTTCAGAAAGTTTTAGGTTGGGTATATCATAATCTCCACAACGAATGTAAGTCAACTTACTCATATTCATTCTCCTTTGCTTCGTGATGATTAGACTGCTGCGCTGGCTGCTATGCTGCCTTTGTGCGGTTCTTCTTTCGGCAGCTGACCGATAGTAGAAAAAACACCTTTTTTCATATCCTCAGCCCGGATCAGGGCTTTCTTAGCATCCATTTCCGCTTTTTTCTTCGCCTTGATTTTGTCCTCATACCGTTTCTGTGCGCCGCTGGCTTTTCGTTTCAAATAGTTCTGATGGAGCCTGTCCTTGCGTTCTTCTTTTTTTCGCAATTCTTCCTGTTCCTCCGGTGTTAAAGGAACCGGCTGTAAGGATGGTGGGATATAGCGTCCTAAAAAATTGAAGTAGATTTCAATTTCCTGCGTGGTGTCCTGACTACCTTTTCTGGCGCGTTCGTGGACAAGGATTTTCTCTACAAACTCATTGAGCATGGTGTTTGTCAGCGTGTCAAAATTCTCGTACTTATCAATCAGGGCTATAAATTTCTCCGCTGATTTCTGGCTTTGCTCGTAGCCGGTAACAGCCTTTTCCAGCTCCGCAATTTCAATCTCAAGTGCGTCCTGCTCTTTGGCATACTGTGCATCAAGCGCCCTATATCGTGCATCCGGCAGCTTGCCGAGGGCATTGTCCTCATAGATTTTGCAAATCAGTTTTTCCAGTTCTCCGGCTCTCTTTTGGGCAGCAGCCAGACGCCTGCGCTTTTTCGATATATCGGCACTCTGTTGAGCAACCTGCGTCTCCTGAACAGTGTGAATAAATTCCGTCCGGTCATTTCTCGAATATTCAGCGATAGCCCGGAGCGTGTCGGAAACCAATGTCAGGACAGCACTCTCATTGATACGGTGTTGTGTAGGGCATAGTGTCCCACACGGAACTTTGGTATAATTGGAACAGGTATATTGAGAAACCCGCTTGCCATTGTTGGTGCGGTGGACATACATCTTGCCGCCGCAATCGGAACAATAGAGCAAGCCTGTGAGGGGAGCCGCTTCGCCCCAGCCGTTTGGATAACGCCGTACATTGCTACGGATTTTCTGCGCCAAATCAAAGGTCTGCTGGTCGATAATGGCTTCATGGGTATTCTCAAAGATCGTCCATTCGTCCTCAGAAACATAGTGGCTTTTCTTGTCCTTAAAGTGCTTACGGGTCTTGAAATTGATGGTATGCCCTAAATACTCTCGTTTTTTCAAAATGTTCACGATGGTAGATGATCCCCATCCATAGGGGTCTTTGACCGGCTTTGAACGGTTCACACCCTCGTTGAAGCGGGCAAGGTGTACGACGGGAATTTCAATCCGGTCTGCGGATAGTTTGCAAGCGATCTGATAAGGCCCATATCCCTCCAGCGTGAGGGAGAAGATACGGCGCACCACTTCGGCGGCTTCTTCATCTACCAGCCAATGCTCCCGCTTTTCGTCCCATAAGTAGCCGTAAACCACGGTGCCTGTCAGGTGCTTACCGCTCATGCCTTTTGACTTAAACACAGAGCGGATTTTCCGACTGGTATCACGGGCGTAAAATTCATTCATAATGTTGCGGAACGGGGTAAAATCGTCATCACCTTTCAGACTGTCTACACCGTCGTTAATGGCGATCAGCCGAACGCCTCGCTGCCGCAAAACCTCCATAACTTGACCGACCTTCAGATAGTCGCGTCCTAACCGGCTCATGTCCTTGATGACGATTGCCTCTACACGCCCTGCCTCCACTTCCTCCATCATCGCCAAAAATCCGGGGCGGTCAAAACGGGTGCCTGAGATACCATCATCGGTAAAGTGCGTAGGGTTGGGCAGCCCATTCCGGCGGGCAAAATCCTCTAACATCTGTTTTTGGTTGGATATGGAATTGCTCTCGCCCTGTAACTCATCGTCCCGGCTCAGGCGCTCGTACAGTGGGGTAATTTTTTCATTTCTCATGGCTGTACCTCCTGAAACAAAAATGCTCTAAGTGACTGCTTCACTAACCATGACAAAAACCATGATTAAGAAGTCACTTAGAGCATACATCTCCGGCAGCGAGCTTATATTTCTTATATTGACGCAGGGCAAAATGATCCGGGTCTTTCTGTTCCAGCGCGTCAAAGAGAAGGTCAACGGCATTTTTGAACGACTCATCATCCTCACGGACTTCCATTGCGTTCAGCATTTCTACCAGTGTGGCAAAATTCTGTTCGTTTGCCGGAGCCTCATAATAGATATATCCGATCAGTGCCGTATAGAGCAGGGTTTCTGCCTTGACCCAGAAATCGTCTCCGGCTTTTCCTTCGCCTTTGGTATTGGCGATTAGGGTAGTGACGATCTTCAGAATATCTTTCTCGGAATGAATGTAGGCGAACGGGTTAAAGTGCATACTTTTCTGGAAATTGATCGTATTGAATACCCGTATTTTATAGGACTCATAGATGATCTTTCCTTTTTCATTACGCACAGGCTTTCCGTCCTTGTCCAGCTTTGGTGTGCCTCGCTGCAACATCTTTCCGCATTCCACAAGGACTGTACCTTTCGGATCGGTGACGACGTAGGAACTGTGCATTTGCATCAGATTGGGCTTGATGAAAAAGCGCGTTTTTCCCGAACCTGATCCTCCGACTACCAGTACATTTTTATTTCTTGCATTGGCCGGATTTTTGGGCCTTCCGTTTAACATCAGTCCTTCACTTTGGGTAAGAATGATATTGTTTTCCGGATTTGGGTCCATAAACGGGGCAATATCGGCTTTATTTCCCCATCTTGCAGAACCATATTCCACATTTTTGCGGTATTTCTTAGCGTCTTTCCCTCTAAGATAGACTGCCAGCCGCATAATGGCTGCACCGCAGAAACCGATCAGCCAGTCCATTGCCGCCCCCGGCCACATACTCTGAAACGCAAGGGCAAAGCCTTCGGACAGTCCTAACAGCTTTTGGGAAGCGTCTGCTCCGGGAGCCAGCCGCACCGCTTCGCCCAGCTTGGCAAATACCAGAAGGAACAGAACATAAGGCAGATGGAGAATGACCTGTTTTTTCAATGTTTCTGCATCAATCTTCATCGTTCCGGTCCTCCGTGTTCTTTGTTCTTTACACGGTCACGGCCAAGCGACTGTGCCAGTTCTTTGAACTTATGAAGCTGTATAAGCAGCGACGGTCTGGTGCTGCGTGTAAGGTCTTTCTTTGTATATTCCTTAAAAGCTGCCGTCAGTGCATCCGCCTGGTTTGCCTTGAAATATACCGTCCATTTTGGGGGATCGGTCCCAAGTTCCTTTTCTATATGGTAGCGTACCTGATGTTTTCTGGCATACCGTTCAAAAGAGCGGATTCGCCCTGAAACTTCAATGGTATTGGCTCCGGGGTCTTTATAAGTCAGCCGCTTCATGCTGTTGCGCCCGACTTTTGGCATTGTGCGTTCCTGTTCCATCTTTTGGAGTACCGCAGCAATAGCCGCACGCAGTACCCGCCCTGACAGTTTTGCTGCCTGTATAGAAACAGAAACCGTTCGTTGTTCGAGTTCTTCCTGCAAGAGCATCCTCCTTTCTGATAAAATCGGTATTTATAATATGGAAATAACTTTTTACCGGCTTTCCCCAAGAACCTGCTGTCGGGAAGCGTGTTCAAAGGCTTTTGCTGCCTGATCGACCTGAATTTTAGCATGTTTCAAAAGCGTCTTGATGATCGTAGCCGGGCGTTCCTGTTCCTCCAGATGATCGACCATCCCTTTGCACTCATCCGGGAGGTATGCCGCCATATCTTTCAACACATCGGAAAAGTTACCCATAAAGCCCCAGCAGCTATCCGACAGCTCCCCGTTTTTATAAAGCTCAAACCCATAACATTCGCCACGCAGATAGGAATCATAAGCGGCGACTTCGCTGCGCATCAGTGCGTCCGCTTTCTGCCGGATGGCGCCGGTCATCTTGTCAGCGTCAAATTCCTTTAGGGCATCTTCTTTGGAAACATAGATCCAGCCGACCTGTCCGCTGTCCCATTCTGCATGAGGAGCCCTGCCTGAGAAACTTTCTGTACTCATGGCAAGACCTGAGTGGTCGTAGAGATAGAGGGGGAGCATCAGATACTTTTCCGAAATTACTTTCTGCATTGCTTCATCGATCGCCCGTTCCTCTGTCTTTGGTCCATGCCGGAAACGGCTGCTTACAATGTTTACCATCCGTTCATAGCGTTTCATGCCGGCTTCATCATGTCCTACGGTATCTAAATACATTTCCCGCAGGAAGTCATCTTTGTCCATATGGTTGTGATGGTCGCCCAGCGCATAGCGGGGATGAAAGCATACCATCGTCCCAAAATGTTCATCTACCTCACGGGGAGAGATCAGAATATCGTCCGGCTGCACCATAAGGGCATAAGGTTCATTTACTGCCATTAACATAATTGGCTCCTTTCTTTCTACAAATCCGGGCCGGAATGGTGCATCATCGGTTTTTCCCGGTGCTCATTGGTTGCAGGCTGCTTGACTGCAATGATCTCGCCGGCAAGCCTTGCAAATTTTTCAGGGTACTTAAACTGCTCCCCATATTTCTCCATCAGATCCGGGGAAAGGTCTGTAAAATTTTCCTCGCCAAGACCAACGATCAGAAAATTCCCGGACACAATATCATAGATGTGGCCGTCATCGTCAAAGAGAGCTCGGTTCAAAGGCAGCCCCATCAGCTTGCCTTCTTCATTGCAGATCAGAGCCACCGGGTCCTCATACGGATAGACCGCCTGAATATCTCCGCCCACTGCCGCCTGCAAGGATTTCAGACCACTTTCGATCTCCGCAGCATAAGGGGACTTGCCCGGCTCTACCATTAACACTTTCATAATTGTATATCCTCCTTCTTTTTCATTGCCGTACCGGGAGTGGTTGGCGTTTTTTCCTGAGTTTTTGCCACAGAGAGCTTCCCCAGGACGGAAGGCTTCTCCTGGTTTTCGGGTGTAAAAATACCGCCCTCCGAAACCTCGGCGGCGGCATGTTCCGTTTTGGCCTGTTCCAGTCCTTCAACCGTATAGCCAGGTAAAAGAGTACCGTGAACCATAAAATGGTGCTCATATTCTTTCGGGATCGGCGGGGAAATTTCCGTGAATAAATGGGAATAGGCTTTCTTTCGCCCGTCCAGGTATTTTATGGCTGCGTTCTTATCTGTATATCGTTTCTGGTTTTGTCCGGCAATCTTTGCTCCATATCCCTGCTTCGGGGAATGAATACGGACTTCCCATGTCACATACCAGGCAATCGGAACACTCTGTTTGGTTTCTCTGTCATATTTCGTATCTTCCCAAATACTGCAGGTCATCTGATAGACCCGGTTGCTGATTTTCTGATCCGCCCTCCAGTTATCGGTGTCTTTCCACTGGTTGCCGGTATGTTCGATCTCCGGTGTACGAAGATATTCCAAAGCCCGGTTGATCGTCTGTGTTGCCGCTGCCTGCTGTTCCCACTGTTTTGCAGCAGCCACCACGATTTCATAGGCTTTCTGCTCCCCGTCAATACTTCCCTGGCGCATGGCTTCCAGGCTATCGGTTCCCATTGTGATCAGAGTAGAAATATCCACATTTTCACAAACTACGCTGTGTTCAATTTTAAGCTCTGATCCCGGCGTCAAGTGGTCGCCATACCGGTAGGCATGGTAATCTCTGTTTTCTTCCAAAATGCTGTTCACCTCCTGCTATATTTCCGGCTCATGGTTTTTTCTGAAAATCGTCTGTGCCGGTGATTTTTTATCTGCCGGTCTGTTTGCCGCAAGCTGATCCATCACGGAAGGACGGCCGACGCCGAACATGGATAGCTGACCGTCCGCTGCCTCACGAAGTTCAGAAACAGAGAGAGGAAGCGTTACATCGGCATGGGTCAATAGCTGTTCCCGTTTCAAATCCTGAATGATCTCGTCAAAAACAGCGTTGATCGCACGGCGTTCTTCCCCCACAGGAAAGGCTTTCAATACCTCCATTTCTCCGTCTTTACCGGAAACCAGGGTAAGGGCACAGTCGGCATGGCCTGCCAGATAATCCGATGTGTAGGGCAGTTTGTCCTTGATATAACAGGCAAAGGCTCTGGCTGTCATTTCCACATTGCTGTCCCAATAACCGCCGTCTTTTTCACATTCTTTTCCCATGCGTACCGAATTACGGTAAAAATCAGTTTCCGTCCGTCCAATCTGCGGAGCTTCCTGCGCCTGCATCCTGGAAAGCATACGCTCAAAAATTTCCAGCCGTTCCCGTTCACTTTTGGGAATTACCCGGCCGGTAACATTCTTCTTAAATGCGCTGATCTGTCCCACAGAGCCGGGTTCGCCGGACAAAAATGCTTCCCGCAAGACTGCGTAGGTTTCCATCTGTTCCTCATTGCCATACCGTTTCAGAGAGGCAAGAACCGAGGAATCCAGCCAGCTTGCCGCATTTTTCCGGGTGCGTTCTGTTTGTGCTTCCGTGCGCTTTGCTGCCTGTTCCGGTGTTTCCGGTTTATACTTCATGGTGTCAATGAGTTTTTGGAACGGCGCATAGAGGCGGGGCTGTTCTGACAGCATCCCTTTTGCGCCCATCTTTGTACCAAGATAATCGTCAAGTCCATGCCACCATTCATGTGCCAGCGAACCGGCCCCGTGCATTTTCGTAAGATTGATGACTGTACGCAAAGGTTCATAATGAGCCGCAGCATTGCCGCTGCCTCTTGCACCAAAAGCGATAGCAAGCGTTCCCTGATAAGCAATATCTTTATCGCTGATCTTAAGGGCTGACGCCAGATCCTTTAGTGCTTCAAATCCCATGTTAAGGGAGGTCTGACGGTCGTTCTGGTTCATCCAGTTTCCAAACTCGCCGCCACGGAATCCAAATGTATCAAGATAATGCTGTCCGGTGATCTCCACGCCATTCCGATAATCCGGGCCGGTACGTTTGACATGGGCGAGCTGGGGAGGGACAAACCGGATCTTCCCATTTTTGTTCCTGCCTTTGGCAAGTTCCTGCACCCATTTCAGGGCAGCTTCTTTGGTCTCAAAATTGGTCCGCAGGATCGAATAGCCTTTTGTCACATAGTAGGTACCGGGTTTCCAGTCCTCATTTTTAGAATAGGTATGTTTCCCGTCGTTGAAGTGGATCGCATAACCTTTCGGTATTTTCTGCTCTTTGGAAACACAAAACTGTTCCTTTTTTGCTTTCTGAGTAAAGTTGCGCTCAAAATATTCAGCCGAGCGGATCAGCATAGTATTGGATAATTTGTTTGTAATCACGGGATTGTCCTGACCCTTTTTCGTTGCCCGGTAATGGATTCCGCTTACCCAGCCCTGTACCTTTTCTAAATATCCATTGTCAACGAAAAAGCGGTCATAGGCTCTCATGGCATCCTCCACAGTACGGACATCTGAAAGCACTGTCTGCAATTCCCGGACTGTTTTTATATACTCCTTTTGCCTCGCAGTCCGTTTTTCCGGGGTGTCATCCGTGCGGTAATACTGAGGAGAGGCGTTTAAGCCGTCCCTTGCTTTTTTGATAAAATAGACCACGCCAAGAGGAATCCCTTCCTCCAGCATGGCTGCATAGTCCGGCTTTTTCCAGACATTATCCTTTTTCACAAATTTTTCGGCTTCGCGCTCATTCATGGCTTCCAGATCATCCGCATACAGCCCGCGGTCTTTCCACAGGTCTTTTTTCGCACCGCCGATCTTTTCACCGAAATCTTCATGCACTCCTGCCAATCTTCATCACCTCCAGTCAGTGTAAAATTCTTATCGCTCCGGGGCAGGGCGACGTTCTTCGTTTTTGTGAAGTTGTGGGAGGTTTCCTGTGAGCCGGTCAGTTTCCCTGCGGATCAGTTTGTCCAGAGCGCCTAAATCCTCTGGTGCAATGGCAAACTCCCGGTAATTTTCATACCACAGGCCCGTAGAGATTGCCGCGATGGGCGCAATTTTCTCCGAACCGGATGGAAGAAGGCGATACACAGGGGCTTCGTCATAAAGAAGCATCTGCTTTGCCGTTCCCTGTGGTATGCGGTACTTATCCATATCCGGGTTCTGGGCTGCCTCCATATATTGCATATTCAGGCGTTCTTCTAAATCCTGGGGCATATAACGAAATGCCTGATCCATCCACTGTCTGAACATCGTGGAATAGTGGTACTGCCATTCCGTAACTTGATTCGGGGCATAAGAAAACCCCCAACTTTTCAGAGCATCTTTTTCGTAAAGCTCCATTTCAGTCCATTCTTTCAGGCTGACCGTAGCCGCTGAACCATCTTTGCGTTCGATATTGACGCCGCAAGGATAGAGGATATTTCTTTTTATATCCTGCCGCAGCGTGTCTAAATCCATCATCAGGACATCTCCGTACAAGTGACCGCCCTCTCTGCGATCCGTATGAAACAGGAAAGCCCTCGCTCCGATAAACTCCGTTGTTGAGATCATTTGATAAAGATCCGCCGTAGAACAATAAGCAAACAAAGCGTCGGAAAGCCATATGTGATTTTTTCCCATGATGGCAATGGAATCAGCCCCGGTATTTGTCGCCAGAGAACGCATATTAAATTCGCATTCCCTAAGAAAATCTCCGGCAAAAATATGGAGCTCATACGCAAAGACGGATAAGTCTGTATCACGGATCAAATGAATCTGCGGTAGTGGTTCCTGATTCAATCAAATTCCTCCTTTCATGTGAAGCAGCTCTTTGACCTGCTCATTTTCCGCAAACGGCTGGCTATCTGTCTCCGCCATTTAATCAATCCCTCCCATCTGCCGGTAGCTGCCCGCCGGCAATCTTGCCGACAATCTCCGGACCGGTTTCATAAATCTGCATGAGGCGTTTTGCTGTGCCGCAGGGCTGTGCAGCTCCGCTGGTCCAAAGACGCACTGTGGATGGGGCAACATTCATCAAAAGAGCAAAGCCCTTTTCGTTCATGTCCAGCTTTTTCATCAGCGATTTAACCATATCGGGGCCGTAGTCTGGACACCGGGAAGCCTCGGCAATCATCTGCAAAGCGGTATTTTCAATTTTTTTCATTTTCAAATCCTCCTGTTATTTGTTTTCCAGCCTTATGCCGGAGCAAAGCTGATCTGGTTGTGTTTCATCCTTTTGGCAAAATCCGGCAGCGAATAATTTACCCCGTCAATTTCTGCATGGGTGTCATCCAGACGATGACAAACAGCAAAGTGCCTGTCCCCGTTTCCATAGAACAGGCAGAGTAAACCATTGTCGGGAATGGAAAACAGCGCTTTTCCGGCGCTGTCTGTAAAGCAGATATGTTGAGATCCATTCATGTTGAAATCCTCCCTAAATTGAAACAGCCGCCTCTTTTGGGCGGCGTTGGTGCTGGCTGGTTTGCAGTTGTTCCCGAACCAGCAGCAATTTCTCATTGTAATCTTTTCCCATCCGGGGAGGGTTGACACTTACCCGGATATGACGGAAACGTTTATCCTCGTGAAGCATGGTCTTGATTTTCCGGGCATTGACAAATCCGGCAAGGTCGTGGTCCATATAAAGGGTAACACGCCGTATCTCCGGGTGGCGTTCCAGGAAAGAAGTCAGCGCCACATGGGAAGTACCGCCCAAAGACAAGCGATAACCATTCCATTTCCATCCCTCCAGCTCTTGAAGTGTCGCATGGGAAAGCGCATCAATAGGAGCTTCAAAGACTGCCACATGCCGGCTGCCCGGACTTTGCGGGGGATAACAAAAGTTATATCCTTTGTCGCTGCCATAGACATCCTTTTTGAGATTGCCGCTGATACTGCGCATACAGGCAAACTTCGCTTTCCCGGAATCATCTTTCCCAACAAACACACAAACCGGTTCTCCATGATACCGGGCTTCGTAAAAAATCCCGGCTTGTAAACACTGGCGAATGACTTCTGAGCTGATCCCCCGTTTCTGCAAATAGGAGACCGCAGCGGTCGCGCAACGTCTGGCCCAGGGGAGAGCGAATGTTTTCTTTTCCGGCTCTTTTGATACCTGTATTTCTGCCGTACTTCGGTAAGCCGGTTCCTGTGGGATTTCGCCACCTACCAGAGCATGAACCGCATCCACAAGACCATATCCCCGAATCTGGATCAGGTAGTCCAGCGCATTGATACTCCGTCCGCGGCTGTTCCAGTACCAGTACCTTTTCCCGGTCACATATACCAGACTGTCATGCTCCTTATGCCGGAAATTAGGTCCATCCTGTTTCAGCACGCCGGGTTCATGGAATTGCAGGTAAGTAAACAAGTCAGCTTCCCGCGCTGCCTGAATCTGTTCTTTGGTTACGCCGGGCATAGTACCGGCACAGTGTTTCTTTTCATTGTGCTTTGCCTCCTTCCTGTGATGAAATGAAAAAAGACACCCAAAGGTGCCTAACAGCCGTACAGGTCGTGATTGACCTCGGCACGGTAATAGCTGTCCATTGTAGCCGGGGCATTATACAGCGCCGCCAGCAGATACGCTTTGATGTTTCCGACCTTCGTTGTGTTCTTGTCGATACAGTCAAAGACATACTCTAAGTGGCCGGAATTGATCTTCAGGAACCGGCTCTTGACGATCTCCCTCGGAAAATCATCTCCGGCAATGCGAATGTAAGGGCGTTTCGACAAAATCACTTCAAGCATAAGTTCAAGGGCTTCATCCAAACGTTCCCTGCCATACCGTAAGACCAGTAAGTCATATTCAATATTTTCTTTGATGATTTCACGATAGGCTTCTATCAGCTCTATCCGATCCATCCCATCCGTGCGGTTTGCCGCTTCCGGCTCTGCCGGATAGATTGATGGATAAGTTATTGATTTATCTTTTTTTGATTTTTTTGTTTTTAATGGATTAGTATTTAATTGTGCCGGATTTTCCTGTTCAGGTTCCGCCTGTTTAGGTTTTGCCTGTTCTGGTTTTACCTGTCTTGGATTTTCCCGTTTAGGTGAAAGCCCTGTGTTTTCGGTACTTACAGGCTGCTCATGGATCGTATATTCAATGTCTCCCAACTGCCCGTTATCATAGCGGAGGCGCTGTCTGGTGAGATAACCATGCCGCTCCAGTTCCTTCAGGGCAGTAGTGATAGAATCCACACCATCCTTGCAGATATGGGCGAGTCCCTTTGTGGTATAATCCCAATCTTCCGGCAGCGACAACATAAGTGATAAAAGCCCCTTTGCCTTTAAGGACAACTCCGTATTGCGCAGATGGTGATTGCTCATTATCGTAAAGTCCTTTGTTTTCTCTACACGGAATACTGCCATTGTACCGCCTCCTTTCTTCGACTATTCCGTTACAAGGCATGATCCCTGCGGTCATAATGGAGATGACCGTCAGAGACCTTCGCATGGTTTTTCAGTTTCACTTCGCCCCGTTCCTGGCTCTCTAAAAATTTCTGATAGCCGGCATCTGTAAGGAACAAGCGCATCTTATCGCCTTTGTCGCCAACAGGGGAATCGTAAGACAATACATCAAAGACGATCATGTGCTTTACTTCTGGATCAAAGCGTTCAAGTGCCATGATGTCATGCCCCTTCAATTTTTCTGCCCCTGATTGTTGTCTGGCCTCGGCGATCTTTTCTCCAATCGTCCGGGCTGGATAGGGCAGACGGTAATTCTTCTGAATATCTTTTACCAAGTCCATGCACTCTGCATTTGACAGAACACGAAGTTTTGCCATAAGACCTTCTGCCGCCTCCCGCTGTTCGGAATTATTTGAATACCGCACGGTCATATAAAGTTCATTCAGGATCTTTGTCTGATAATCGCCCTCCACTTGAAAGAGCAGCTTTTTTTCCATTTCGTTTAATTCCATGTGGATCTCCTTTCTCTCGAAAATGAGTATGAAAAAAGGGCGTCCACCTATAAAAGTGAAACGCCCACGGCAACCAGCGGTCAGACATAAAGCCGGACCGCTGGCACTATTAAATTTTGTCGTTAATAAAACAGCCTCCTTTTTTCTTTATAGTTTTCGTCAATTTTCAACTTGGAAAAGGAATTGAATAAAAGACGACAAACGCTCAAACCCCTTGAAAATAAAGGCTTTTTCTGTTTGTCGTTATTATACCGTAACGGCATTCCCATGTATCGTTATTGATCAATATGGGATTTACGGTATTGGCAATCGCAGACCGAATGGGACATGAGAGCATTGATATCACTTACCGATATGCACATTTGTTTCCAAGTGAGCAGACACAGATGGCAGAACAGCTGGATATTGAAAGGATGGAAAAATTAAATGGAGAAAAATCTGGACAGTAAAGGAAGATGGAGAAACAAAATCGTAGCATTCCGGGTATCCCCGGCAGAAGCAGAGCAAATTGATGCATGTGTCCGATTATCAGGACTTAGCAAGCAGGACTATATCACAAAACGATTAACTGATCGGGAAATTGTGGTACAGGGAAATCCAAGAGTGTATAAAGCATTGCGAAATCAGATGGCAGAGATTTATGAAGAATTGAAACGTCTGGAAAAATGCAGTGAGGAAAATGAAGAGTTGCTGAGTACCCTGAGATTGGTCGCTGAGACATTGTATGGATTGAAAGGGGAAAATGAATGACAGCAAAAGAAAAAATGACTGCTCCGATTGCATCTGTTGGCGCAGATGTGGAACAGCCATCAAGTAATAAATTAACCAACCAAAGTATAGCAGATTTGCCCGGTAAGGGCAATCTGCAAGCCACAAATAATGCGGAAAATACAGCAAAATCAGCAAATAAAAAGAATTTAGATGATCTGGAAACCGTTTCTATGATGGAATTATACGATACTGCATATCCACCAAAACTGCCGATTGTAGATGGACTTCTATATAACGGAACTTACCTGTTTGTTGGTTCGCCGAAAATTGGAAAATCATTCTTTATGGCACAGATCGGGTATCACATCAGTAAAGGACTTCCATTGTGGGGATTTACAGTTAGGCAGGGAACGGTTCTCTATCTGGCATTGGAAGATGATTATGCAAGATTGCAGAAGCGATTATCACAGATGTTTGGAATGGAAGGCAGTGAGAATTTTTATTTTGCTACAAAATCAAAATCGCTCAATGACGGACTGGAAAGGCAGCTTGTAACATTTGTGACGGAGCATAAAGACGCAAGACTGATTATCATTGATACTCTTCAAAAAGTGCGTGAAGTTGGTGGAGATAAATTCAGTTATGCCAGCGATTATGAGATTGTAACAAAGATAAAAGCATTCAGTGATAAATATGGCATCTGTTTTCTGGTTGTGCATCATACAAGGAAAATGGAATCTTCAGATAGTTTCGATATGATTTCCGGTACGAATGGTCTACTGGGAGCTGCGGATGGAGCATTTGTTATGCAGAAAGAAAAGCGTACAGATAATAAAGCAGTTCTGGAAGTGGCAGGGCGTGACCAGCAGGATCAGAAACTGTGGTTGAATTTTAATCGGGAGAGATGTGTCTGGGAACTTACCAAGACAGAAACAGAACTTTGGAAAGAACCAGAAGATCCAGTGTTGGAAAAAATCAAAGAACTTGTAACAGAAACTACGCCAGAGTGGGCAGGAACAGCAACAGAGCTTGTGAAAGTATTGCAGGTGGAAATGCAGCCGAACGCATTATCACGAAAATTAAATGTCAGCCTGGAACGATTGATTCTGGAATATGGAATCCAATATAAAGCGGAACGAGGACATGATGGAAGAAAGATCAGATTAACCTTTGTTGGAAAACAAGCGTGACGATATGTGACGGTTGTGACGGTATTTTATATAGCGTGACGGTAGTGAAAATATCGTCACTATCGTCACGGAAAGGAGAAACATGGAAAGAAAATCACAGGTACAGATATCAAAAGGTTTATTACTGGCATTGTTCCAGCATCATCTTGCCAGGAACGAGGAATATTTGCCGGAGATAGAAAAAGCATTGATGGAAAAATTAGACAGTATGGTAAAGCGTCAGTTATATACAACATTCAAAACAGCACCAACCGAGGAAGAACGAGAAAAGGCGAGACAGGAATATTTGGATAAGTGCGGAATGCATGAGGACTTTCGTTGGTAAAGATTCTGTTTGATGACCTTATGACAGGAGCGTGCCACGCACCTGTAGATAACAAACAAAGAGAAGGTCTGTAAGGTGCAGTCGGTAGTTGATTGGCGAAGAAAAACATTTTCAAAAGGGGGCCCTGATTCAGGGCGTCCCTGCGGAAACGATAAATGAAGGGAGAATGACACCATGAGAGAAGGAAGATTAGGTTACAACAGTTATAACAAAAGATATGGATTATTGTCATCAGACTTATGGATTGATCCAGGATTTCACTGCGGAGAATGTCTGGAAGTTCTGGTTGATGATCAGTGGGTAAAGACACGAATGGAAATGAATCTGGCGAGGGAATGGTATTTGGTTGGAACACCGTATTGCGAAGATCTGGAGTATGTACGGGCAAGGATACCGGAATAAAGCAGACAGGAAGAGAAATAGCCGTTTGGTTGTTAGGGGTAAAAAATAAGCCCGGATACGGGCAGAAAAAAGAGGGCGGATACGCCCAAAATGAAAAGTTAAAGCCAAGTTATGGTAGATGTAGGAAGCATCTCACAAAGCCCTCGGCGTTTGAGAGCGAAATACACCATCGCACAAATCAAAGATTTGTACTCAGGATATTTCGCCCTGCCGGGAGCTATTGTAGACGAAAACGGTAGTTAGTTCGTAAACGGATGCTGATGCATCCACTCACAAATAATATGGCAGAATTTATTTTGCCGAAGACAAGGAGGGAGTGCCTATCGGAAGAAATTCATTTATTCAAATGACAAAACTAAGCAATGTAAAAGGCAGGATCACTTATATATCCAGTCACGCAAAACAGGAAAATCTTTATGCAGTTTATGAAACCACAGAACGGAAATTTTGGCGTGAACTTGCAAAATGTAATCAGGAAGAATTTGCTAAAAGTGGAACAGAAGGAAAATGCATTGAAGCAAGAGAACTGATCATTGCTTTGCCAGAGAGTTTTACAGAATATCAGCCGGATAGATTGCTACAGCTTTTTACAAATCATTTTAAGCAGAATTATGGAATGGAGTGTATCGCTGCTTTGCACCACAATAAAAGAAAGACCAATTATCACATTCATCTGATATTTGCAGAACGGAAGTTATTAGACGAACCAATCATCAAGACTGCTAGCAGAAATATGTTTTATGATGAAAATGGGAAGCATGTCCGAACCAAGAAAGAGATATTGGGAGAAGATGGTGAGATACGAGAAGGCTGCAGTATCGTGAAAAAAGGAGAAGTATATGAGAAAAAATTGTTTACAGTGAAAGAGGAACGCTTCAAGAGTAATTCATTTCTGGATGAGGTAAAGCATTCTTATACAGACTTAATTAATATTTACGTGAAAGATGAGAATCAGAAGTTACAAGTGTTTGAACGTGGCAGTATTTATCTTGCAACAAAGAAAATTGGAAAAAATAATCCGAAAGCACAGGAAATAGAAGCGGATAACCAAAAACGCCGGGAATGGAACAGAGCTGTTGATATGGCATTGATTAGTGGAGTGCCGGAATCGAAGATAATGGAAGTGAAGCGGAAAGAAATCACGGAGCCAATCAGGGAATCAATTGCCCGGCGTGGAAACAGACCACGATTATTTTCCAGAGTTGTAACAGTGGCGGTCGAGGCATTGGAGTTTTTGATAGCAAGTGTGCTGTTTAAGAAGCCCAGGGAAGTGCCGGAGCAGACAAGTGTGGCACAGACAGAGCGAACGGAAGCCGAACACCAAGAGCATGTTGCTGAAAATAGCATGGCAGCAATCAAGACAACAAAAGAAGAAAAGGCAGAATCGGAACAACCTAAAATGACGAGGCTTGCATCAAAGTATCCGAAACTATTTAAAGTGAATAAAGAACTGGAAGATCAAAACGGTGCAATTCAACAGAAACAAAAACAGCTTTCTGCAAAGAAGAAAGAACTGTCAGAGGTCACGGGATGGTTTAAAGGAAGAAAGAAAAAAGAATTGCAGAAAGAAATTGATGAACTGAAAAGTCAGATCAGAGATATGAAAGATTACCTTCCAAGGATTGTACAGAAAATCGGATATAGAAGTGTACAGGAATTTTTAAAAGATTTTAAGGATTCTCAATCTGAGTATAGCCAATATCGAACTGCAATAGAAAAATGGAAGAAAGAAACAGGAAAAGAGCCAGTAGCACATGGTATTAGGGCGAAGCTGGCTGAAAAGAAACAAGAAATACAGAATGAACAGAAAAATAAACAGCATACCCGTAGTCAGAACAAAAATCGGGGAGCAAGATAGGAGGACAATCATGGAGAAACACATTATGGGAGAAAATGGAATCGGTTATACTTTAGGAGAGGATGGTCTGTATTATCCAGACCTATATCTCCCGGAAGAGACAGAGTATCCGATTGGGAAGTATGGAATGTTGAGAAAAACTTATTTGAAAGATCATCGGAAAGGATTATATCTGGAACTGGTGCTTGCCGGGAAGTTGAATGAGCATTTGCATCAGATTGACGAGGAGTGTAATCAGATGATGGACAGACTGGTGGAGCAGATGAAAGAAAAGCAGGGAGTGACGGAAGAACTGAAGATGCAGAATCAGATGGCATGGGTTGGGAGAATGAATAATATCCGGGCTTGTGCGGAGGAGATGATATTGAAAGAAATTGTGTGTGAATAAAGAATTTGGGTGGTAATATTTACCACTCTTTTTCTTGGGTATTTGTAAAAATTCAATGGAGTAATTAAGCTAAATGTGGTAAAATTTAGATAAAATTATATCATTGAAAAGCCTATTTAATAGGGGTGTATAATTACGAAAATTCATTGAGTGAGTGTTGGAATGTAAATAAGATAATTAATTTGGAGGGACAAAAGATGTATAGATATTTTCTGGGAGCATTTGGTAATAAGAGTTTTATCCGTCCTCAATACGAGATTATGGAAGATGGCAAATTAAGAGGAATTGAAGATAGGTGGGGAGAATTTCCAAATGGTGGAACAGTTTCACTTACTGGTATATCTGATAGTGATACAGAAAGTATAAAAAATAGATTATTACAATTTAAGATTGATTTTAATAGAGATTTACATCCGGGGTATGCACCTTATACTGATAATAGTAATAAATATCAGATTCCTTTCAATGCAATAGATGATTTTGATAAGGATGAAGTTGTTGAAATTATAGATATTGATTATGCAATTGAGGATTTTATAAACGACAAAACAAAAAGAACTATCAGGATTAAGCATCGACCTAATAAACAGATTCTTTTGAGATATGCACAGGATTGTTATGGACCATTCGAATTTATGATTTCTGATATCGAAGATTCATATGGCGATGAATCATATTATACTATTAAAGTATTTGTAAATAGTGGAACTATAAATAGATATAGAAATTCAGATATAGAAAAAATTATTATGGATGGATACTTTTCAATCAGACGAAATGATCGCATAGAATTTATCTATAATATTAGTGATTTAAAAGCTATTGAGCCTGAAGAAAAAATAGAGTATATTGACAATGAAGAACTTGCTGACTTTTTTAAAACTCTTTTAAATAAATCATCAGAAATCGATAATTTGGCTGGAATACGAGAACAGTTTTTGGAATTGGCAGATTCTTTTTCTGAAGAAGGTCAATTAACGGATAACAGAATAAAAAGAATATGTGAGTTATTACAGACGTCAGTAGATTTAAGTGATTATAAGGTACGTTTAACGGAAGAATATTTTAAAAACAACCCTAATGCAAAATCAGATAAAGAAGAGTATTTAAGAACACATGAAGAATTATTAACCAATGTTGTTCGTGAAGATGTTCATTACGAAGAAAAGAAAAAAGAAATTTTAAGCGAGTTAAATATTTTAGAAAAGAAAAGAGAAGAGCTCGTAACAGAAATAGAGGAAGGAAATCAAAAATTAAGTGATAAACAGGCTGAATTGGAAAAACTTGGAGAACAAGCGATTGAGCAGAAAAAACAAGAAATAGAAAGTTTAGTATCAGAAAATAGAAAAGAATTAGAAGATGTACAAATTGCAATTGAAAAGGCAAAAAAAGAAGCAAAACAGTTTGAAGCAGATAGAGATACATGGAAAAGGGCTTGTGATTCTATAAAAGATGAATATAGAACGGTATCCAATGATTTAAATACTAAAATTATTGAATGGGCTGCAAATAATCGAACTTCAGAAATAACTAAATTATTAGTTTCGCAATTGGAAATGCCAGAAGAAACAGTAGAAGAAAATGTTTTAAGTAGAATGGTTAATTTAAAAAAGGATGTGGATGCCGATGAAATAGTAGCCATTCTTTGTAAAAAATTTGAAGAAGCGGGGCGTGTAATTAGTAAAGATGATGCTTACAATTATTTGATAAGCATAGTACAAAATTATATAACTGTTTTTGCAGGTGAACCGGGAACTGGAAAAACTTCATTGTGTAAATTGTTAGCTAAAGCACTTGGATTATATGATTCTAGATTTGCAGAAATCCTTGTTGAAAGAGGCTGGACTTCTTCAAAAGATTTAGTGGGGTATTATAATCCATTAACTAAAGAGATAGAAAGTACTCAACCGAGATTTTCAGAGTGTATGAAAAAATTGAATGAGGAAAATGCGAATAACATAGTTGAAGCACCTTATCTTGTGTTGCTTGATGAAGCTAATTTAAGCCCAATAGAATTTTATTGGTCTAATTTTAATTATTATTGTGATGATCCTACACATCAAGTTGTTTCATATTCAAATGGGGAAAAATATGAATTTGGTTCAGAGTTAAAATTTCTTGCAACTATTAATTATGATCAAACAACTGCGGATCTTTCACCAAGATTTCTTGATCGAGCATGGGTTATATCTATGAATCCAGTTTCTGTAGATGTTATTGTCTCAGGGTTGATGGATGATTCGGTTGTTGAGAATAATAGTGAAGTAATTTCGTTAGAAACATTAAACAATATCTTTGATTGGCATAACGTCAAGGATAAAAAAATGAATCAGATTACAAAGACTAGATTAGATAGAATAATTGATAAGATGAAAGAAGGTGGACATACAATAAGTGCAAGAAGTATTCACTTAATAAGCCATTATTATCTGGTTGCTGAAATGTTTATGTCATCAAAAGAAGTTGCGCTTGATTATGCTATATCCCAGAAAATACTTCCTTGTATTAACGGAAATGGAAAACAGTATAAAGAGTTTTTGAATGGGTTAATGACTATTTGCAAAGAAAATCAATTAAATAAAAGTGCAAGTATTGTTTCTAAAATCCTCGAAAAATCAGAGCATGAATTTTATAGTTTCTTTAGTTTATAAAATAAAGGGGATGTCAACATGAAGTTATGCATAGTTAAGCCAGATGGTACTGTTGCAGAAATCTTGTTGCGTGATCGTCAACCATCTTTCGAAGCATTTAATAATGAACAATTATTTTTTGAAAATTATCAATACAAATTTATTTTGCGTGAAATAGAAGAGTATGAGAATGTAGAGATATTTGTGGGAGACTATTCAGTACCTATACATTATAAGGCATCTACGGATTGGTATGAAACGGATCAAGATTTAGTTTTTGGTGGTTGTTTTGATTTGGCATATATAAGTGTGTGGGTAAGCGAAAAAGAGGGAAAAGAAGAACGTTTTTACACGGATTTTCTTCGAATTGCTACTACTAAACAAACGACAAGACAAGTTGAACAGATGCTAGATGAAATAGAAAAAAATATTCCTAATTTTTTGGAGGTATGTTTTAGTCGTAACAAAAAAAATTCAGGACTTAAGAATGACAGTACAAGATCTATTTGGAATACACTTAAATTGGTAGATGAAATTATAAAGACTTACGAAGAGAATTATGATTCTTTTTTTAATCATAAGAAGTCCTTTGTAGAACCTGTAGCCAGTGTAGAAGATGTAAGATCAATGAGAGTAGTAAATCAAGAAAGTTTAAGGTGGATTGCGTGCAATCCAGATAATCTTGTGAAAACTGATAAAAAAACAGGAATAAATTTTAATGGTTACAATTATATGCCATCGAAAATAAAAACATATATTTCTAAGTATTCTTATAATGTGTATGAAAATAGAGTTATATTAGGATTTTTAAAAAATGTCATTGATTATTTAGAAAATCAAATTATAGGATTTGCTAAAGAAATTGTAGAGGTAGAAAACATACCTGAATCAATAGTTGCACAATTGCCAAATACGCATGCGCTTACAGGAAAATGCGTTTATGTTTATTATAAAGGCGTGGTGGATAGATTTTCTGAAAAAAAAGATATTTTGGAAGAAATATATTATAGGTATGAAAAAATTTTAAAGTGTATACCAGAGGATATATATGGATTGCCTAAGCTTACGAATACATTTAAACAAATATATCATTATCGAATCTGTTATGAATGTATGGCAAAATGGTTTGAAGCAGGGGATTATACTTTTGATCATTTAAATTATTTATTCAAACTAAAAACACTAAGCCGAATTTTTGAATATTATTGTTTGATAAAAATTCAAAACGCAATTGCTTTGTGCGGATTTATTTTGCAAGATTCAGACCGAATTATATATGATGTAGAAGATGATTCTGAAAATATCAATAACCAATATATATTTGAAGGTAATGGATATGAAATAACATTATTATATGAACCATCTATTTGGATAGATAGAAGTAATGCATGTACTAATTTGTATTCAACAGGTTACAATTTTATAAAAAGTAAGTGGAATGATAGATGGACCCCGGATTTTGTATTGAAAATATCTGGTAATTATAAAGATTACTATTATATACTGGATGCTAAATATTCAAATTTCTATAATGTGAAAAGGCGATATATTCCAGCGTTAGTTTTGAAATACGGAACACAAATAGCATCTAAGGACAAGTTTTTTTCAGATGTAATAGGAATTGGAGCGATATATCCTAGTAAGGAAGACAAAATATATTATTTTAAGAAAAATGCAATTAATTCACTGAAGCATTCACTTCCGCAATACTTTTCTTTGACAATTGTCGATGGAGATGTGGGAACGCAAATTCTTAAAGAGCAAATAGAAAAATTATTCAAAGTTGTTGATATACTTGAGGAGGAATGTGAGAATATAGATTCTTCTAAAAAAGAAATGAGTTTGAATAATTTTGAAATTGAGCACGAGAAGATAGAGAATGAGCCAAAGACAGAGGTAGAGAAAAAAGAGAAAAATGATAGCTTAAATATTAATGTTAGTGGAAAAAATTGTTTCTATTATGCCAAAAATATCTGTCTCTGTCAAAAAAAACCATGTACAGTTATTAACGCTCCATGTAAACATTATATTCCAAAAAAATCTAGAGAACTGTTAAAGGAAGATAGTTGCAGAAATTTAATTCAATATGTGAAGCGGAACAAGCCAAATGGTAGGGTAGAATGTTCGATTTCAGGTTTGCCGGGATGTATTGGTGCGGAGCAATGCAAATTTTATTTAAAAAAGAATGTACATAAATAAATTGATTGACACCATATGCGACACCACGTATAATATGAATAGGAGGTATAATAAATGTCAAAGTGGGATAAACTGATAACACGTATATGCAATTTATCGAAAGACCTCCGGTTTGATGAGTTACGGAAGGTATTGGAAAGCTATGGTTACGAAATGAATGCACCAAGAAATGGAAGTAGTCATTATACTTTCAGAAAGCAAGGGTGTATGCCAATTACAATACCAAAGCACGAACCAATCAAGAAAGTATATGTAGAAATGGTAAGGCAGATTGTAGAAAGCGAGGCGAAGAATGATGAAGACGCTGAATGATTATATGGCAATGTCCTATCGTATGGAAATTGTGGAAGATAAAGATGAAGGCGGATTTGTAGTTTCTTATCCGGATTTGCCTGGTTGCATTACTTGTGGTGAGACAGTGGAGAGTGCGGTAGCAAATGCACTGGATGCAAAAAAAGCATGGATTGAAGCTGCATTAGAAGAAGGCGTAGAGATTCATGAACCAGATAGTTTGGAAGATTATTCTGGGCAGTTTAAATTGAGAATTCCACGAAGTCTGCACAGATCACTGGCAGAACATTCTCAGCGGGAAGGAATCAGCATGAATCAATATTGTGTGTATCTACTTTCCAGAAATGATGCAGTGTTCTCAAAATAAATGTTGTCAAACTTATCTACACCATTTACAATAAGCTGGCAACAAATTGGCAACAGAAAATCAGTGAGCCAAAATAATATATGCAACAGAAATAAAATAACGGCAAAAAAGATGTAAAACTTAAACAAATATATTTAAGAATATCTTTGGATTTGCCGAGTTTGAATAATTTTCAAAAGCTCGCAAAGCCTAGTAAAATGGGCATTTGCGAGCTTATTTTTTGCCTTGTGGTACTATTTTGGTACTAAAGTGCATATTGCGAAGCTAAACGGCCGTCTTTGCGGAGCAAA
>NZ_QWGI01000017.1:0-89456 GCF_003435125.1 Clostridium sp. AM25-23AC | reverse complement strand
TTTAGCCACAAGTGTTACAAAAAAGCTTGACCACAACAATGAACTGTTTCGCGCATATAATCAATAGAAATTGTTCCATCATATGGATGCACCAGAAGTTCGTGTACAGAACAGGGAAAAATGATCAGATCGCTGTTTGATTTATCAGCAATTTCTTTGAGAATATTCGGTCGCAGAAGTTCATAAGCCCCAAACTGAGCTTGATTATTTGTCAAAATATATAACTTTACAGTGGGAACAGAGTCGGAAATCCCTGAAAATTCAGGCATATCTTTAAATAAATAGTCGAAAAGATCACAGAACACGTAATCATTATTCGCCTGCAGATTGGTAAGAGCAGCTTGATACAGTTCATCCGACGTTGCATTCCAGATTTTCAGCAATGAGTTGGTTATTTCTGTGAATACGCAGATATCCTGATTGGATTCGAGTGCCAGACGGAAGGTGATTGCCAGATCCAGAAATGGAACCCAGGGAATATCTTTTAAATGCTGCTCATTGGCGGCAGCATTGATCAATTTCATTTGAATATGGTTTTTTAATTCTGGATATCCTTGCTGCAGCATTTTTGTGATATCAGGAAAATCCTCCTGCATTTCTAATTGCTGCAAGAATCTCGTTTTCACTTTGAGGCACCAGGGTCCAAGCATATTTTCATTGCCCTCTGTTTTATATTCTTCATAAAGATCACTTATCATAACGATGGGCGACAACTTATTTCCTGGCTCTGAAAGTGCAAGTCCGACACGATTTTCTACGTTATTGTTAGGAATTTCTACGATTTCTCCCCGGTATCCCATGTTTTCGGAAACCTGATTTAAAATCATTTCTGCAAATTCTCTTAATGTTTTCATGCTTATTCCTCCGTGTATTTTATGATTGATTTAGTGGTTTTTTATAAAAGAAGACTGCCAGGGCGGTAAGTAGTTCCACCCTGGCAATTCTTTTAATCTACGATTTCTAATGCGTTTTCAGTCCGATCATAGCGATAAATGTGAGGAGATAACTGCTCCGATGCTGTTAAATAACCAAGATTGATTCTCATCAAAAGTAATTTTAAGTCTTCATAGGACATATCCGGTGTCTCTGGCAGAGCCATCACTTCGTAAATTGATGATGGAAACACAATCAGATTGGTACCCAGCTGGTCTGACAGGTTCTTAAACGGTTCTGAATCAAGAAGGACGGATGCCCCGTCTGTTTCCAAACGGTTCTGCATGGCATATACAGGCAGGTTTATATAATTGCCGCCTGGAATATGTTCCTGGTCAAAGCCTGTCAAATTCAGCATAAGATTTTCCAATGTCTCAACCTTGTAAGGAAATTTTGCTTTCATATTGGTAAGTGCCTGTTTGTGAAGTGTTTCCAAGGAAATTTTCATCTGGTTCATCATCTGATTTGTGATTTCAATTCGGTATATGTAATTTCTGATGTGAAATTCCAGGCTGTATACAACTGCCAGATCAAGATATCGGGTATTCGGTATCATCTGCAGGTGCTTTAAGTTCCCTGTCCGGTTGATGAGTTTACAGAAGACCTTCGAACGTACCTGTTCCCAGTTTGTAAGATCTCCAAAAACTGAATCAAAATGTGAGATCTCCGCTGAATTGACATCCACCAGAATCATTTTACCGATGCTATCACGAAGATCTGTTTCATGGTCGAGAAGACTATAAAACTCATCCAGATATACACCCCGATGGACTCTATTTCCACGAATTAAAGCTTTTGTCCCTTGATAGATCAGTTCATTATTTGAGATAATTGTTGAAGCATTGAGTGCAGAAACACTCCCAAGCATTGATTTTGCGACACGTTTGATGATCTTCATGAAATCTTCTTTTGAAATTCTAATCTCCACGATTTTTTCCTCCTGTTTTACTTATATTCCTGATCCATGACTTTTCTGGCTGTGTATATTCCATCCATAAATCCAGTTGCGTAAATTGCCATTTCTTTTTCTGCGTTGTTTTCCAGAACCACTCTTACATATTCTTCGAATATCTGTTTCTCCGCATCATCCATTTTTTCGATCAGTTTTTCTCTTTTTTGACCTTCCCTTTGATAAAAATCCTTTTTCTCCCGCCATTCTGCAAGAAGAATCTGCTCGATTCGTTTTAACGCAGCTTCTTTAAATAATGTAGAAACTCCATCGCTTGGTATCATATAAATCTCCTTTCTAAGCCACCGATCTTGATTTTCTAAGTCCTGCCATGGCATCCCGGTACTGTTCTTCTGTCATCTGATCGATGGTGTACAAACCGTAACGCTTTAATACCGTTTGCCAGGATACTCCGGTACGGTCCAGCTCTCTTTGTAATTCATCCATGCGCTCCTGCAAGGCTTTTGCTGCTAGTTGATGCTTCACATCGGTTGAAGCATCGTTTGAATTTCTGGATCTGGCAGGTTTCACTTCTGCTTTCTTTCCGGTACAGTAGGAGTAGACAAGTTTTCCCTGCTGATTTTGAATCTGAAGGTCTGTGATTTCTCGCTTTTCGTTATAACCGATGGAAAGAACCTGAAACCGATCTTTCGTTATCCATTTCTCTTTAATCTTCTGAAGTGCGACCAGTTCTCTCGGTATCCAGATAAACGGAGCAGAGTAAAGCTCCCTTCCAATTCCCCAATTCACACATGCTCTCTTGAAGCTGTCAGAAGCCTGCCCCTTTTCTTTTTCTGTATAGCTTTCCGTCCCGACATCCTGCTTTCCGATCCATTGGTCTTTTTCCTGATCCCATATCTCAACGGTGCAGTAAAGATTTCCTTCGATCATCTGATGGCTGCGTTTCCAGCCAAACGGAGTAAATGTTTCATCAAGGATTTTCTGATCGACCCTTGCATCTTTGTATAATACGAGGGACACCCCGTATTCTGATGCACTTGCGATTCTGCATTCAATTTCATCTGCATGGAGCAGACGGATTTCTTTACATCCCATATAGATTCTCCTTCCCTTATGTAGCTGGACTCACGACAAAACGCCGGGACGATATGCTTTTTGTATATTTCCGGTAAATTTCTGGTTCGGCATTTTTAAGAGCTTTGCTGTCCAGACGTTCACTGTTTACAGATTGCCAGCGTACCCGGAAATTCTCACTTTTTGCAGCCGCGTGATCGCCCATATAGAGTTTGATCTCCTGATCAATCCTTTCCTGTTCCAACGTGAGAGTTTTCATCTGTTCCAAGATCTCTGCTCTGCGGTATAATCTGGATTCGAAAGAATCAAGCGGAAGAGCTTCTTCCGTAGCGGAGGTTGGAAATCGTTTTGAAATAAGCGCAGTATCTCCGTCTGATCCATTCGGTTTTGGAGCAATCCCCGTAAGAATATGATTCTTCCAGAAGTTCTCCTCCACCGTAATCAAATCCCGGATTATCTCATCATCCCAGCTGATTTTGGCATACTTAAATTCCTGCCCTAAAATAACGACAGCAATGTACCAACTCTTTTTTCCGGTTACAGCCATATAGTGGCAGCACTGGATAATGTAGTGAGCGGGGATTTTGCCATCTTTCCATTTGTCTGCATTGTAGGCATTGGCAGTTTTGCATTCCAATCCGGCATCTTCGCCAACAATTAACCGATCCACATCTGCAATCATGAAGGGATGTTCCTCGGAACGGTACATAAAATTTGAGCGCCGTACCTTCTTTCCTGTTTCTTCCATGAAACGCTTGGCGACATATTCTTCCAGATCCCTGCCCTGCCGCATGGATTCATTATCATGGTCCTGTACTTCTTCTGTGGTCTTATCACAAAAGACCTGCAGGGGACTGGAATAAGGATTTAACCCGCATACAGCTCCGGCATCTGATCCGCCAAGTCCGCTTTTTCTTAAACGCAGCCAATCGTCCCTTGTTACGTTCTGTAATGACAATTTTGTTTCTACCATATGTATTACTCCTCAATTTTTGTGATCTTTGGTGTTATGCAACTGGATTATTTTCTGGAAATACTTCCAGATCTCCATACTCTTTAAAACTGTAAAAAGTTTCTTCACCCATAATGATATGGTCTATGACAGGAAGATTTAAAATTTGTCCTGCAGATGTCAGCCGCTTTGTGAACAGCCGATCTTCCTTGCTTGGCGTAGGATCTCCTGTCGGATGATTGTGAAAACAGATGATGTATGATGCATTATTCAGCAATGCATGTTTGAAAATATTTTTGATATCGACATTACAGGAATCTACACCTCCCACCGCTACAATTTCCAGTGCCAGAGGTTCTAGTCTTGTATTAACGCTCATGACCACCATCATTTCCCGGTCAGACTGCGCAAATATCGGACGCACCATTGAGACTGCATCCACTGCGGATGTGAAGCGTCTTGTTCCATAGAGTACTTTTCCTTCCCTTACCATCTGCAGCTTTACAATTCCGATCCATTTCCGGGGAATTGGTCGTTTCATCATGTCCTCAAGGACTCTTTTCTGGTATTTCTCGCTCATTTGATTTCCTCCGTTTTGGCTAAATAAATATAAGGAAGGATCGCATAAATTACGTCCTGCCCTATATCAATAAGAAATTTTCATTTATTTTAGAACCCTAGGCTGCCATTAAGCTCTCTTTAAAAGTTCACACGCCCGGTCGAGCATGGCATTGCCCTCTACCGTTCGGGCAAATAAATTTTCCTTATAATTTGCTGTCGTTCGAAGAGGTTTTGCATGTGTCGCAAAATCAGATACCGCATTGATAAATCGATATCCGTTCTTTCCGACGTCCTGCAGATCTGGTGCATCATAATACCGTGCCATCACATCCGCTTTCATGCGAAGAATATTTTTTGTCTGCTGTGGTGTTGGCTTCTCATAGAGAGGGAACAGCGCGTCGATATATTCCCGCACCTGGCGATCAGATAACCGGATCTGATTCATCCGCTCAATCGTCTTTCCAAGTTCCGCCATATACTTTTCAGCATAGAGCAGAGAATCCCTGGCATCCATGATCTTTCCTTTCATGTCTCCGGTATGGTTAGTGGACCATACACGTTTGGCTGTGTTCAATGCAAGATTCAGCGTGTTCTGGCATACAACACGGATCGGTGTCATCGCTGCTTTAATTGCTCCTGTTCCATCGTGGGAGTTCATAAATACGAGATAAGGTTCTATCTCATCTCCGCTGATGATGTATCTCTGCGGCAACTTTGCAAGTATCCAGGTCCGGCGACCGTTCTGCAACGATCCGGCAGTTTCATAAGAAACGCCCTCGCCTAACAGTTGATCTGTAAAAGCGAAGGCGTCCGTGTTCTGCACGACCTTGTAACGATCTGTCACCACTCCCAGAAGTTGATGATCTGTATTTCGGATATTAGCTTTAAAGCCTGGAATTAAATTTCCGTCATCGGTCATGATGGATTTCTGAATGACTTTCCAATCAAGTCCAGCAGCCACAAGAGCTTCCTTTGAGTCTAAAGCAAACTCAACTCTGGTTCCAAGACCGTGCCACGGGGTTTTTCTGACATAAAACATAGATTCTATATTTGCTGACATGTCACATTCTCCTTTCGTATTTCCTACTTTTCTAATTTTCCTGCAAGCCAAATGATAAATTTTGCAGAAAGTCTCCCTGCCAGTCTCAAAATCTCCATTCCTGTTTTCATGTGCATCGTCTCCTTTTCATAATTTATTTCAAAAAAATAATGTATAATCGAAATTTCATCGTGTACCATAGATGTCAAACTTCAAAACACTTTTATAAACTGTATCAAACAGGTATAAACCAATTTTTCAAAGGAGAAATGATATCATGTTAGATAATACACCAGACATTTTGACCTTTAATGAGTGTCGTGAAGTTTTAAAAATTGGAAAGAACTCATTATTAGATTTGCTTCACAATAATTACATTGAAGGATTTCGAATTGGAAACCGCTGGAAGATTCCTAGAGATGCGTTGCTTGAGTATATTGAACATAGGTATTAAAAAATATAACAGCCATATGAAAGTCCATATGGCTGTTATATTCGAGATATATTAAAGTCCCCGGATTATTTCATCCCTCATTTTCTAGGTAAGATTTATACCAGACCTATAGCACTACAAATTCCAGTAAGCACCACTAGAACTATCAGCCATACAACAAATGTACGCGTAATATACGCCATTCCTGTACCTATTGTATTCCTAAACAAGATGCCACATACCTTAGCTGTGATAAAAATTGAAAGAATAAGCAAAATAATCATTAAACCTGTTGACATTGTTTTTCCTCCTTAAGGTTTGAAATTTATTTGTTAAAAACTAACGCTAAATTCTTCTTCATAGCTCGTCATTTTTTCAAATACATAATCATCTGATATAACGGACATATCCTTTAATCCCACGCTTGGATCAGCAACTTCAACTATCGGATAATCTAGTTGTTCCCATGAGTTCCATATAATCTTAATTGTTCCAAGATCTTCTGGGTTTTCTCTATCCGCAGATTCCAATTTTGCCAAATATTCAATTCCACCATTAGGAGTTCTGGATATTCTGATGCACTCCGTATAATATGCTGTTACCGCTGTTATGGTCTCATCTGCTGATGTAAAAACAACGTTTGGTGTATCGCCATAAGGACTATCTGGAAAATAAAAATCTGTAATTAGATACAATCCTGTTGTTTGGGAATACCATGATGTTCTATGGTCTGAACTCCATAAAAAGGATAAATCCACATCATCATCAATTATTGGTCCATCACTTGTTGCTACTGTTGATTCACTCGGTTGTGTCTCACTTTCGTTTCCTTCAGGTCCTGAACGATATGGGCGTTTTACAACTCCGCTTGTTGTTTCGCTTTCTTCAAGACTTGTACGATATGGACGTTCTACAGAGTCACTATTATTTTCATTTACATGTTCTTGACTCTCCTGTTCATACGACGCTTCAAGTGAGCCTTCTATACTTTTATTGTCTTCATTTTTGATTTCTTTAAATGCAACAACTCCAAACATAATAGAGATTATTATTGATATAATTATTGATACTGCTAATAAACCAACCTGTATTCCAACAGCAATTTTTGTCCGTTTTTTATAACTTTCTGATTGCCTTTCAATATTCTTATATCTTAAAAATGTTAAAACCCACGATACCGGCATACACAAGCAGTACGTTGCTAATAGAACTAGACCTGAATAATACCACTTCTCGCCTTCCATTTTTTCACTATTCGTTTGTGGACTTTTTGCAATCTGTCCTTTTCGTAATTTATCATACTGCTTGCGTCGTTCTATATTTGACAATACATAATATGCTTCATTAAGCTCTAAAACTTTTTTATTTGAAGTCTCTGTACCATCTTGATATTTCTTTATCAATGTTTGATATGAAATTTCAATGACCTCTGAGGACGCATTTTCCGAGACTTCCAAGATACCATAATAATTTTTCATCTCTGTTTTTTGAACTACTGTTTGTGTTTTTTCCTGTAACCTTATTTCTTTCTTGTTTGCTTCCTTTTTTCTCTGCTTTTCTTTTTGTTTCTCCCTTTTTAAACGCGCTTTTTCTTCCCTTTCCTGTTGGATTCTTTCTTCCTTTTCCCGCTCGGATTTTATTTTCTCATCCATCTTTATTCTTTCTGTAATGGCTGTTCTTTTAATCTCATCAAAACATTCCTGCAAAGAATTTTGTGCTTTTTCTTTATTTTTTTCGTCTATTTTCTGATTTACTCTCGCGCTCTCAATTAGCTCCCGTCTATTCTTTTCTGAAGTTTCAACATCTTCCTGATAGCCGCCTTCTATATCTTCAACAAGGCTATTATGATTTTCTATCTGAATAGCTTCTAAATATCCGCCTTGTTTCGCTTTTATTTCCTCCAAGTCTTTTTTCAAAGATTTTATTGATTGATTCCGATATTGCGTGGCCTCTTTAATCTCTTTTTGATATTGCCTTTCTACACTTGCAATTTCCGTATCCCAGGATTTAATACGTTTATCCTCGGTTTCTATTAGTCGTACATTTGCCCTATATTTCAATAATAATGGGCTTCCTGAAGTATCTACCGCTATAAAATCTTTAATATCCTCAGCGGTGAACGTTTGTATCTCCCTCATAATCTCCGTCCCTAGACGTGATACACACTTAGGGCAGATTCTTCCTCCCGGAACAGCTTTTCCACCAAGCATTCCCAATTTTCCGCCACAGGTCATGCATTTTTCTTCCATAATACTTCCTCCCTCGTGCATTCCTTGAGAATAATCCCTTTTATTAGTATATCACTATATATTCTAATGGGCAATTATTATTCTTATGGAATATTATTATTTCTCTCGACTCTCGGTAGAATATTATCTATACACATCAAAGGAGGACGTCACTTGAAAGACATTGATTATTACGAACTCGGAAAGCGTATACAACTCCGTCGCAAGGAGTTAGGTCTGTCTCAAGAAGCCGCAGCCGAAAAATGTGGCATATCGCCCTCTTTTTACAGTAACATTGAGCGTGGGATCAAAATCATGTCCCTTGAGACCTTCGTATCAATTTGCAAAGCCTTCTCTATTAGTGCCGATTATTTACTCAGCGAAGAACTCCCCACTATCGACGAAGTTATTTTAAACACTCTCCAAGAAGCAAAAAAATCCGGAACCATCCAATATGAAAAGTACTTACGTACGATTCAGGCTCTGGCTCTTGTCGCTGATCACTTATAATGCCCAGCTTTTCATGCTAAATGCTCTATCGGATACCAAAAAAGAGATCAGACAACCTAATGTCCGATCTCTTTTCATATTATACCGTATATAATTTACTACACATTTTTTACACAGTTACACGTGAATACCTATGAACACCACTAAACTTTTTTCAGTCCACATTTCTCAAAATTCTTCAAGCACAAACCTATATAAACGCCCTTAAACTGTTACATTTTTAATCCGATGTAAGTTTTGTTTTACGAGTGGAAGGTCACGAACACTCGATTCATTTTCGCACAGCAATGAGTCAGCCGGACATGCTCGCATGTACATCTGACGAATGCTGCGGAAGGCATATACTGCAAGTATATGACCTTACGCCGGGAATCGGCGAAAGCCCTTTAAGACCTTGGTTTTTGCGGGCTTAGCAACGTTTGAAAGTATATCACTGCCTTTCTAAGATTTCAAGTTAAAAATTCAATTTTTCCAGAAGATAAATGGGTACGGTCTCTATTTTTCCTTCCTGCCCCCCTAACGTATCACCTTTCAAATACAATAAACAATCAGCTTTTCCCGATTCCAATACTTTTTTTGCCGTATTTCCAATGTGTTTTCCAGTTTTCACTTCTATTGCATATCTCCGGGAGGACTTCAGACCTTGTACCACAAAATCTACTTCTCCACCCTTAAAAGTCGCAAATGCTGGCATTTCAAAGGCAATTTCTTCTGGAAAATCCTGCCGCTTCTTCAAATTAATATATACAAAGTTTTCACTCAGCATGCCTGCAATTTCTGTTTGTGCAGCCCCAACTCGCGCCATATAATAACTTGCTAATCCCAGATCCATAAAATAACATCTGCATCCTGGTTTAAAATTTAGAATGTCCATTTCTATAATTTTCCCACAAAATCCAATTACGCCGCAAAAACGTAACCAACTAATTGCCCGGTTGCAGACTGCCTTGCTAATATTGCTGGAATAGTCTCTTGTTACCAATTTTTGAAGTTCTTCACTGATACTATCTTCTTCAAGTCCCTTTTTTTCTCTGCCAAGTATCCTGCAAATTGAAAGAAAAATATCCGTAAATACCTGAGTGTCAAGAACATCTGTAAAATAACGAATTGATTCATTCATAAAGGTATCAATGATTCTAATCAATTCACTCCGTGCTCGCTCTATACTTTTTGAATTTAAGTATTCACGAACAACAGATGGATAACCACCAATTTGACAATATATATCATACCATGATTTTAATTCTGCCCCTGTCACTGAATCCAGTTTTTTTCCAAGCAGCTTATATTTTTCAAATAGATCCGTATCTGCTGCTTCCAGAAATTCTTCATATGATAAGGTATAGATTTGAATACTTGTAACATCCCCACTTGAATACCGAAATTCCGGTTCATAGATTCTTCCAAGATAGCTGCCTGTAACAATAAAGCGGCACCGAAACTGTCGTGTGAATTCACGAATTCGGTTATAAATTTCTGCTGACTCTTGAATTTCATCTATGATAATAACGGTGTCCTCTGTGTCTGAAAAATTTTCATCAAACAGACGAAATGCATCATGTAGCGGAGCTTGAGGGCGCGGTCCTTCTCCCGGCCGCCAATTGCATGCTTTTTGGTAGCAGGAAATGAACTGTTCTCCGCTCAGTTCAAATAAGTTTATATACACTTTATGACTAAAATTTTCATCTGCAAATTTGTTAATGATATACGTCTTTCCTACCTGCCTCGCACCATTAACCTCTAGTGTCGTATGACAATTGTCATTTTTCCATTTGAGTAATGTCTGGTAAACATGCCTTTTTATATCCATACGTTCACTTCCTATTTTGATTTTATTGGTTTTTTCCTTCTTCTTTCATATTTAGATACCATTTTTCTTCTTCCTCCCATAGCCAAACCACCTAACATTAAAACCGGAACATAGCACCATTTCATAATAGCTTCACATTCCGGTTTTCTCTTCTAAGTTTAAAAATTTTCCTGTTGTATCTAAAATACCATCGGAGATTCTACGGACCGCTTGGGGATTTTTAAGATTTGTAAAAATATAATACTCGATGTCCAACAGATCATGCTCTGCTGATCCCGCGAATATTACTTTAGCCACGTTTTTCCCTTGCTTTTTCTAATTTTTCCCTCACTTCGCTGATTGTACTTGTTCTGCCATCCTGTATATCTTTAAATCCTTCGCCAATCAGACGATAAAATTCCAATCTTTATTAGACAGTTCAACCGCTTTCTGCGCATTCGCCATTGCCATACAATCACTTCTTTTCATTTCTTAATATCAGAGTATCATAATTTTTAACATCTAACAATCCCTTTGAACCATATCCCCTCGATTTCTTTTGTACTCTATATCGTTCCTCCTGTTAAAATTATTATACCCTATCGAGTACCAATTGTAAATATTTTTTTCGAACGTATGTTCTTTTTTGTAGGGCATATATCCCACTCTCTAAGTACTTCTTATCTTCTTATCAATACAATAAAATCCTCCACTTAGTCTCTCTAACAAGCGAAAGATTTTATTTTTAGCATATTACATAATTCCTCTTTTTCTGGCTTCTCGCTTAAGTTCTGTCCAACCATCTCTAAAATCTAACGATTTCAAACACTTTAATATTTCTTCATTGCTCAACTTACTTAGGTAATTTTCTCTTATCTCTTTCTTCTTTTCCTCAAGTTTCGGCTTTAATATTTCTTCTCTTTTATACTGTCCATAAGATTGTTTTCGCTGGCGAAGATCCACTTTAGTCTGACTCATGTCATTTCCCTTTGAGCGATTACAATGTTTACATAAGCACTGTAAATTTTGCGGTTGATTTCCTCCACCTCTGCTTTGCGGAAGAATATGATCAATATCGATATCACCTTTTCGAAACTTTTTATGGCAATGGACACATTCATACCAGCCATAATTAGATAAATTTGTGTTTAAACCTGTCTTCCGATAATTTGTCAATGAAGCATCTTCTTTATTTTTCTTTAGACCATCAAATAAACCCAATTTACTCTCCCTTTCCGTTTTTGACGATAGATTTATCTTTATAAAAGTCCCTCATCAAACTCTTTAGCCAATGCCCATCCAAGTGCTTCAGTCACTGCTGCCGCTGTCGCACCATTAATTACATTACCAATTCCTGGCCACCAACCAATTGCTATTTGAGAAATTGTTCGTCCCACTTGCGAGGCAAGTGCCGATCCCATCGCTGCTTTTGCTGAACTTTCCGTTAACGATTTTCCAAATACTTTACCAAGTGAAATAGTCATCGTTAATTGAATTGTTGCTAAAGGAACTGAATCACTTCCTGGAATTTGGGCTAATCCCCCTCCAACAGCTGCTGATGCACTTGCCACATTTATAATTTTCTTGCAGTCTTTTTTTTGCTTTTCCGTCATAATATCCTCCCTAATCGTCTAATTTTAACGATTTATAGTTATTTTTATCGTAATTATTATACTATAATCATAACTATTTTACAACGATAAATCCCACTATAATTATGACAATCACAAGCAACAAGGGAGTATTTCATCATGTTTGACGTTCTTCAGAGAATCACCGATTTGCGTTTAGCCAGAAACTGGTCTGAATATCAGTTATCAGTCCGTTCAGGTCTTCCGCAATCTACTATTTCTTCCTGGTACCGTAAAAAAATGCTGCCTACTATTCCATCTTTACAAAGAATTTGTGATGCTTTTGACTTGTCTCTTGCGCAATTTTTTGCTGTAGAGAACTGCACCGAGCTTACTGATGATCAGCTGTCCTTAATCAAACAGTGGGAGTTATTAACTGCTGAGCAAAAGCAGGCTATCTTAAATCTGATTCATTCTATTATCTTTCAATAATTTTGTTTTACTATCTTCATATATTCCCAATTGACATTTCCCTACTAATCTGCTATGCTAAACAGCGTTGGTTAGTTATGCCTAATTGAAGGGGGTTTTACTTTGACATATCTATGGATCAATCCGGTATCAGAGAGGATGATCTCGGCGGCGGCACTTGAAAAGCTGCTTAAGAAGCATGACCTGACGCGAGTGGTCTGTCGGGAAAGCTGGGGCGAGATCGTGCTTCGGAAGTATCGGGAGCTTTTGGAACATGCAGATGGAACTTTTGCGGACGCGAGATGTCCGGCAGCGGTATCTCTGGTACATTCCCTGCAGCCGGGGATCAGGATCGCGGATATTGAGCCGATCCTGATCCACTGCGCAAGAGAACTGGCAGAACGTCCGGATCTTGCGGACGGTGAAAAGATCATCACAACGCCATGCCGGATCTTAGCCGACATGGGAAATAAGTTGGAATTAAAAGACACACATTTCGTACCATGGAACCGCTTTCTCGCTACACTTGGCGAGCCAATGGAACCTGCGCCGGACGCAAGCCCGATCCCGCCTGGATTCTTTAAGGACCTGCCGTTTCCAGTGGTCAGTAAATCCGGCCGTCCGGCGATCGAATCCTATGTGACCGGCAATGACTGGAAAAACGCAAAACTGATTGAGCTTTTGTACTGTGTTCAGGGCTGCCACAGAGGAGATGGAGTGCAATGAATCAGAAATTTAAAAAATATTTCCCACCGCTCATCGGTATCCTGGCGGTCTTCGCCGTCTGGTATATCGTCTGCCGCGCGGGCATCTTAAGTTCCTATGTGCTCCCATCCCCGGGGCGGGTCTTCCAGAGCTTCTGCAAAATGCTGCAAAGCGGCGAACTCTTCCGTGACTTAAGGATCAGCTTCCTGCGCGTCGGAAAAGGCTTTGTAATCGCCTTTATCCTGGCATTTGCCTTCGGCATGCTGCGGGCGATGATTCCGGCCTCCGCAGGTTACTATGAATACCTGGTGCAGTTCTTCAAGAACGTACCGCCGCTCAGCATGATCCCGCTACTTATTTTATGGTGCGGAATCGGCGAAACTACAAAGACGGTCATCATCGTTCTGGCCTCCTTTTTCCCGATGTATTTAAACATCGTCAAGGGATTTACGGGCTGTGACCAGAAGCTTCTGGAGGTTGGAACCATGTTTGGCTACACAGAACGCCAAAAATTTTTCCGCATCATGCTGCCCTACGCCATGGCGGACATTCTCGTAGGAATGCGCATCGGTCTGGGCTACAGCTGGCGCGCTATCATCGGTGCGGAGATGGTCGCAGCGTCCACCGGTCTGGGGCACATGATCCTGTTTGCCCAGCAGATGTCCCGGACCGACAAGGTCATCGTCGGCATCTTCGCCATCGGCATCGCAGGTTATCTGACAGACCGGATCTTCGGTCTTCTCATCAGCATCTTTCTGAAAGGAGCCGGTGAAAATGGCTGGAATTAGATTAAAAGACATTCATAAAACATATCAGGTTGACGGCCGGATGTTTCCTGTCTTAAACGGCGTCGATCTCGAGATCCCGGAAGGAAAGATCACCGTGATCTTAGGTCAGAGCGGCTGCGGAAAAACGACTCTGCTGCGGCTCACCGGCGGTCTGGAATCCGCCGACAGCGGTGAGGTTCTCTGGGGCGGCGCCCACAAGACCGCCTTTGTGTTCCAGGAACCGCGGCTCATGCCATGGCTCAATGTCTGGAACAATATTATTTTCGGTTTGAAGAAAAATCAGGTCGATCAGGAGAAGATTCAGGACATCGTCTCCACGGTGAACCTGTCCGGCTTTGAAAAGGCATACCCATCACAGCTTTCCGGCGGCATGCAACAGCGCGCGGCCATCGCCAGGGCACTGGCCTACGAGCCAACCTTTATCCTGATGGATGAGCCATTCGCGGCTCTCGACTATTTCACGAGGGAACAGATGCAGAGGGAACTTCTCCGCGTTCAGCAGAAGGAACGTTCCAGCATCATGTTCGTGACCCACAGCATCGATGAAGCACTGATCCTCGGTGACCAGATCGTGATGATTGAAAAGGGGCTTGTGAAGCATGTTTATCCGGTGAAGACGCCATCCGGGGAAAGAAATCTGCTGAATGAGGAGTTTATTGCACTCAAGAGGGATATCATTGAGAATCTGAATTTTATAAATTAAATATATTTTATGTGTAATTCAAGATATTCTGATTTTTATGATATTATTCTTACGCTATTTCCAGCAGATATTACATTCAAAGCATAAACATAATGTTATGAGCTGTCCCAAAAAAAATTTTATTAGCTGGTTTCCTTATTTAAGGGATTCCCATCATTTTATTAAGTTCGGATATCTGCCTATTAACTTAGGCGTATCATACACTTATTTTTTCAACTTACATGAGGAGGACAAAACAAAATGAAAAAACTGATCGCATTAGGACTCGCGGCATGCATGACATTTTCCCTTGCAGGCTGCTCCGGATCTGCAGGCAAAGAGACTGCGGCTGCTTCTGCTGCCGAGACAACCGCTGAGACTTCCGCTGAGGCTGAAACTTCTGCCGAGGCTACAGCTGACGCTGAGACATCCATCGATAAACTCACAGTTACCTATGTAACATCTCCGTTAAATGTACCGACCATCATCGAAAAGGACCAGGGAATCTTCGAAAAAGAGCTCGGCGTTCCGGTTGAGTACGCAGAGCTTACTTCCGGCGCTGACCAGACACAGGCTCTGGCTTCCGGCGACGTTCAGGTTCTCTACGCAGTAGGTGCAACATCCGTGATCCTGTCCGCTGCAAACGGTGCTGACATCAAGGTATTAAACATGTACAGCCGTTCCCCGAAGGCATTCTGCATGTACTCCAAGGATGAGACTCTGACAACTCCGGAGAGTTTAAAAGGCAAGACGATTGCAGGACCAACCGGTACCAACCTTCATGAACTCCTTGTCTCCTACCTTGCTCAGGCAGGCATGACTCTTGACGATGTAAACTATGTAAACATGACCATCCCGGACGCAAAGGCAGGTCTTGATGGCGGCAGCGTTGACGTTGCCCTGCTCGCAGGCGCAACTGCTTACAACGCAGAACAGCAGGGCTACCACCTTCTTGCAGACGGCGAGGGCCTGATCAGCGCACTGATCGCAGTTGCAACGACCCTGAAGTTCTACGATGAGCATCCGGATGTCATTGAAAAGTTAAATGCTGCACAGGACGAGATTGCATCCTACATGGCTGATAATCAGGATGCAGCCATAGAGACTGTTGCCGCAGCACTTGATCTTGATGTTGACGCAGTTAAGGAAATGTACGGTTTCTATGACTTCTCCACGGAGATCACTGATGCTGACAAAGAAGGTTTCCAGAAGACAGCCGATTTCATGTATGAGTCCGGCATGATTGAGAATGAGCTTGATGTAAATACACTGTTCATTCAGTAATTTCGACATTCGGGAATCTTCCGCCGGAGTATTTTAAGCAGTACGGGAAAAGAGATCTAGCATATTTTGTCTGGGTCTCTTTTTGTTTCTATTCTGCAATCAGCAAAACCTCTTTCTATTCCTACGATTTTACGGTATACTAAACCATGCGCGCATTTTCCTGCGCCAGTCTGAACCTCAATTTACCAGAAAAGATAGAAAGGACACGTACATGACACATTCCCCCCTCACAAGACTCCAGAAGTTCCGTCTTCTGTCCCTGATCCCCCTCTATTTCATGATCGTCGGACTGTTTTTACAGCCTATCAAGGAAATTCTTCCGGGACTCTGGACACTGATCAGGGAGCCGGACTTTCTGATCACAGACTATTTTCTGATCGGCGGCATCGGAACTTCCTTTATCAATGCCGGACTGCTGACACTTTTATGTATCTGGACCATCTATTTCCTCGATATGGAGATGGACGGACATACGATCACATCCAGCTGCCTGATGTTTGGCTTTTCCCTGTTCGGAAAGAACCTCTTAAACATCTGGGCGATCCTGCTCGGCGTGTATATCTATGCCCACTATCACAAAATGCACCTGTCACGCTATGTTTATATCGGTTTTTACGGCACCAGCCTGTCCCCGATCATCACGCAGATCATGTACATCTCGAATCTGCCCTACCTCCTGCGGCTTCTCATCAGCCTCGCCGTGGGGCTCATGATCGGTTTCGTGCTGCCGCCGTTATCCACCCATGTTCATTATTCCCACAAAGGTTACTCCCTCTATAACGTAGGTTTTTCCGCCGGGATCATCGCCACCGTCGTTGTATCCGTGTTAAAATCCTTCGGCATCACCACTGAGTCCCGCCTGATCTGGTCCGAGGGCAACAACCAGCTGCTGTTTGCGATCCTCTGCGGGCTGTTTGCCGCCATGATCATCGCGGCATTCCTCTTCGGCGGAAAGGAAGTTGGTGAATCCTACAGGAAAATCTTATCCTGCTCCGGAATCGGTGGAACCGATTATCTCCGGGATAACGGGGGCGCGGCAACAATCCTCAATATGGCCATCAACGGTCTCTTTGCCACAATCTTTGTTCTCGGAGTCGGAGGTGAACTGAACGGACCGACAATCGGCGGAATCTTTACGATCGTTGGCTTTTCTGCCACAGGAAAACATATCCGCAACATCGCCCCGATCATGTTCGGCGTGCTTTTCGCAAGCTTTACAAAGCATTGGACCATCAATTCTCCGTCACCGATCCTTGCACTTTTATTTTCGACGACACTGGCGCCGATTGCCGGGGAATTCGGAGTCTTCATGGGGCTTCTCGCAGGTTTTCTTCACTCCTCTGTCGCCTTAAATGTCGGAATTGTGTATGGTGGCATGAATTTATATAATAATGGATTTGCAGGTGGAATTGTGGCAATTTTCATGGTTCCGGTGATTCATTCCATACGGGATCGGAAAGCACGGGCGAAAGGAGAGCTTTCTCTGTAATGCATGTGATATCTGAAAAAGGAAATATGAATCATAAAAAGGATTATCCCACGGCCGTAAAGCTGCTTTCCTGGCTTCCGGCACTTTGTGTCGCCATCACCATTTTCTGGTTCTCCGCCCAGCCCGCGGCGGAGTCCGCGGAAATGAGCGATACCGTGAGCCGACTGATCCTCATACTCGGCACAAAGCTCGGTTTTTTCCACGGGGATCCGGCGCAGTACGCTGACCTCATCGAACTCATGAGCTTCCCAGTCCGGAAAGCCGCCCACATGACTGAATATCTGGTATTTTACTGCACCGTCCGTTTCGGACTGCACTTTACGTATCGGACCTCCAACATGAAACTCCGTCTTCTCATCGCTCTCGCCATCGTCTTCCTCTACGCCTGCACCGACGAATTCCACCAGCTCTTCGTCCCGGGCCGCGCAGGACGGTTTACGGACGTGCTGATCGACTGCTTTGGGTGCGCAGTCGTAACTCTGATCTGCTTACATTTTTATCAGTTAGATAATAAAAATAGCTCCAGTTAATATTTTTGTTCACTGGAACTATCTTTATATCTTCTATCAACACAAAAAAGCTACCTAACACGGTAGCTTTTTCGATATAGGGTTCGTTGCCGATTGTATTTTTCTCCATACTTAGCTTTTGGCTAATCCAACGATTGTCTCTTGTGCAAGCACAAAACGTAGTTGGCATCTCCCAATCCCTACATGTATTTTATTATATGTAACGCTTCTTGTCAATATACTATTTTTCTTTTTACGGCATATATTTTATTCCAAAACGTTCTCTATTTCCTGCATTTCCATCATATAAGTTATAACGAAGTGTTGTGAAAATATTCGGATTAGGCTGATTAATTCCTGCATGATCTCTAGCAAATGCGTTGGGAATAAAATCAGCTATTTGAAGTCCAGCTTCATTCTTTGCTTTATCAATGAAATCTATTCCCAAGAGTCGTTTTTCTGCAGCTTCTTTAGTCATATACATCGACCCCATAAGTTTCATATGATAATACTTGTCTCTAAGCTTTTCATTCCCTATTAGTTCTCTATGCTCATATACAATATTTCCCATTGCATTATTCATGCACAAAAAATGGCAATAATTTTCTAACAATAATTGCATTGCCACTAGATATTGATCTTGCGTATTTTTCTTCTCAACCCAATAATACCGTTTCAAATCGTCTTCATTAATACTACTTCCAACTATCATCAACTTATTATTAACGAAAACTTTTTTAAGTTCATCGTAAAATTTTTTTCGTTCTGATCGGCGATTGAATTTCGAATACTCTGGGTATTTTCTGACATCCAAACGTCCCTTTTCTGCTTCTATTAATCGCATTTGATGCAAAACTACACACTCTGGATTATCCAATTCTGACCACACATTACGTTTTAACTGGTTAACACTATTTTTTTATTGAGCGTAATCATCCTCTGCAACAATAACTCCAGCCATACAGAAATGATAGTCACTGTCACTATGGGTCATCGGATCATGCTTATGTGTTTCACTTTCATCTAAAAACAACGTATATCTCTTTGTCACTGATGTTCTCCTTACTTAAATTTCTCGCTCAATCTCAACAAGACATCGGCAGCATTAGGATTTTTTATCAGCTCTGGCATTAGTATCTTCATCATTTCTGTTTCAAGAGACTCTGGCTCTGGCTTTTGAGCATTAAAAGTTTCAATTACCGTTTTTATGGTTTCATTCTCTTTCTTTTTGATTTCCTCAGTTAAAACATCAATTTTATATTGGATATCATTTAAAGAAGCAACAATCATATTATTTTCAAAGTTATTGCCTCGTTTAGACTCCTTATATTCATCATACTTAAAATTTCTTATTACCTGCTCTAATCTATCTTTTGTTGCAGTTACCATATCCAAATCAGTTAAATCATATTCAAACGTACGAATGGATGATACATCAAACGGTATTGTTTCATCTTTGCGTTTTAAATGAATTATTGGTTTCTGACTTTTTGTTCGATATCCAATTTCAAAAAACACATTTGGGTTGTGTCCTGTTAAATCTGCAATAACCAAATCATAATCATTTAACGCATCCAATATCTCTTGTGTTATTGAATTAGACGTATTAAATTCATCTACTCTCTGTGCAGCAAATCCGCATTTTTCGCATACTGGTTTAATTATATGCTGATACAACTGATCAGCATTTTTCCTGATATCTGTACCTGCATCACCTATGGGTGAAACAACAAAACATTTTTTCATAACGCTCCCCCGCCCTTCTCCTGTCAAATTTTCACCGGCAATTTTATATGTGCCTCGATTAACCTTCTCTATTTTTTTATTTCTTAGCAAATTATTAACAGAACCAGCAAACTGTCCTTCTGAATAGTCTTCTAACCCTTTTTCAAATAAATAATCTTTCATCTCTGAGACAGAGTGCCCTGCCCCATCCGATAATAATTGCATTATCATTTCTTTTATCATATAACTTTTTGTCATTTTTATCATCCCCTTTACATGTATGATATATCTTGTTTGCAATATTGTCAAGTTTTATCGCTCATAAATCATTTCTTGTTATTTTGTGCGCATTTATTGCTATTTTATTTGTTTTCTTATTATTTTTATACATTAAAATATTGTGAGCTATTTCGCAATCACTTATATTTTTTACCGTGACATAAAAAGGCTCCCAAGGATAGCCTTGGAAACCTTGAATTTACTATAGTGTACTTTTCGCATCCACTTTTCTTACAGCATCGGCACCACCACATTCCCCCAGAACCAGCTCACCGGCATGACGAGCACCATCGCGGGGATCATATCGGCGACCGGGAAGTTGTGGATCTTTGCGATGCGGAAACCTGTGGCCAGAAGAAGAAAACCACCGCAGGCCTTGAAGTCCGCGATCATATCCGGTGTGGTAAGCGGAAAGATGAACTTCGCCGCAGCGAAGATTGCGAGAAAGATCACGCACTGCGGGATTGCAACAGCCGCGACCACCATTCCCAGGGTTCCTCCAAAAATCATCGCAGTAAAGAAGTCCAGAATGGACTTGGAGATCAGAATCGTGTGATCACCGCTCATTCCGGAATCCAGAGATCCATAGATTCCTGTTCCGCTGGCACAGAACAGCACGATGATCGTCACGAGCATCGTCATATACTCTTCTCTGGACATGGACGCATTCTTATTCGGGAAGATCTTTCCGACCGGCTTCTCCATGCACGCCGCGCCGCTGTTGATGATCCCGCCGAGATTCACCGCCAGCCCAAACGCGGTCCCAATGATCACCGCAAAGATAACGGCGGGCATATTTTTCATAAGACCGATGGAGCTCACGCCCATTCCCATGGAGCAGACGCCGAAGATCTTCGTGAGCTCTGAATTGATCCTTGTGGGCAGCTTATGCCCAAATAAAGCCCCGACCACACCACCGATGGCGACGGACAGGGCATTGATGATAATTCCTACTGGCATACATCCTTCTCCTTTTCAAAAAGGAACGTGCCTTGGCACATTCGTGCGTCTCGCGCGGTTGCTTGCGACAACCTACATCTTTGCGCAAGTAACACAAACAACTGCGGTGCAAAGGAGTCCCTGCACCGCAGAATTGACAGTTCGTTATTTAATTTTAGCACAAAGTACGGTACAACGCAAACACTTTACCTCGCAAAAGTGCATGTGAAGTGCATGTTCCCAATTACCATTTTGACAACATTCTTCTCATTTAAGTCGAACGACCGTGAAACTTGGCGCGTGATTCTGGTCAGCGAAGCTGACTTATTCCTATCAAAATCACTGCGCATCCTCGCGGAGCGTTTCCCAGCCGCTTCTTAGATCCCATGCACCGCGTCACACATGGACTTCACATACTCTTTCACATACGGAACCGCATCTTTTCCATACGTTCCGCAGAGCTTCACGATCGCGGAACCAACGATAGCGCCGTCGGAGAGACCTGCCATCTTCTTTGCCTGCTCCGGGGTGGAGATTCCGAAGCCAACCGCGCACGGGATATCTTTCGCCTTTTTCACAAGCTTCGCCATCGCGCCGATATCCGTTGTGATCTCGCTTCTCGTTCCGGTAACGCCAAGAGAGGATACGCAGTATACAAAGCCGGACGCCTCTTTCGCGATCATGCTGATTCTCTCATGGGAGGTCGGGGCAATGAGGGAGATCAGATCCATATCATACTTTTTGCATACCGAATCAAACTCTTCTTTCTCCTCATACGGCACATCCGGCAGGATCAGTCCGTCCATGCCAAGCTCAGACGCCTTCTTGATGAAGCGCTCAGTTCCGTAGGAGAAGACAACATTCGCATAGGTCATGAAAACCATCGGAATTTGTGTGTTTTTCCGGATTTTTTCAACCATTGCAAAAATTTTGTCGGTGGTCACGCCGCCGGACAGGGCGCGGATATTTGCCGCCTGGATCACCGGTCCCTCTGCCGTCGGATCGGAGAACGGGATACCAAGCTCGATGAGGTTTGCGCCTGCCTCCTCCATTGCGTATACAAGCTGCTCCGTGACCTCTAAGGACGGGTCACCGCAGGTGATAAACGGGATAAATGCCTTTCCATTTCCGCCTTTGAAGGCGTTTGCGATCTTACTCATAAATATCCTCCCCTCTGTATCTTGCGATTGCTGCACAGTCCTTGTCTCCTCTTCCGGAAACATTGACAACAATGATCTTATCCTTTCCCATCGTCGGTGCGAGCTTCATTGCGTATGCGATGGCATGGGCGCTCTCGATCGCCGGGATGATTCCCTCGATTCTGGAGAGATACTCGAACGCATCGACTGCCTCGTCGTCAGTGATCGCCACATACTGGGCCCGTCCGGTATCGTAAAGGTTCGCATGTTCCGGTCCGATTCCCGGGTAATCAAGGCCTGCAGAGATGGAATATACCGGGGCAATTTGGCCGTACTCATCCTGGCAGAAGTAAGATTTCATGCCGTGGAAGATTCCGAGACGTCCTGTGGCGATGGTCGCCGCTGTCTCTGCCGTGTTCACACCGCGTCCTGCTGCCTCACAGCCGATGAGCTGAACGTCTTTATCTTCAATAAAGTTGTAGAATGCGCCGATGGCATTGGATCCGCCGCCAACACAGGCAAGAACTGCATCCGGAAGACGTCCCTCTTTCTCTAACATCTGCTCCTTGATCTCCTTGGAGATAACCGCCTGGAAGTCACGGACGATAGTCGGGAACGGATGTGGTCCCATACAGGAGCCGAGAACATAGTGGGTGTCCTCGATCCGGTTCGTCCACTCTCTCATTGCCTCCGAAACAGCATCTTTGAGGGTTCCTGTTCCGGTTGTCACCGCATGCACCTTTGCTCCGAGAAGGCGCATTTTGTAAACATTTAATGCCTGACGTTTTGTGTCCTCCTCGCCCATGTAGATCTCGCATTCCATGCCGAAGAGCGCTGCCGCCGTCACTGTCGCTACACCGTGCTGGCCTGCGCCTGTCTCAGCGATGACACGGGTCTTTCCCATCTTCTTCGCGAGAAGCACCTGACCGAGCACGTTGTTGATCTTGTGGGCACCGGTGTGATTCAAATCTTCTCTCTTTAAGTAGATCTTCGCTCCGCCGAGATCCTTTGTCATGTGCTCCGCGTAGTAGAGCCTTGACGGTCTGCCCGCGTATTCATTTAAAAGCATTGTGAGTTCTTTCTGGAATTCCGGGTCATTCTTGTAGTGGTTGTATGCCTCTTCGAGTTCCAGTACTGCGTTCATAAGCGTCTCAGGAATGTACTGACCGCCATGCGCGCCAAATCTGCCTTTTGACATATATTTTTCCTCCTCGTGTAAACTGGTTTATTGTCTGTAACTGTCCATACCCATATTTCCGGAGTGATTTTTCAAATCTCCGCCAGACAGTTATCGAAATCGTGATTTTGTAGCAGCGGAAATGTTACTTAACCGTTACCATATTTTCTATTTTTGCAGACCACAGGTTTAAAAAAATCATGGCTGCCGACTGACCTTTATCTGCTGTAAAACTCTCTTACCAGCGGATAAATGTTCTTATATTTCTGATAGATCCCGTGATACTTCTCCGAAACTTCCAGATCCGGCTCCACCGTATCACAGTGTCCCTGGTTCTCCAGTGTCTCGATAAAGGACTTGTAATCCGGGATCACGCCCTCCGCCACGAACACCGCCGAGGCGATGGCCAGTGCCGGTAAAAGGTCCGGATCCTTGTATACAAAGATTTTCTGTCCCATGACATTGCATAAGATCCGGCACCATCGCCGTTCCCTCGCTCCGCCTCCGATCAGCGTGATCTTTGACGCCGGATGGTCGAACAGTTCCAGTCCCTGACGGATGGAAAATGCCACTCCCTCGAGGACACTCTGTGCCATATCTGCCGCCGTGGTCTCTTGAGATAACCCCAGAAAGCTTCCCCGGACGCTGCTGTCCATGATCGGGAATCTCTCACCTGTCACATAGGGCAGGAAGAACAGTCCGTGACTTCCGGGTTCCGCTTTCTCAAGAATCTCTGAGATATACCCGAAATCCGGTGCCCCGTCGGGATCCCTGGACAGGATCTTCGCGATCAGCCGGTGGACGTTTCCGCCGTTTAGGAACGGGACTACATTGATGAGCAGGTCCTTCTGCATCGCCGCCAGATTGAATCCGCCGCCTTCACTCTCCATCCTTTGGTTGGATACGGCTGCCACCCAGCCGGAGGTTCCGAGGTTGATGTTGTACTCCCCCGGTGCCAAGATGCCGCTGGCAAGTGTCGTCGCTCCCGCATCCCCGGTTCCGGCATAGACCTTTGTTCCTACCGGATAACCACTCTCCGTCGCCCCGGTCTCCGTGACCGTGCCGACACACTCATGGCCGTAAAAAAGTTTTGGGAACTTCTTAATATCGACTCCTGCCGCTCCAATCAGCTCCTCCGACCAGATCTTCTTGTCCAGATCCATGGCCCCCGCCGTGGAGCAGGCGGTCATGTCTCCGGCGAACACACTGGTAAGTCTACCTATTATATAGTCCTTTGAGCTGATCAGGAAACAGGCGGTTCTTGCATAGATATCCGGCTCATTTTCCTTCAGCCACAAGATCTTCGCCAACGGCATCGATCCGTCAAAATGGTTTCCCGTGATCTCCGCGATATACGCGTCCCCAAGAGGTACTACATTCCGCCTTGCCGCCTCTCTTATGATCACCCGTGCCTGCTCGTCCGCCCGACCGTCGGAATAAAGGATCGCATTCCGGAGTGCTTTTCCTTCTGTCCCAACCGAGATCACATCCTGCATCTGTCCGGAGAAGATGATGGCCCCAATCTCTGCTGCCGGTATGATCTCAAGCATTTCTTTCGACAGGCTGCAGAATGCCCCGTACCACTCATCCGGATCCTGTTCCTTGATGTGATATTTTGTGAGCGTAAGGAGTGGATAGGAATTGAAGAAAGGAGTTCAGCATGAGAAGAAAAAAAGATAAAAGCAATGGCATTACTGCTTTGTATGAAAGACTGTCTCGTGATGATGATAATGCTGGAGAGAGTAACAGTATCGTTCATCAAAAGCAAATGCTTGAAGATTATGCTATAAAACATGGCTTTACGAATCTTGTTCATTTTACCGATGATGGTTGGAGTGGAGCGACCTTTGACAGACCTTCATGGAACAGACTTGTTGAAGGTGTTAAAAACGGAGAAATCACTACCTGTATCTGCAAAGATATGTCCAGAATTGGCAGAGATCATCTGCAAGTAGGTTTTTTCACTGACATTCTGTTTAGAGAAAAGGAAGTTCGATTTATAGCAATCAATAATGGTATTGACAGTGACCGTCAAGAAACCAGTGAGTTTGCCCCTTTTCTGAATATCATGAATGAGTGGTTTGTTAGGGACACAAGTAAGAAAATTAAAGCTGTACTGAAATCCAGAGGTTCTTCCGGCAACGCTCATACAAGTAATATCCCACCATACGTCTATTTGAAAGACCCAGAAAACCCCGACCATTGGATTATTGATGAAGAAGCTGCTGAAGTAGTCCGCAGAATTTATCGTATGACTATTGAGGGAAAAGGACCTTATCAGATAGCAAGAGAACTTTCAGAAGAAAAAATTGAAAGACCATCTTATTATCTTGGCAAAAAGGGACTTGGAAATCATGCAAGCAACTATGACAAAGAAAATCCATATATGTGGCGAGGAAATCAGGTTACTACTCTGATTGCCCGACCAGAGTATATCGGAAAGACTGTCAACTTCAGGACATTCAAAAATTCCTATAAGGACAAAAAAGTGAAAAGGGCAAATAAGGAAGATTGGGTGGTTTTTGATGATACACAAGAGCCTATTGTTGATGAAGAAACATGGCTGCTTGCTCAAAAGTTAAGACAGAATGTAAGAAAAGCAGATCCTATGGGCGAGCCTAATGTTCTAACCGGAAAGATTTACTGTGCTGACTGTGGTGCGCCGATGTATAATCACAGGCAACGAAAAGGGCGTGAAAGAATATACTATACTACCAAAGGCGAAAAGCGGATAAGCCATTCAAATCCGGCAGATTGTTATGAATGTTCCACTTATAATCTTGCTTATCAGAAGTATGATCGGCACTGTACTTGCCACCATATTTCAACAAAAGCACTTAAAAGCATCATTCTGAAAACCATACAAGAGACTTGCCATTATGTTTCTTTGAATGAGCAGGAGTTTGTCTATTCTCTGCAAGAAGAATCGGCGATGAAAGATATTGCTGTTTCTGAAACTGTAAAAAACCGCATTGAAAGAAATCAGAAGCGAGTTCACGAACTGGATATGCTTATCAGGAAAATCTATGAAGATAATGTGATTGGAAGATTGCCGGACAGACTTTTTCAGAGTATGCTTACTGATTATGAAAATGAGCAGAACGAGCTAAACAAGATTATTGAGACTGACACCGCTGATATGCAACGGATTATAGGCGGTCAAAATAATGTGGAGCGTTTTCTAAAGCTGGTTAAAAAGTATGAGAACATTACAGAACTTACTCCTGCCATGATAAATGAATTTATCGACAAAATACTGGTTCACGAGCCACAAGGCAAAGGTGCAGACCGCACCACAGAGGTGGAGATATATCTTAACTATGTCGGGCAATTTCAAGTACCTGTGGAGCAGCATGAACCAACCGAGGAAGAAAGGATTGCTGCTGAAAAAGAGGCGGAACGACTTCGCAGAAAACGAGAATCCAATCGTAAGTATATGAAAAAGATTCGTGAGAAATCAAAAGAATTTGCGGAGCATGAGCGTATAGCAGAAGAAAAAAGTTCTGATAGCAATGTGTGTGTTGAACAGAACGCCACAAGCAAATCAAATCGGCAAAAAGTGAAAGGAGAAAAAATAGCATGACAGAATTGAAACCACGAATCCATGATGAATGTAACGGTCTGGACTATGTTCTTGTGGGCGATTACTATGTGCCGGACTTGAAGCTGCCGGAGGAACACCGCCCTATCGGTATGTGGGGCAGACTGCACAGGACATATTTGGAGCAGTACCGCCCTGCAAGGTTCTCTGCCCTCTGTTTATCCGGCGAACTGCATACTTACCTTGCTGACCTGAACGAACAGGCAGCGGAAAGGTGCAGCCTTATCATTGAGCAGATGAAAAAAGCCGAGGGCGTGACCGAAACCATGAAAGCAGACAATCAGATGTTGTGGGTACAGTCCATGAACTCTATCCGTAACCGAGCCGAAGAAATCATCAGACAGGAAATGATTTACTGCTGATTTTATCAAGTCTAAAACCAACAATTTTATATCGTCAACGAAGCGACAGGTATTTCCTTATGAAGTGTCTGTCGCTTTTCATTTATCAAACTTTAAGGAGGAAAACACAATGAAGATGAACCGGAATGAAATGGAAGCCCTTTATGCCTTTGGCTGTCCGAACCTGAAAGTAACCGTCGAGCGTTTGCGTATGGTAGCTGCCCTTGCACCCGATCCAGTGGCGAAGAAGCTGTTTTATATGCTTTCCGTCAAGCTGAGTGCTGAGGGTGTTGAAAGGTGGTATCGCTGCTTTTACTGCAAGCTGCGTGTGTTGAAAAACCATAGGGAGGGCTGTTATGGCGAGACTTACGAAGATTGAGAAAGAAACAATCGTTCTCTTTAATGAGGGCGAGGACAAGGCAAATATCTACACCCACAACGCCGGATTGAAAAAGAGGTTGGCTGCTTTTGCTAAGAAGTACCCTGACCTTTGCAGACTGGAAAAATCCAATGTTCAAGGCGGTGTTTCTTATGAGCTGGCAAAGTCCCGTCTGTCTATCCGCTTCCTGCCGCCTTACAGTGAGGAACGCAGACAGAAAGCCAGCGAATATGCGAAAAAGCATGGGCTGAACAGTCAGCAGGGATAATGTGATAATCAGGACTGATATGCGGTTAAAATGTCAGGTACAGACCTGATGTTTTGACCGTTGCCTATCGCCTATGAGGAAAGTATCGGGGACTATAGATTTTGCGGAAATGTGCGTTACAAGGCTTGAACAGGAACTCTGTACACAAAATTTTTTCTTCCATTCTTTAAGTTGATGAAGTATAATGAGATATGAAAAATTGAGGTTTTTAATACTCGATTTCAAACAATCATTTTTATATAGCTGGAACTATGGAGGGCAAAAAATGAATGATTTTTTACGAATGTGTTTGAATATAATTACACAAATAGGCCCCTATTTAGTTGTACTTCTTCTTTGGAAATATCTTGTAAATCTTCAACAAAAGAGAGCTAAAGAACGAGAGGAAGAACAGAAAAAGGGAATAATTAGGACGCATTATATAATAAAAACCGAAAAAGTACTTACTATGTTTTTTGTATTGGCGGTGTTTCTTTTTGGGGGAGCTACGGTAGCCAGTGCTATTCAACAAGATGATTTATTGCCACCAATTGGTTTTAGTATTTTCTTTATTGTTTCTTTAATCGGCTCATTGAACATGATTATGTGGAAACTGGAAGTGAACGGAGATGAAATCACATGGCGTTCAACTTCTGGAAGAAAGAGAACTTTTCACTTTGAAGATATTACCTATTGCGAGAGAAAGAAAGGTTCTATGCGTGTATATGTAAATGGAGAAAAATTATTTACCATTGATAGTAATATTGACAAAGAAGAATTTATGGAGGACATAAAAAGAAGAAGAATCCCTGTAAAATCTTACTGGGCAAATCAGCATAAGAAAAATCGTAAATGACATAGATTTTATAACAGTACGATGTTAGACAACTGAATATGACCGTCAAGGTCAGATGAAGAAACCGATGTATTGAGCGTAAAGCGATCATGCGTCGGTTTTTCTTATTTCATGAGCTGACAGAATTCCGACTGTATATCACCCGTGAGGAAAGTATCGGTGACTATGGATTTTGCATAAATGCGCGTTACAAGGCTTGAACAGGAACTCTGCACACAAATTTTTCTTCCATTCGTTAAGTTGATGAAGTATAATGAAAAATAAGATAAAGTTAATTCTTGGAGGTGTTATTCATGTTTGGTTTTAAGAAAAATGAAAAGCCAACGCTCATTATTGAAGCAAAAGATCTAATGGAAATTATCAAGTCTGATTATGATAATGATATGGCTTTTACTCTTATTGAGTTTTCCTATAATGAGAAAAAATATGTGATGGGTTCCTGTGTTTTACCTGCTAACGCAGAGGAATGTAAAGAAAATATATCTTTTATATTTCAAGACAGAGTTTTTGAAAGTTTTGAGGAATTTCAAACTGCTATTATTATAGATAATAAAAACATCTTACAATTAGAAAAACCCCTTGAAATTTTAAGAGCAGGAATTATTGATAATGAGCCTATGCTGAAAACGCCATGGGGAGATAAAAGATTAGCTGATAAAGCTGTTAATAAATAGCGTGTCGCTTTGAAAGGAGTACAAATTTATGGCATTATTGATGTTTAGAACTTTTGGAGTGATTATAGTATCATTTATAGTCTTAATTATGTATGTATTGCATAGAAAGAAAAATGGGAAGTTTATAAAACGAAAGGCTGTCAATGAAGAAGAAAAAATAAAATATCAAAAATGGGAAAAAATAATCAATGTGATGGCAGTTGTTGGGTTATTGATTCTCGGTATATTTATAACTGTTCCTTGTTGCTTGGATATACCTTATTTACTATCTAACAATTTAGTTGAAGTTACCGGAGAAGTTACACAAGGTGCAATGTCAGGAGAAAACTCTAATAGTGAAAGAAGAATACATATTAGAGATGAGAAAACTGGAGAAGAACATTCATTAAAATATTGGGGAACAGGTAGCGATTTAGGAGATAAGATAACTGTAAGGTATTTACCACACACAGAATATGGGTATGTAGTTGAATAGAATAAAAATAAATATCCTATTTTGTTTTGGGAAATTTGTAGATTACCTGTAATCTGCCACAACTGAATATGACCGTCAAGGTCAGATAAAGAAACCGATGTATTGAGCGTAAAGCGATCATGCGTCGGTTTTTCTTATTTCATGAGCTGACAGAATTCCGACTGTATATCGCCTGTGAGGAAAGTATCGGAGACTATGGATTTTGCGGAAATGTGCGTTATAGGTAAGTAAAAAACTACTTGATAGAGCGTGAATTGAATTGTTCATATCGGTATGATATAATTTACTGAAATGAAGCAAGAAGGTGGACTTTTGTATGAAAAAATTTTTGAAAATATTGCTAATCATTGTAGGAATAGTTTTTTTGATTTTTGCAGCGCTGATATGTATTGGACTGTTTGTTGATTATGATGACCATATTGAAAATGGTCGTTATACTTATGTTCCGGAAGATGACAATAAAGACAATGCATATGTCGAATTCAATTTGAGTGATTACGATAAAAAGGATTCTGAACTCATATATTATAGTTCTGTCGAAGAAGCTATTTTGAATTCTCCTTTGAATGCTGAAAATGAAGAATTTTCTGTTCCAGAAGATTTTCTTAATCATGTTGATGAAATATTGCATATATGGAATGGCAAACAGTATGATACTATTTTCTATCGGGCAGGAAGCGATAACGATCCCGTTCAAGGTTTTGTGATGGCACGCTGCAAAAAACAGGTGGAGGAAGCAAGTGTACAATATGCATTTATGAATGCTACACCGGTTACAACTAAAGCGGATAGCATTCTTATATCTGATATTACAGAACTAATTCGTTCATCTTTAAAATTAAGTGATTTTCAACAGGACTTGAATCCAAATTATCCAGATACCAGATTTGTTTTTGGCTATGCACATGATAAGGAAATTTACTCATTAGAAGTAGAAGGTCAAAAGCCAGATGGTGTTATTGAAATCAATGTATATGACAGAACGATGTATCTATGGTATTATGATGATTTAAAGAGCGACAAGAGAGGAAACAATCTAAGTTATTCAGTAGATGTGCCAGAGTAATTTTTCAAATTGGCTAATCTGCCACAACTGAATATGACCGTCAAGGTCAGATAAAGAAACCGATGTATTGAGCGTAAAGCGATCATGCGTCGGTTTTTCTTTTTTGCAAAATAGTCCGGTGGACTGTTTTGTAAAACCGAAGGGACTGACAGAGCTTGAGACGGGGCGAAGTCAGTTTGTTCGAGCGGGAGTACAGAGGGTGCAACCCTTTGTGCATGGGTACAGGGAATGCAATATCCCTGTGCAGGTCAAGGGCGGCAGCCTTGCCCAGTTAAGTGGCGTTTCGCCACTTAGTACTGGGTATTACTTGACGCAGAAAGCCGCAAGGAATCAGCTTCGCTGCCCTTCTCCCCTGTCGGGGAAATCAAAAAGAAAAGGAGGAACTCATGTGAAATTAACAAGACACAATGGACGAGCCGGAAAGAATGGCGTTTATAATCCGAAGCACAATGACCGCAGTTTTGACATTGCCAACAGCGAACACATTGATGAAGAACGAGCCAAACAAAATCTCTATTGGGACTGTTACAATGGCCTCCGCAATTTCAAAAATCCCGAAAAGGAAAATGAGCTGTCTGCCACTTTTGAAGATGTGGAACAGCTTTTTTATCATCAGCGGTATCGTGATTTTGTGACAGGACAGAACGAAAGAAATGTGAAGAACAGACACCCTGAAAGGAATAAGGAAACCGGAGATTTGCTCAAAAGCAAAAAGACCTGTCCAGAGGAAACGGTCTATCAGATTGGAACGCTTGATAATCATGTTCCGCCGGAATTGCTCATTGAGATCGTCACAGAATTTATGGAAATCGTAAATGAGCGTTTCGGCTCTCATGTCCATATCCTGAATTGGGCGCTGCACTTGGATGAAAGCACCCCTCATATTCACGAGCGTCATGTGTTCGACTGTGAAAATCAATATGGGGAGATTGCCCCACAGCAGGAAAAGGCTTTGGAAGCACTGGGGTTTGAACTGCCGGAACCGGAGAAGCCTGTCGGAAGAAAAAATAACCGCAAGATGACTTTCGATTCAGCTTGCCGAGTGCTGCTGTTTGATGTGGCGAAAAAGCATGGCTTACAACTGGAAGAAGAACCGGAATATGGTGGTCGTGCTTATCTGGAAAAACAGGATTATATCCTTTTCAAGCAAAAGGAGCAACTGTCAGCACAGGAGCAAAAGCTGGAAGAACTCACGATGAAGATTGAGGATGTGGAAGCTCTGGTGGACGAGGTTGCCGATATTGCCTATGACAAGGCGGTTGAGGTCGTTACTGATACTGTGAAACTGGAAACGCACAAGGAGGATATTAAGCTGGTGGAGCAGTCTAAGGCATGGGTTCTCTCCCCTGAGCGTAAAGCTTCAAAGAAAGAAGTTGAGTATGCAGTGAAACGATTGGATGGAGTGATTGCCAGAATCACAAATGCTATGAAATCAACCATTCAGAAAATCCAAACCACGCTGATGAAACCGGAGGTCAAAAAAGCCGGAACGGAGCAAATTAAGAAGAAAGCCAAAAGTTCTATTATAGAGCAGTTGAGCCGCAAAAAGAAAGAAATTGCAGAGTGTGAAGTCAGCCGGATAGATCAAGCGAAAAGCATAAAACAGGATATGGAACTCTAAGGCATTTGCTGTTTTCACTTTGAAAATGACAGGTGCTTTTGTTTTAGAAAGCAAGAAAATATCTTCCATTCTTTAGGTTGATGAAGTATAATGGAGATACACTATTTGAGAATCTTAAAGAGGTAACAGCTATCATGAAAAAACCATTAACATTGATGTTACTTGTTTCACTGTGCTTAAGCGGTTGTGCATTAGGGAACAATGTATCGGAAGGAGAAAATGCTATGACAATATCTGATTTCAAGAAAGACACAAGCCTGACAAGTATACCGGGAAACAGCAGCAATCTTACAAACTTAGATTTAGAACCTGTCATCGCCTATGGCAGACTGCGTGCATTATTTGGAGAACCCAATTATGAAACACAGAATTTTGAAGACGCTTACTCTTATATTCTATTTGTTGAGCCGGAATCTTCTGAAAAAATTTACTTGGAAGTGTATGAGGGAAGCAGCGGACCGGCGATTGGTGGTCTGAACAATGCTGAGAGTTTGCAAGCTGCTGAAACTCTGAAGAAATTGATAGAGGAATCAGAAGAAGTGGCAGATTATCAGTATGAGGGATACTATTTGGATTTAGATTCAAAAATCACTATGGGTATCAAAGATGGCGTGCCTTATTGTAACGAGGAATTTTGTGAGGAAATTCCCGATTTTCAGTAATTAAAAGAAATAATTATCATTGAGAAAAGCAGGAAATCTGAGAAAGGTCTCCTGCTTTTTTGCACCCAAAATTGAATATGGAACTCTAAAACACTTGCTATTTTCGCTTTGAAAATGACAGGTGCTTTTGCTTTGGGAGGCAAGAAAAAATCTTCCATTCTTTAGGTTGATAGAGTATAATGTAAGCAACAAAGCTGAATTTATGGAGGGAATGAATATGAAAAATTACAAAATATTATCTAAAGCAATTTTGGCTATTTGTTTATTCGGAATTATTTTAACAATTATCAACAGTTTTACAGGTTTTATCAATAGTTCTATTTCAACAAGTGGTACAATAATTTGCATTTCCAGTTTCATTGTTGCAGGTGTTGCAATTATGTTGTTAGAAAATAGAAGAATAAAAACAGTAAAAAGAGATAGATAAATCCCAGTTTGTGTAACAGGAAAATTGGAATTTAATAAGAATAAGATTTAATTATAGGAGTGTATTAAATGTGGCTTTTAGGGAGTATTTTTATAATCACATCGCTATTAGTTCTATATCTAAAATATAGGGTTGTTTTTACTGGCGAAAAATGCAAAGGGAAAATAATCGACATTGTAGAACAAAATGCTGGTTATTCAGTAGGTGGTGTTAATGTTAAAAAGCATGCTTATATAGTGAAGATTAAAAACAAAAAGTATTATACTGCACATGGTTGTTTCTTTTTATCATTGGGAAAGGGGAAGGTTGGAAAAGAAATTTCTGTATTTAAGAATGAAAAATATGGAAATGAGGTTTTCAAATGCTTTGATTTTCGTATAGAGGTTGTTGCTTTATTAGTATTTTTATTTGGCGTTTTTATAATTTACTCAGGCTTACGATAAAGTCAAGCAGGTTTCAGTTTGAGGAGGAGCTACACGCAAAGACAAATTCAGATTTGTGTTTGTATAACTGGCAACCCAACCACAATTAAATCTTCACAGCTTAAAATGACAGGTGCTTTTGCTTTGGGAAACAAGAAAAAATCTTCCATTCTTTAGGTTGATGAAGTATAATGTAAGCAACAAACTTGAAGTTTGGAGGTAAAACATGAAATATTTAGGTGCAATTTTAGGTGCATATATCGTTTTATTTATTTTAGATATAATGCAAAAAAGAAATCATAAAACAACAAAATCTTTAAATAAATTTTCTATTCGAACAATATCAGATGTATCATTTATATGTGCAATAGGTGCTTTGTTTCTGCTTGGTGTTCTTATCTGGGGATTTTGGAGTGAACCTGAAAAATTTTATTCTAAAAGATATTTGATGATTATTATCCCATTATCTATTATTTGGTTTGGAGTTACTCTTTTTGGTATGATTGCTCCGTTAAAAGGAGTGTGGGAGATAAAAGTTGAAGGAGATAATATCACGGTTATTAAAATGTTTATCTTTAGAAGATATTGGAAAATATCAGACATATCTTATTGTAAAATGAAACGCGGTGGTATGAATGTGTATGTCAATGGAAGAAAGAAAAAAGCATTTTTTGTTGATGGTATGACAGACCATTTTGATAACTTTATAAAACGGATAGAAAAAGAAGGAAAAGAGATTATTATTCGAGAGCCAAAAGATACGAATTGAGTTGGATGGAATAGTAAATCTCAGTTTGTATAACTGGCAACCCAATCACAATTAAATCTTCACAGCTTTGCTAAGCAGGAAATCTGAAAAGGTCTCCTGCTTTTTTGCACCTAAAATTAAATATGGAACTTTAAGGCACTTGCTATTTTCGTTTTGAAAATGACAGGTGCTTTTTTCGTTTCAGGAAAGGAGTCACATGAATGTATTTGAAGTTGTAAAAGAAAATGTTACTGCCCGACAAGCCGCAGAAGCCTATGGCTTGAAAGTGGGTCGCACAGGTATGGCGTGCTGTCCGTTTCACTCGGATAAGTCCCCCAGTATGAAGCTGGACGAACGCTATTACTGTTTTGGCTGCGGAGCAACCGGAGACGCTGTTGATCTCACGGCGAAGCTATTCGGCATCGGGCTGAGGGAAACTGCTGTCAAACTTGCTGAAGATTTTGGTCTTAACTATGACAGCCGACAAAAGCCGAGTATTCGCCCTCATATTCGTGAGCCGACACCGGAACATAAGTATCAAAAAGAAGAAAATCATTGCTACAAGGTGCTGACGGATTATTTTCATCTTCTTAGAGAATGGGAAAAGAAATACGCTCCTAAACAGCCGGATGAAGAATGGAATCCCCTGTTTGCAGAAGCACTGTATAAGAAGAACTATATCGAATATCTGCTTGATATTCTTCTGTATGGTTCATTGGAGGAACGAAAAGCACTTGTGGCAGAACAGAGAAAGGAGGTGTTGAAACTTGAACAGCGAATTGCAGAACTGTCAGCAGACAGAACCATGCACAGTAGAAGAAATCCGAAACAGCTTAGAGCAGAGCGAGAAAGGTAAGGTTTATAATACTGCCGCAAATTATAAGCGTGTTCTGCAATATGACCCACTTTTGAAAGGAGCTATCCGAAAAAATCTTCTGACCGAAAGAATCGACATTGTGAAGCCCCTCGGTTGGTATCGTGACAGCCCGACATTGACGGATGTGGATGTGAAATATCTGCTCCTATATTTTGAAGAAAACTATGGATTGACCGTAGAGAAGAAAATCATAGACGCAGTTGCGGTTATTGCCAATGAAAACCGTTACCACCCTGTCTGTGATTTTCTCAATGCCCTGCAATGGGACGGAACGGAACGCATACGCTTCTGTCTGCACCGCTTTCTTGGTTCTGATACAGATGATTACACCTATGAAGCATTGAAGTTGTTTCTGTTGGGTGCTATCTCACGAGCCTTTAAGCCGGGGTGTAAATTTGAGGTAATGCTCTGTCTTGTAGGCGGTCAGGGAGCCGGAAAGTCTTCTTTCTTCCGTTTGCTTGCGGTCAATGATGACTGGTTCTCTGATGACTTGAAAAAGCTGGATGATGAAAATGTGTACCGCAAAATGCAGGGGCATTGGATTATTGAAATGTCGGAAATGATTGCAACTGCCAACGCTAAGAGCATTGAAGAAATCAAGTCCTTTCTGAGCCGACAAAAGGAAACCTATAAGATACCGTATGAAACACATCCGGCAGACAGAAAGCGACAATGTGTATTTGGGGGTTCTTCCAATACCCTTGACTTTCTTCCCCTTGACCGAACAGGCAACCGCCGCTTCGTTCCGGTTATGGTCTATCCTGAAAGGGCTGAGGTTCATATTTTGGCAGATGAACAGGCTTCCAGAGAGTATATCAATCAGATGTGGGCAGAAGCTATGGAGATTTACAGAAGCGGCAATTTCCGTCTGAGATTCAGTCCGGCTATGAATGACTATCTGAAAGCCCACCAAAAGGACTTTATGCCGGAGGACACAAAGGCAGGACAGATTTTAGACTATCTGGAACGCTATTCCGGCAGCATAGTCTGTTCCAAACAGCTTTACAAAGAAGCATTGGGGCATGATTATGACGAACCGAAACAATGGGAACTGCGAGAGATCAATGACATTATGTATAACGCTGTCACAGGCTGGAGGGCGTTCAGCAATCCGAGGTACTTTCCAGAGCCTTACCGCCGACAAAAGGGCTGGGAGCGTATCAGGAACGACAACGAGCCTGACAACAGCATGGATGGTTTTCAGGAAATCCCGACAGAGGAAATGGAACAGTTAGGGCTTCCGGAAGAATGGTTGAAGCAAAAATAAAAGCCAGTTGTCGCTTCGGTTGTCGAGCCGGTTGTCGGTCTGGTTGTCGGGCAAAAATCCCGAAAGCCTTGATATTGCGGCACTTTTCCCTCTCTGACAACCATGACAACCAATATTATAAAGAAAAAGGAAATAGTAAAAAAATAGTATCGCCCGATAAAGAAAAAAGGTTTTTTGATGTCCGTTGTCGGAACTTCGTTGTCAGACCTTTCCTTGTCGGGCTTTTTTCATTTAATTAGGAGGAATATCGTATGACAAATATTGTGAACAGTACACTACCCACCCAAAATAACCATTCGGAGAAAAACAAACCGGATGGAGTTTTTGTGATTAAGCAAGGCAAAACAAATTATAAAGTCAAAGTGTTTTTTGACCATAGTAGCGGTTTGACTGCTGAGGACAGGTTGAAACGCATTATTCAGGCAGAAGCAGAGAGAGAATCTGCGTAAGTAATACGAAAAATATCCACGCACCCCCTTGACAAAAGCTTTCAGAAGTTTCCCGTTTCGATGGTGTGGATCACGGAGCTTCCGGTAAAGACGGGCTCTCCATTTTCGTTCACGACCACTGCCTTGACGGCTGTCGTTCCGATATCAAAGGTTGCTGCTAACATCTATTCCCTCCCCGTTCTGTACCGTTACACAGTACTGAGGATTTTGCCAATCCTTCGCATCCTAAATTGGTAAAATCCGCTCTCTCAATGTTATTTTACGGTATTCTCGGTACCAAAAATCCTTACCGTGAACCATGACCCGCGCCGAGTTTTTGGAGCACAACCGCGAGAATGATGATTCCGCCGGTGATAATGTTCTGCATGAAGCTCGGCATCTGAAGGATCGTAAGTCCGTTCGCCAGAACCGCCAGAATGATGGTTCCGACTAAGGTTCCGATCACACAGGGAACACCGCTCTTTGAAACGGTGCATCCGATAAATACCGCTGCGTAGGACTGTAAGAAATATCCCTGCCCCGCTGTGGTATTCGCGGAACCTACACGAGATGCCACGAGAGCGCCTGCAAGACCTGCCATTGCCGCGCTGAGCGCAAAGGCGAGAATTCGGTAACGGAAGATCCGGATGCCTGCCGTCTCTGCCGCCTCTTTACTTCCACCGATGGCATAAAGCTTTCTTCCGGCTGACATATGATTCATAAACATGTGGAATACGATGTAAAGCATTGCCGCCACGATGGTGATAAACGGGATGCCCGCGATTTTTAAGATCCCTGGAATCGTAAACGCCTTCGGAATCCCGTTAAATACAGTCGTGCCTCCGGTAAGTCCGTAAATCACGCCGTCCAGTACGGTTCCCATGCCAAGTGTTGTAATAAAGGAAAGGATCCCGAACTTTGCTACAATCACTCCGTTCACGCAGCCGACGATCAGACCGGCCACTACCGCTGCCAGAAAGCAGACCGGGATCGGAACGCCCTGAATCGATAAAAGCGCCGCGACCACGCCGCCAAGGCTCACGATATTTCCGATGGAAAGATCGAACTCGTTGACGGTCATAACGAAGGTCGCTCCCAGCGCCACCATTGCGAGAGGCGCCGCCTGGCGTGTTATATTAAGGAAGTTTTTCAGTGTAAAAAACGACGCAGGTCTAAGGAGTCCGAAAATTCCGATGATGATGACTAACGCCGCCACCGTTCCGTAATTCTTTAATGCTTTTCCTCTCATCTGTCGTTTTCCTCCCTCTCCGCCTCATAACAGCACGCCAGCACGTCCGTCGGTTTCAGGTCTTTATTCTCAAATGTCTTTCGTACTCTTCCGCATGCCATGACGGCAACCTCATCGGCGACCTCTAAAAGTTCCGTGAGATCGGATGACACATAAAGGACGGCTTTGCCCTTTTTTGCCTCTTCCTTCAGAAGCCTGTGGATCTCCTGTCGTGTTGCCACATCCACCGCCTGAGTCGGCTCATCACAAAACCAGATCGACGGCTCCGTAAGGAGTGCCTTCGCGAAAATGACTTTCTGCTGATTTCCGCCAGACAGCTCCTTTGCCGGCTGGCTCACACCAACGCATTTGATCTTTAATGCCTCGATCATGTCCATCGCCTTTTTGTCGGCCGCCCGCTTTTGAAACCAGCCGCTTTTCGTGTAGCGGTCGATGGAGGAAAGCATCATTTCCTCCTCGTTTTTGTCGACTGCCTCTTGCCGGGAATCAGTAAGGGGTAAAGCAGCACGTTGAAAATAAGTAAAAACGAATGTGCCTTGGCACATTCTCGCGCCTCGCGCGGTCGCTTGCGACAATCTACATCTTCGCGCGAGTGCGCATCTTTGGCACGTTAATGCCTTTTTACGTAACAGGGAATTCCTCGGAATTTCCTGTTACATAAAAAAAGTCCCGGACATAGTTTTCACTATGCCGGGACGAAATTTTTCGTGGTGCCACCCGATTTCACAGATCAGGCTTCCTCGAAAGCCAACTGCTCCGTGCCTACGGCACTCCCACAGTTGCCGCCTCCATTCGTAATCCGGGCTATCGCCCTACTTACTCATGCAGGCTTGGTTGTCAAATGTCTATCCAGCCTGACGTGCAAGCACGTCATTCTGGCTATCCGCTTGACAACACTTTCAAACAAAAATAGCAGCTATCCCACATCGGAATATCTGCCACCAATCTGTCTCATTTCAGAGTACGGAAATCTCTTTCGATACTCTTATCCTTTAACGCAGGAATCACGGCCGCAGCTACTCGAATCTCTTTCACCTGGCGTCTCACAAACCCATTCCATAGGGAATTCCATACTGTCTTCCACCACCGACAGCTCTCTGTGATTTCATTCCTAATGTACTCTCTTTGCTCATCGACTTTTTGTTTTTAATTTTTATGGATTAAAGATTAGCACACTTCTTTCCATATGTCAATTTTATTTTCAGAATATTTGCTATTAAAAATTCCTATATCCAGTCACTATTTTTTCCAATCATATCCGGTTCGAACAAAAATCGGCTCCTGAAAGACTTTCCAAGATCAGATCTATCATCTCTTTGTTGACAGTTTTTTCCATTTTGTAGAAACAAAAGTTACATAATTCTTATTTTTTGATTATTGCGCCGAATTAAGTAAAGTGAATTTAAAAAATACTTGACTTTTTTAAGTTATGGTTTTATTCTTAAGCACATAATTTTATTAACGATCCATTCCAACTATCAAAGGCGATAACTTCTGACAAAAGTGCGCCTTTCTTTTTTACCCGGACTTCACTGTAAGATTATTGAGCAGTTCCTCCGGTTCTCCGGAAGCGACTGCCGGATACCCACCGGCACCGGAGATTCCCCACCCGGATCGTTCGTAAAAGAAAAGAGAGAGGAGAGATTCATTTATGAAGAAGAGACGACTTATTGCACTCGCAGCTGCAGCCGTTATGGCAGCATCTTCCCTGGCAGGATGCGGCGGTTCCCAGACATCCTCCACAACAGCAGCCGGTTCCACCGCTGAAACAGCAGCGGCTTCCTCCAATGCGGTATCCCCGGACGCAAAGTCCACGGATCAGACACTCGGCGGCGGTATCGCGGTCGGCTCAAGTGACGGCGAGGCAGTAAAAGGCGGAACACTTGTTGTGTCAATGCCTTCATCCCCACGCACTCTTGATCCGAAAGCCTACTCAACCATGTACGAGAACCACATTATGTACAATGTTCTCGATACCCTGTTTGTCTGGGATAAGGATTACAAAGAGGTGATTCCGAGTCTGGCAACTGATTACACTGTCAGTGATGACGGCCTGACCTACACCATCAACCTCCGTGATGATGTATACTTCCAGAAAGGTAAATTCCAGGACGGAAGAAAGATGACCGCGGATGATGTTGTATACTCTCTTGAACGAAGCAAGGAAGAGAGTACCACAGATCGTATCTGCCGTGATTTCTTCGATTACTGCGAAGCTGCAAGCCCGACACAGGTCGTTATCCATATGAAATCTGTTGCAGGACCGTTTATCTCTCAGTTAGCCGGTATCGGAAACGCAATCCTCCCGAAAGAGGAAGTTGAAGGCTGGGGAGAAGACTTCGGTTCCCACATCGTCGGCACAGGTGCTTTCACACTGGAAGAGATCGTAACCGATGAAAAAGTCACATTAAAGAAAAATGAGAATTACTGGGGCACAGAGCCGAACGTAGACGGCATCGAGTTCCGAATCATCTCCGATTCCAATCAGGCGATCAACGCAGTCCAGACCGGTGAGGTCGACATCGCGATGTATCTTCAGGGCGAAGCCATCAAGCGTGCGCAGGATGCGGACCTCTTACTTCAGGCACCGAGTTCCGCTGTCACCTTTGTCCGCTTCAATATGCAGAACGGACCGACCGCAAACGCTGATGTCAGAAAAGCACTCACAATGGCTGTCGATATCGACTCCATGGTAGCCGGTATCTATCAGTACGGCGAAGGCACAAGAGCTTATCAGCCGCTTCCGGTATACTCCTTCGCTTATGACACGGCATACAATGATCTTGTACCGTCCTACGATCCGGAAGGTGCAAAGAAGCTCCTCGCGGAAGCAGGCTACCCGGATGGCTTTACCATGAGCCTTTACATTGGTTCCACTACCTATCGCGAGAAGATGGCACAGATGTTACAGTACTACTGGAGCCAGATCGGTGTAACACTTGATATCAAGTCTTCCACCATGGCCGACTGGTCCGCAGCGGTCGTTGATTCCTGGCAGTCCGATGTTGTAAACAGCTACGGAGTAAGCTGGAACAGCGATCCGGATCCTTACGGTTTCCTTGGAAAGTTCTTCAGCTCCCAGACACTTCACGCCTCCTCCAACGCAGGCGGCTACAACGATGCGGAACTGGATGAGCTCTTAAATGAAGGCTTTGGCTCCACAGACAACGCAAAGCGCGCGGAGTCCTATAAGAAAGTCATTGAGAAGGTTATGAACGAATACACCGGTATCTACTACGCATACGAGTGCCGGAACTGGGCCGTATCCCCGAAGGTACATAACGCAGTTCTCCGTGCCGATAATCAGATGTTAGTCGCAACACCATTCAACAATATCTGGGTTGAAAAATAGAATTTGACGACCAAACCGGTTTGAGTAAGCAGGGTGATAGCCCGGATTACGAAAACCGGCGGTCGCTGCGTGAGTGCTAAAGACACAAAGCAGCTGGATTCCACACATAGAAAGGGGGAGGCAAATCCTAAGTTTGTTTCCCTTTTTCTGTACACTCACAGAGATTTAACTGTTCCATTCTCTTCACATTCTTCCCGGTGAAGAGAACAGGACAGCTATGAAAGGATTGGATTTATATGGGAAAGATCATCATAAAACGATTATTGCAGACGATTCCCACACTTCTGGTCGTCGTCACACTTACCTTCTGCCTCACACGAATGCTTCCGGGCGATCCGGCAGTGGCGATCTTAGGTATCGAGGCAAATGCGGAGGACATCGAAGCTATGAGAGCCGAGATGAACCTCGACAAATCACTCCCTGAGCAGTACGCCCTCTATCTTGGCGGACTTGTCCACGGTGACTTTGGTTACTCCTACAGCTACCGTCAGGACGTTCTTCCACTCATCACTTCCAGAATTCCGAACACATTAACCCTGACGCTGACAGCACTTCTCTTCGCTTTCATCATCGGAACCAGCGTTGGTATCATTGCTGCATTAAAGCAGAATACGATCTTCGATTACATTGTCATGGTCATCACGCTCATAGGTGTGTCCATGCCGATCTTCTGGCTGGCGCTCATGCTGGTTCTTCAGTTTTCCGTTAAAATGAATCTTCTGCCTGTTATGGGTATGGGCGATCTCTCCAAAGGCTTCGGCGATGTTGTGAGCCACATGATCCTTCCCGGCTTCTGTCTCGCGACGATCCCGATGGCAACCTTTGCGAGAACCATGCGTTCCAGCATGATCGATATCATGAGCAGCGACTACATCCGATGTCTCAGAGCCCGTGGAATCAAAAAACTCAAAGTCATCCTGATCCACGGATTAAAGAATGCTCTCCCGCCGCTCATCACAGTTTTAGGTCTGCAGATCGCCGGAACCTTCACCGGTGCCATCATCACCGAGGGAATCTTCTCCTGGCCGGGCATGGGAACCATGATCAACACCGCGATCAACAACCGCGATTATTCCCTGATCCAGGGTGCGGTCCTGTTCTCCGCGATCATGTTCGTCTTCTGCAACATGCTGGTCGATATCGCCTACGCGATTCTGAATCCGAAAGTTAAACTGGAAAAGGGGTGATGAGTTATGACATTATCAAAAAAGAAAAAACCTGCTGCTGCGTCCTCCGTTGTTTCCGGTGAGGCGCTTGGAATGGATGCCAATATCGCAATGCTCGTAAAAGAGCGGAACGCGAACAATGCCTGGCATAAATTAGCGAGAAACAAAACAGCCCTCGTTGGCTTCTTCATCGTGGCTTTTATGGTAGTCATCGCCGTATTTGCCCCGCTCATCGCGCCATATGACCCGAACGCGATCAACCCGGTCCTGCCCTTTAAGGGAATCGGCACTCCCGGACATCTCTTCGGCACGGATGACCTTGGCCGTGATATCCTGTCCCGTATCATCTACGGCTCCCGTATTTCCATGATCGTCGCCGTAGGCGCCACCATCGTCGGCGCGATCATCGGCGTTCTCATCGGACTTACCGCCGGATATTTCGGTGGATGGATCGACGCGGTGCTCATGAGGATCATGGACGGCATGTTCTCCTTTCCGTTCATCCTGTTAGCCATGATCCTGATCACCGTTCTCGGAAACGGCGTCATGAACGTCATTCTGGCCATCGGTATCGCAAGCGTACCGGGATTTGCCCGTGTCACAAGAGGCCAGGTACTGATCGTAAAGGAAGAAGAATACTGCAACGCCTGCCGCGTTGTCGGTGTTTCCCCGGTAAGACTTCTGTTCTTACATATTTTGCCGAACTGTGTATCCCAGATCATCGTTTACGCGACACTCCGTATCGCAAGCGCTATCATCTCCGAGGCATCCTTAAGCTTCTTAGGACTCGGCATCGCGCTTCCGACCGCCTCCTGGGGCAGCATTCTCCGTGTCGGCCGTGACTGCCTGACAACCGCCCCGCACGTTGCGGGAACCGCAGGCGCGTTTATCCTCGTGACTGTTATCGGTTTCAACCTGTTGGGCGATGGTATCCGTGATGTCATGGATCCGAAAATGAAACAGTAGGAGGTGCAGGCTATGAGTGAAAACGATGCAATCTTAAAAGTAAATGGATTAAAAACATATTTCTATCAGGCAAGCGGCGTTTCCAAGGCTGTCGATGGCGTAAGCTTCAGCCTGCGTCAGGGCACGACCATGGGGATCGTCGGTGAGTCCGGTTCCGGAAAGAGCGTCACAAGTGCCTCCGTGATGCGGCTCATGCCGTCAAAGACCGGAAAGATCGTAGATGGCTCCATCATCTTCGACGGTGTGGACATCCGGAATCTCTCCGAGGCACAGATGGAAAAGTTCCGCGGCGATGAGTGCTGCATGATCTTCCAGAACCCGATGACTTCCCTCGATCCGGTATTCAAGATCGGCCACCAGATGGTGGAAATGATCAGAGAGCATGAAAAGGTCAGCAAAAAGGAGGCCTGGAACAAAGCCGTTGAAGCCTTGAAGCTTGTCGGCATCCCGGAAGCCGAGAAACGGATGGATGCCTATCCTCACGAGCTTTCCGGAGGTATGTGCCAGCGTGTCATCATCGCCATGGCTGTCTGCGGACATCCGAAGCTCATCATCGCTGACGAGCCGACGACCGCCCTCGATGTGACCGTACAGGCACAGGTTCTTGAGCTTTTAAAGGATCTCCAGAAGAAGCTCAACACAGCGATCTTACTCATCACCCACAACCTTGGCGTTGTCTGGGAGATGTGCGACACCGTCATGGTCATGTATGCAGGAAATACCGTAGAATACGCGGATACAAAGACGCTCTACAAAGAGCCGCTTCACCCGTACACCTGGGGTCTTTTAGACTCCATGCCGAAACTCAGCAGCTCCACGAAGGAGGACTTAAAGACGATCCCGGGCGCACCGCCGGATCTCCGCCTTACCGGCCACTGCTGCAACTTTTATAACCGCTGTCCTTACGCGACGGAGATCTGTAAACAGCAGGTACCACCGCTTAAGGAAGTTGCTCCCGGACATTTCGTGGCATGCCACAGACAGGACGGCGAGCACAGATTAACACGAGGGGAAGTGAATGTGACATGCAAAAAAATGTAATCATGAGCGTCGATCATCTCAGTAAGGATTTCGTGATCCGCGGAAAAAAAATAGGGGAAAAGAGTAAGCTTCTCCACGCATTGAGCGATGTTTCTTTTGATATTTATGAGGGTGAAACCCTTGGCATCATCGGTGAGTCCGGATGCGGCAAATCCACACTTGGACGCTGTCTTGTAAAGCTCCACAAGCCGTCCGCCGGAACGATCACCTACAATGGCAAGGATCTCTGGAATCTGCCGGTCTATGAGCGTGAGGCAGCCCGCAGGGACATCCAGATGATCTTTCAGGATCCGTATTCCTCTCTGGACCCGAGAAAAACAGCTTCCTACTCTATTGAAGAAGCGATGAAGGTCCACCACATCGGTGACACCGCAAGAGAGCGCCGCCAGAAAGCATTAGAGTCTCTTCAGGAGGTCGGTCTCGACATCCAGCACATGGAGCGCTATCCCCACGAGTTCTCTGGCGGTCAGAGACAGCGTGTGAACATTGCCCGCGCCCTCTCCATGGAGCCGAAGATCATCGTCTGCGACGAGCCGGTATCCGCTCTGGACGTTTCGATCCAGGCACAGGTCATCAACCTCTTCCGCCGCCTGCAGAAGCAGTTTAACCTGACATATGTGTTCATCTCTCATGACCTCGGCATCATCAAATACATCAGCGACCGGATCATGATCATGTATCTGGGACGTGTCATGGAGTTCTACACTTCGGAGGGAATCTACGCGGATCCGAAGCATCCGTACACCCAGGCGCTGCTCTCCGCGATCCCGCCGGAAAGCCCCTTTGATAAAAAAGAGCGTCTGCCCCTCACCGGCGATATCCCGAGCCCCATCGGGGATCAGGTTGGCTGCCCGCTCGCAGGACGCTGCCCGCACTGCACGGAGCGCTGTAAGAAAGAGATTCCGAAGCTTGTGGACACCGGCGACGGACATATGGTAGCATGTTTCTTATACGAATAAAATCTCACAAATATCTTGATCCTTACAATTTTTATATTTAGGAGGAGTAATACACAATGGTAGATTCTAAAAAATTAATTTCTCTCGTCGAAAAATACGAAAAACTGATCTATGACACCGCTGACCATATCTGGGCACATCCGGAGACAGGATTCCGCGAGTGGAAGACTTCCGCCTACATGGAACAGCATTTTGAGGAGCTTGGCTACACACTTACAAAAGCCGGCAACATCCCTGGATTCTACACAGATCTCGACACCGGAAAGCCGGGTCCGAAGATCGCGATCCTCGGCGAGCTGGACTCCCTGATCGTTGCAAACCACCCGTGCTGTGATCCGGAGACCCATTACGTCCACGCCTGCGGCCATCATGCCCAGTGTGCCGTTCTTCTCGGAACTGCCGCTGCCTTAAAGGAGCCAGGCGCTCTCGACGGTCTCTGCGGATCCATCCGTTTCATCTCCGTTCCGGCTGAGGAGCTTATTGAGCTTGGATACCGCGAAAGCTTAAGAAAACAGGGCATCATCAAATATTTCGGCGGAAAAGTTGAATTCATCCATCGTGGATACTTTGACGGTGTCGATATGGCGATGATGATCCATTCCGGCAAGCTCCCGGAAGGAAAAGCGCTCTCCATCAGCGACGGATGCAACGGCTGTGTCACAAAAAATATCACATTCAAAGGAATTTCCGCCCACGCAGGCGGCTCGCCGGAGAACGGCAGAAATGCCCTCTACGCCGCAACCTGCGCTTTAAACTCCGTCAATGCCCTTCGTGAGACATTCACAGACAATGACCATATCCGCTTCCACCCGATCATCACAGAGGCCGGTCTCGCCGTCAATGCGATCCCGGAGACAGCGAAGGTGGAATCCTATGTGCGCAGCGCTTCCTTCGACGCGATCCGCAAATACAATACAAAAGTAAATCAGGCTCTCGCCGCTTCCGCCGCCGCCATCGGCTGCAATGTGGAGCTTGATGACCATCCGGGCTACTTCCCGTTAAATAACGATAAAAATATGGCCGCTGTCATGAAAGAGGCTATGGAGACTGTTGCAGGCCCTGACAGCGTCGTTGAGGGCGGCTGGGGAACCGGCAGCACCGATATGGGCGATGTGTCCGCCATCATGCCGGTCCTTCACCCGCACGCAAACGGTTCCATCGGAACAGGTCATGGCAAAGATTACTATGTTCAGGATAAGAAGCTCGGCTGTCTCTATCCGGCAGAATGCCTTGTGCTCACCGCCGCAAAACTTCTTGCGGACGATGCCGCTCTCGGAAAGAAAGTCATCGCGGAAGCAAAACCATATTTCAAGTCAAAAGATGAGTATCTTGCCGCCATCGATGCAATCACTATGGATAAGGATGCTGTTGTATACAACGAGGACGGTACGATCACCCTTAACTTTACAAAATAGATTTGTGCCCAACCTGCCACTTGACTTTTCTTGCTGTCATCATTGCAAATGTATACATCTGACAGTAATTCCGCACATTTTGTAACTTCGACTGAGTGCAATATTTCAACCGGTCTTATCAAACATTTATTCTGCTTTTATCTGCGTTAAATTTACGGAAAGGACGGGAGATCTTGTATGAAAAACTTTGTTATCACAGTTGCCAGAGGATTCGGTTCCGGCGGACGTGCAATCGCCGCCAAGCTGGCAGATGAGCTGAATATCCACAGCTACGACAACCGTATCCTGACGCTCGCTTCCCAGTACAGCGGTTATCCGGAACATTACTTTAAAGAGGCCGACGAGACCTTAAACGGCAGTCTGATCACGAAACAGCTTCAGGCACTGCCGAAACGCCATTCACCGACCGGTGAGTTATCGAGATTTACTTCAGATGACCGGCTCTTCGAGTACCAGAAGATCATCATCGAGAAGCTTGCCGCTTCGGAATCCTGCGTGATCGTCGGAAAGTGCGCCGATTATATCTTAAAGGACTATGACAACGTGGTCAGCATTTATGTGGAGGCACCGAGAAGCTATACCCTGCGCCGTGTCATGGAACGCATGGATGACATTACTGTCGAGGAAGCGCACCATCTGATCACGAAAACGGACAAGTACCGCGCGGACTACTATAAGTATTACACCGGCGGCAACTACTGGACAAATCCGGTAAACTACGATCTGACCTTCAACAATGCCAGACTCGGTGACGATCGCTGCGTAAAGCTTGTTCTCGAGTGTATGAAGTTGAAATTTGGGGATGATTTCAAAGAATATATGAAGAGTATCGGAAAAGATATTTGATATGCTATTTCACTTAATTTTGTAATACCGGCACCGGGGTTTTTCCAATCCTGTCCCCGTGCCCGGGTTCCCCGCCGCGTTCCCCTCTCTCTCATGCGGCGGGGATATTTTATTTCTCTAAATTCTCAAAATACGCTCTCAGCTCATCCACCAGCTCACCGAACTCTTTTCCGGTCTCATCCAGTGTGATGTCCGCATATTTCTCGTAGTACGGAAGTCTCTCATTGTAGAGATCCCTGAGTGTCATGCCGTCCTTTAAGACAACACCGCGGTCCACAAGGTTTCCGAGACGTGATTCCAGATCCTCATAGCAAAGTTTCAGATAAACGATCGTCGCGGTCTCTTTGTAGTGTTCCATGGCCTTCGCCTCATAGATCACGCTTCCGCCCGGCGCAATCACGGACTTCTCTACATCGAGATCCAGATTCGCCTGCTCCTCGACACGCAGGAAACCGTCATCGCCCTCTTCTGCGATGATCTCCTTCAAAAGCTTTCCGGTCATCTCCTGGATCACAAGATCCACATCCACGAAGGAATATCCAAGACGCTTCGCAAGAAGCACGCCGATGGTGCTCTTTCCGGACGCCGGCATTCCGATCATCAGAATATTTTTTTTCTTCATAACTTATGCCTCGCTCTTTTGTCTGTCGCTGTAATTATCTCTGGTTAACTGTTCCGTATGACTGCAGTCACTCTGCAGACTACTTCTGTCTCTTCTTATCATTCCGCGGACCGTCGGATTTCTGACTATTCGCCTTTCTGGTTTGTTCCGGCCGGGTAGTTGCTTTCTTTCCGCCGTTCACGTCTGCAGACTTTCGAACTTTCCCGGCACCTCCGGCTTTTTCCGCTGATTTTGAAGTTTTCCTGCCAGCCTTCGCACCCTTTTCCTGCTTTCTCACGCTGTACCCGAAGCTTCCCAGCTCCTCGCCCATCCCATAATATCTTCCATGGGAATAGGCTAACGGCTTCGCCATGGAAAGATGGAAGGTGTCCTTTTCATCCATGTACGCCTCGTCCACATCCACCGCCACGACATCGGCGATAAACATGTGATGGCTTCCCAGCTCTTCCACCTTCACAACGCGGCACTCGATGTTCACCGGGCTCTCTTTGATCATCGGTACATCCACCACGTTCGCCTTCTCCGGGGTCAGCCCGGTCTCTTTCCACTTATCCACGTCGCGCCCGGAGCGCACGCCGCAGTAGTCTGTCGCCCAGGCCATGGACTCCGTCGTCAGGTTTACGACGAACTCCCCAGTTTCCTTCATCATATGGTAGGAGTGTCGTTCCGGCCGGACACTGATGGACAGCATCGGCGGATTCGTACAGATGGTTCCCGCCCATGCCACCGTAAAAATATTCGAATTTCCTTCCCGGTCAGCCACCGTCACAAGGACAGCCGGAACCGGGTACAGCATATTTCCTGGTTTAAACTGTCTTTTTCCCATCTTTACAGATCCTGCCTTTCTTCAATCGCAACCTTTCCGGCATCTTACACCTGCAGTGTCTGCCATCCGTACTTTCTGTAAAGCGGACATTCGCAATCCGCTTCGCTACTTGCTCATGAACGCAGTCGCTTCGCGATCTGTCAGTGGGAGCTTTCAACTCCCACTGACATAAGCATCCCACTCACCCACCGCTTAGTGCTCCGCGCACTTGAAGCGGAGGAATGCTTATCTGCGTTCAAATGTGTAACAACCGCTGCTTCCAACTTATAAATACGGCAGCCCGGTCATGACTTTTCCTGATCCAGCCGGTCCCACAGCCGAACTGCCGTCAAAAATTACTACTGTAATGCCATCATGATCTGCGGCGCAAGCTGTTTCTTTCTGGAAACAACGCCCGGAAGCTTCACGATTCCGGTCTGTCCGCTGACGTTCTCCATATCCTCATCCTTTACATGGAACGCATTGGCGATAAGCTGCTCCGCTCCCTGTCCGGTGCAGATCAGATCTGTGGACTCTGTCAGAATGTTTGTGAGCATGAAGAACATCATGTCGATCTCATGCTGCTCTCTCTCTTTCTCCGTGTATGCGGACATTCTTGTTCTCAGATCCTTGAGCTCCACTGCATTTAAGGAGGTGATCTGGCCGATTCCGAATACGGAATTTCCTACTGTGAATCTCTTAAAATCCTGGTAGAAAATATCGCCGTCGGATTTTCCCTTCAGGTTGCTTCCTGCGGAGAACATGTCGATGGCGTACTTCTCGATATCGAGACCAGCGATCTGCGCAAGGGCGAGTCCGGCTGCCTTATCGATCGGCGTGCAGGTCGGGGAACGGAATAACAGGGTATCGGAGATGATCGCACTGCATAAGAGTCCTGCCGTTGTCTTGTCGATCTCTATGTGGTTCTCCTGGTACATCTGGTAGATGATGGTCGCGGTGCAGCCTAGGGGCTGGTTTCTGAAGAATACCGGGGACATGGTCTCAACAGTTCCGAGACGATGGTGGTCGATGATCTCGCGGATATCGGCGCTCTCCATGCCCTCTACGGCCTGGCTCTTCTCGTTGTGGTCCACAAGGATGATACTCTTTCCCTTTGCGCCTAAGAGGTTACGTCTGGAGATCATGCCGATGTACTTTCCGTCAGAATCAAGAATCGGGAAATCGCGGTGTCTCTTGCTCGCCATGATCTCGCGGATATCGTCGAGGTAATCTTCCTCGGAGAATTCGATGATGTTTTCCTTCGTCATAAAGTAGCTGATCGGCATGGACTGGTTGATCAGACGGGCTGTTGTGTAGGTGTCATACGGTGTCGTAATGACTGCACAGCCGCGCTCCTGTGCCAGTTTGCGGATCGTAAGGGATACGCCTGCGCCCTCACAGACGATAATGCAGCCTGCTTCCATCTCGATGGCGCAAAGCTGGGACTCATAGCGGTTTCCGAGAATGACCAGGTCATGTTTCTCGATGTAGTTCTCCATCAGGTCCGGGTTTGCGGCCGCGATCAGGACTTTTCCGCGGTCAAAATATGCCTCAGAATCGCCGACTACCATACTTCCTTCCAGAGTATCAAGGATGTTCGCGTACTTCGTGCACGCTTTTGAGATAATACTGCTGTCATATAAGTTCATGTAGGACTTGGTGATATCGCCGATCGTGATAACGCCCTCCAGGAGACCTTCCTCCGTCACACACGGAAGTGTGACGACGTTGTTCTCCTGCATGAGTCCCCATGCATTCTTTAAGGAAATTCCACGGGACACGCCTTTTGTCTTGCGGATCTCGATGTCCTTGACCTGCGTCTTGACGTTCTCCACGAGGCGCGGGGCCTTTAATTTAAAATAATCCAACACATACTGTGTCTCCGGGTTTACATTTCCGGCACGGCACGGCTCATAATTCTCGCCGGTAAGCTGATGCTTGAAACCAGCATAGCAGATGGCTGAGCAGATGGAATCCGTGTCAGGATTTCTGTGTCCCAGGACAAGTGTTTTTTTCAGTTCTTCAACTGCCATTGATCTTCTCCTTCTATTGCGTTTCTCTCAGACGTACAAATAAGAATGTGTTACAATAACTTCATAGTGTGTTCATAATTTATTCACATTTGTTTTTTATACTTATTGCATAAACAAAAAGTCGTTTGGCTTAACCAACTAGACAAATTGCACATAGATTTTTCATAATTGCCCCGGTTGTCGCGACCGGGGTCTCCTCTTTTTTAGAGGTAATGTGTGTCCGCTTATGGCGGACGCTTTTCTTTTTCACCCATACATGCGCTATGTGCGTTCACAGCAAAAAGGGAGTCCGTCACCGGACTCTCTCTTTTTTTATCCGATGATCAGCTTCGCGGCACCGTAGATTCCGGCATCATTTCCAAGCTTCGCAAGGACGATGTCCGCCTTCTTTGTTGCCATCGGAGATAATTCATCGTGGTACCTCTTAATAATATCAGTCAGGAATGTTCCGGCCTTGGATACACCGCCGCCGATCAGGAATGCCTGTGGATCCAGAACCATGGAGATCGTCGCAAGAGCCCAGCCAAGGTAATAGCAGGACTTATTGAGGGATTCCAGTGCAAGCGCATCTCCCGCCTTCGCTGCATCCAGCACGTTCTTCGCGCTGATGTTCTTTAAGCTTCTGAGAGTGGACGGGCGGTTATCTGCCGCCAGCATTCTTCTTGCGGTTCTGGCGATTCCTGTCGCGGAAGCCACCTGCTCTAAGCAGCCGTGTCCGCCACAATTGCACGCCTCTTTCTCACCTTCCATCACATGGATATGGCCGATCTCACCGCCGACCCCCTGTTCGCCGGTCCAGATCTTTTCATTCAGGATAATGCCGCCGCCGACGCCGGTTCCCAGAGTTACCATGACAAGGTTTTTGTAGCCTTTTCCGCCTCCCTGCCACATCTCACCGAGAGCCGCGACGTTCGCGTCATTTCCGCTTTTTACGACCATACCATCCAGCAGTCTGCTGAGCTCCTGCTGTGGATTTCCGGCCTTCCAGCCGAGGTTTACACACACTTCGCAGTGTCCGTTCGGAAGAACCGGTCCAGGGAATCCCATTCCCGCTCCGGAAAAATCAGAGAGCTCCAGACCGCTTTCCTTTGCCATTCTGCGGATCGAAGCCGCAATATCGCCCAGGATATACTTTCCGTTCTCCTCTTTTCTTGTCGGAATCTCCCACTTCTTTACGAGAGTTCCGTCTTCCTCAAAGATACCGAGCTTCACGCTTGTTCCGCCGATATCGATTCCAATACACTTTAAACTCATGTGTGCTCCCCTTTTCCCTGATTTTCCGCTATCCGTCCAACAACGGCTTTCAGCCATCTGTCCGGACAGCACACGACCTTGCGGAGCTGCCGCCCCATAGTCCAGGCGCCAGCCCCTATTTTTCACAGCCGCCCATTTCACATCGGGCTGCCGCATTTTCCATCTATCTGATTAGAACAGGGTCTTTACAGTATTTACAACGTTCTCGACCGTAAATCCGAACTTCTCGAACAATTTTGCTGCCGGACCGCTTGCTCCGAAGCTCTTCATGGTCACATAAGCTCCGTCGAGGCCGACATACTTGCCCCAGCCGAAGTCGGAAAGTGCCTCAACGACAACTCTTCTTCTGACTTCCTTCGGAAGTACGGACTCCTTGTACTCTGCGCTCTGCTCCTCGAAGATATCCATACACGGCATGGATACGACGCGGATCTTCTTGCCTTCAGCTGTAAGCTCTGCTTTCGCCTTAACCGCAAGATCAACCTCCGAACCGCTTGCGATCAGGATTGCGTCCGGTGTTCCCTCGCAGTCATCGATCACATAGCCGCCCTTTAACGCGTCCTTGCTGCTTCCCGGGATCGGATTGAGGTTCTGTCTGGAAAGGACAAGCGCTGTCGGTGTCTTCTCAGATGTTACTGCAGACAGCCATGCTGCGGATGTCTCTGTCGCGTCACACGGACGGAATACATGGAAGTTCGGCATTGCGCGGAACATAGCGAGCTGCTCGATCGGCTCGTGGGTCGGTCCGTCTTCGCCAACGCCGATGCTGTCGTGAGTCAGAACAAATGTCAGCGGAACTCCCATCAGTGCGGAAAGTCTTGCCATCGGTTTTACATAATCACTGAACACGAAGAATGTCGCAACATAAGCGCGGAGACCGCCGTGAAGCATGATACCGTTGCCGATCGCTGTCATTGCAAGCTCTCTTACGCCGAAGTGGAGGTTTCTGCCTGCCGGGTTCTCTGCGGAGAAGTCGCCCGCATCCTTCATGGCTGTCTTGTTGGACGGAGCAAGGTCAGCAGAACCGCCGATCATGTTCGGCATGATGTCCTTTAAGATGTTGATCATCTTGCCGGAAAGGGAACGTGTTGCCTCTGCCTTGTCTTTTGTGAGCCAGAGTGCCTCGTTCTCGATCAGTGACTTTGCGTCCGGAGCTGTGTGGTACTGCTCCCAGAGCTTCTCCATCTCCGGGTACTCGTCGCAGTATGCGGCAAACATAGCGTTCCATGCTGCCTCAACGTCTGCCTTCTCCTCCGCGAGACGGGAATAATGCTCATAGACCTCTTCCGGTACAAAGAACGGCTCCTCATACTGCCAGCCGAGAGTCTCTCTCATTGCTTTGATGTTGTCAACACCTAACGGCTCGCCGTGGGCGCTTGCCTTGCCCTGTTTAGCCGGGCAGCCGAAGCCGATCTCAGTCTTGATGGTGATGAAGGACGGATGCTCAGTATCAGCCTTTGCAACCTCAATTGCTGCGCCGATGGCATCGATATCTGTTCCGTCTTCAACGGTAATTGTCTGGAAGCCGAATGCTTTCATGCGCTCTTCCACGTTCTCGCGGAATGCGATGTCTGTGCTTCCCTCGATGGAGATGCGGTTGGAATCGTAGAGAACGATAAGTTTACCAAGTCCAAGTGTTCCTGCAAGGGAGAATGCCTCAGAGGAAATTCCCTCCATCATGCAGCCGTCGCCGCCGAGTACATATGTGAAGTGATCGACAACCGGGTAGCTTTCCTTGTTGAATACGGATGCCAGATGCTTCTCAGCCATTGCCATACCAACAGCCATGCCCATACCTGCGCCTAACGGTCCTGTTGTAGCCTCAACGCCTACGGTGTGGCCGTATTCCGGATGTCCCGGAGTCAGGGAGCCGACCTGACGGAAGTTCATAAGGTCTTCCTTTGTAAGGCCGTATCCGAACAGGTGAAGCAGGGAATACAACAGCATGGAGCCATGTCCGCCGGATAAGATAAAGCGGTCACGGTTTGCCCACTCCGGGTTTGCCGGATTGTGGTTCATGTGGTGTGCCCAGAGCTCATAAGCCATCGGCGCACTGCCGAGGGGAAGTCCCGGATGGCCGGAATTTGCCTTCTGGATCGCATCTGCGGATAAAATTCTGATGGAATTGATCGCCAGATTGTCGATTGTGTTCATTGTTTCATTCCTCCTGATAATCCATAGGTGTGGTAACTGTTCATTTTCTTCACAGTTATCAGTGTTGTAACATGTTTTCACTATTACATTTATTTACCTTAATTTAATCTCTTTCATTACCTCGCTGCCTGCGGTAATCAGAGAATTGGTACGATTTTTGCCTGCTCTTACGAGCGATACAGAAAAGTCAAACTGTCCGTTAAACCTCTCGTGTCCGTCCAGGTTGTATTCCCTGCACGATTCCTCATTATACAGGATAAGCCTGTCCCCGTCAATGAGGACGCCTGTGTAGGCGTAGTCAAAATCAATGCTTGTAACCTTCTTTCCATCCGTGTTGTATACATCAAGCCGGTACGGACTTCCGGAGGTACTGTCGACAACGACAGCCGCATATTTATCTGAGTAGCAGATACTCTGGATCTCTTCATCCACCGGAACAAACGTGACATTTGTGTCCGGGATCACATTTTTTACAGAGATAAAGGTCAGCCCTTTATCGGAAAAGGCGCAGACCGTCTGATCATTTAAGTAGCGGATGCGTCCCACCATCTTGTCATCAAATTCTTCTTCAAAAGCGGCGATAAAACGGTTGTTGACATTTTTTCCGATCTCAGAGAAATCGTAGAACGCCACCTTGTTCTTCAGAGCGCCATTTTTCATATACATAACGGACATGACGATCTGTTTTCCGTCTGGAGAAAGCGCGATGTCCACCGGATATCCATCTCCGGATAAGAGCATCTTGATGTTGATCCCCAGCGACTCGCCGTCCTTCTTGAAGTAGAATATGTAGCTCGCCGTGCTGTCCTCAACGACTGCCGCCGTGACACCGCGGGCAGATACCGCTGCTTTCGTGATCGGAAGCTGTGTCTTCGCCGTTCCGGTACATCCCTCTTTGCTGCAGATGTACATCTCGTTTCCCTGCTGGTCCGCGATCACAGCGTAGTCCCCGTTGATGTTGATGATCGGTGTTTTCATCTCATAGCTCTGGGTCCAGATCGTTTTGCCGGAGGCATCGATATAGGAAGCGCCGTCCTTTGTATACTTGATCACGTTGTCGCCGAACATGGCGAACTTCACAAAGCTGCTATCGCCGACCGTTTTTGACGCTTCTGCCGGTGCAGAAGTTTCCGCGGACGCCGTCTCATCTGGGGTTCTGCTTCCCGCCCCGGAAGCGCCAGAGCTTTCTGCCGAAGCAGTCTCACCGGCTCCGTCTGTCCCTGCGCTGTCAGCCGCAGCACTTGTCTCTGCTACCTGTGTTTTCTTATCCGCGCCAGAGTTTTCTGTGTAGCGCATGGACCGCTCCCACTGGACGCTGTAGCCGGTATACTCATATTCATTCATGTACCGGTAGCCGGTAAAACCTAACGCCGCGATAAAGCAGACGGCTGCAACCGCGATGATCCGCTTTTTTCTTCTATATTTGGCAAGCCGGCCACCATCCATCGGTTCTTCCGATCCGTTGTCCGGCATCTGTACGATATTCTGTCTGAGCTGCCTTTTTTTGTTCTCTCTGTCCATAGATTGCATATCACTCATAAAAATCTCCTGAAAATGGACATATATAGGCTAGTATACACCATTTTCAGGAGATGCGCATTAAATTCTTTGTTTTTATTGCAGTTCATTTTGCGGGGCGGAACCAATCTTGACCTGCAAGATAATTTTTCAAAATTTTTACAGGTTCTGATACATTTTTAACAGGAGAAAAGTCTGAAATTTACGGCAGAACCAGCTTCTGCCCTGCCACAATATGGTCCACATTGTCCAGGTGGTTCAGTTCGCAGATTTCGGACAGCCGCTTCAAATTTCCATACTCTTTCCAGCAGATTCCGTATAACGTCTCCCCGTCACCGATCTCATAGATCCGGTAGCCGTTTGCGGACGCGGCAGCGTAATCGACGGGTTCCTTCTTGGAACTTTCCGTGCTGCTCTGTTCACTCTCTTTTCCCATTCCGACGCGGGGCTGGGTCGGAGACTCGGCGCTGGTGGACGGAACTGCCTCCTCTACAGCACCGGATGCGGCGGCGGTCTCATTGCTGGCTGCCGCCGCGGTGTCTGACGGCTGGCTCACTGTGCCCGTCTGCCCACCGGAACTGCCTGGCGTGGACTGCGCCTGCTGCCCATCTGTACTGCCTGTACTATGATTCTGCGTCTGATTGTCCACGCTGGCGGCCTCCGTATCCGTCGCGGCTTCCGTCGTCTCCATAGTCTCCGCCGCATAACTTTCCCCGGTCTCACCGCTAGCCTCTGTCGGGAACACATTTCCCGGGCGCTCCTCGATGACAAAATCCGGCTCCTGATTCAGCTTGTCCAGGTAATCACTCCAGTTCGCCGTCCCCGCAGGCACCACAGAAGTCAGCACAGACTCCATCTGCCGCATCTTGTGATAATTGTTGACGAGGACCACACCTCCTGCCAGCACCGCCACCGTGAGGACCCCGCAGGCCGTCCCCAGGATTCCGGACATATGCCGTCCGGCATCCGCCTGTTCTTTCCGAACCGTCATCCGCTGGCGGAAATCCTTAATGACCTTCTCGTGGGACCCGGACTCCACCCGGCGAACATCTTTCCGCGTCACCATGTAATCCTGCATCATCTGATTCCGCTCATAGTAGATACAGTGGCCCTTTAACCGGTAAAATCCGTCCTCCGACGTGACATAGACCGCCTCCTCGCCTTCCAGTCCATGATTCAGGTACATAAGCTTGTTCTTCCCATTGAAATACTGGTTGTGCTGCTTCCAGTAATTCAGCGGACTCAACTGGCTCGACGGTGCCCCGCAGATAAACCATCCCTGGACCGTCCGCTTCGGAAATGACTCCTCAATTCCCCGGTATGCCTTCTTCCAGGCATTCTCCGAGAATTCTATCTTCTCCCCGGACACCTCCACGTCCTCCATCTCGATGGCCCCATCGATAAAGATATACGGCATGCCGTCATAATTTTCCGTGCTGCCCAGCAGAAGTCCCACCCGCAGCGTCTGGTTTCCCGCCGGATACAGGCGCTTTAAATATGTATTTACATAATCCTCCACATACAGCCGGACCACCTGGTCCGTGTCACCGATCTGGCGGATATTTTTCGGAAGTTTCGGAAACGGATTGTATAATTCTCCCATGCTGTCACCTCGTTCTATCTTCAGGCGGCCGGCATGTCCAGATACCGGCCGCCTCTATATTTACGCGAACCACGAAACCGTGCTTCGTCGGATTCTTTCCGAAGTATAGCATGATACACCCGCAAAACATGTCAAAACGGTGCAGCCTGACTGGAAAAGTTTTCGACACGTCTCCCAATGATCCGCATCCCGAGACAGATGCTGCGGCTGATGCAGTCCGCCAGGCGCATGACCATGGACAGGCGGATGCTCTGCAAAAACAGGGGATCCCCGCTCTCCGCCCCGCCGACGATCCCGGTAATGGAGATGTCACCCACGGCGGCAAGCTCCTTCCGAACGCCCAGTCCCGGGCGGAGCGGTCCTTTTTCCAGTGTCACAAGCCCCACATGATCCCAACGGCCAACGGCGGCATCCACGGCGATGATGATCGCGTCCGGATAATGTTCCTCGATATGTTCCAGCGTCCGGTCCAGGTTCACTGCATGGACCGGATGTTCCAGCGTCCCGATCACCACCGCTCCACCGATCTCCTCTGCCTCCAGACGCGAACCGATCAACGGCCCCAGGCTGTCCCCCGTGGACCGGTCCGTCCCGATACACAAAAACACCACCTGGCGGCGGCCAGATGCCCGCATCTCGTTCATCAAAAGAAGCAGAAGTCTCGCCGCAAATTTCTCTGCCTCAAATCCCGCTTCCGTATCGTAATAAGTGATCTTCCGCCTCCCGAATCTCATGGTAAACACTCCGTTTCCTGGCTGGTTTCTATGAGACATTATAGGCAGAATACGCAGAGATTATACATGTTATTCCCGCTCCATTCTGCTCGTTACTTTTCACGATATTTTTATGTAATATGGAATTTCTCAAAAATCTCCCATTATAAAAAAGAATGTGCCTTGGCACATTCTCGCGCCTCGCGCGGTCGCTTGCGACAATCTGCATCTTCGCGCGAGTGCGCATCTTTGGCACGTTAGTGCCTTTTTATGTAACAGGGAATTCCTCGGAATTTCCTGTTACATAAAAAAGAGACCAGGTACCCTCAAATACCCAGTCTCTCATCAAATCTCTATTTTGCTTAGTAATCAAAGTGCATCATATCCGCTCTGCTGAATCCGGCTCCCCAGTTCCATCCATGTTTTCCAAATGCCTTCACAACATCACTGTCACGTCCAATGGAATACGGATTCACGCCCGGCTCCCATTTATTTCCGACGAGAACTGTTGTACCGTCTACATCGATCTGCGGGTTTGCGTCAGGATTGATATCAATGGCAGTTCCTGAACTATGGTTGCTTCCAAGTCCGTTGCTTCTCCAGTTGTATCCGGCGACGCTCTCGATCGGGAACTTCTCCGGTCCATTATAGATCTCTGTAAAGATCTCCTTTACATCATTCGCGATGGAACTTAACACCTGCACATGCGCTGTTCCAGCAACCTTCTGGCCATTTCTCAGTCTCCATACCGGAATCTCCACACTGACCATCTCAGCGGATGCGGTCGCATCACACGGGTTGGCTGCGATTCGGTCGACCTGTTCTCTCACTTTTGCGATTTCATCCGGATTGTAAGCATCCCAATTATAATATTTTGAAGAATAGTGATAAGCTGCCTTATCTATTTCGCTCAAGTAATCAGCTTTCAGATACCAGTCCGGATCATAATTATAGCCATAATTCCAATAACTGGAATGATTCGAATTGCTGTTACTGTTAGAACCACCGCTACTGTTTCCAGAGGTTCCAGAGCTGCTGTTCTTCGTCTCCCCACCGGCTTTCTGCTTTACCTCGCCGCCAACGACCCAGGCACCGATCCTGTTTACCTGATAGCCATCCGGTGTTGTCGTATTTCTCAGGGCATAGCCGTTTTCATCAAAATAGAAGCTCTCTGCCATTCCATCATTGTCCGTATCGATCCAGGTCCATCTTCCTTTCGGATAGGAACCGTCATCAAACTGGTACCACATTCCGTTCGCGTCGGATTTCCATGTTCCCGCAAATGCGGCAAATGGCATTGCCATGCAGAATACCGCGGCAGCAACAGCAATCTTCATTCCAAGCTTTCTCATCTTTTGTTTTCCTCCCCTGTGATGCCGTTCTTCCTGTCTTTTTCGCACCACTTTAAAATATACTTTTTCTCCAACTATCCAGTACCTTTATAGTTACAAGCAAAAATCCATTCCGGATCAGCTGCGCCGATGGGATTTTTGCCTTCCAGCTTATGTTCTCTTGCGGTCAGCACAGCAAGTGCGCAGACCTACTGAACAGTTATCTTTTTCTTTTCCATTCGTTTTTTATACGAATCGGTATTTTCGTCGGACTTGCTGAGCGTTTTTTACTTTGCCGTCTCTTCCTGGCTCTTATAAACAGCAATCGCGTCACTTATATTGGACGCTGCTCCGCTTCTCACGATATCCGCCAGCGCCTGCAGCTTCTCAGAAGTCATATAGCCTTTTCCTATATATACCTCGTAGTTATCCGTAATAAACAGCGATTTCTCCTTCGCCGCTGTACGCGTACTGCGGAGTTTTTCCGACAAAGAAGCAAGATCATCCTCCATCCGGCCGATCTCTTCTTTATTGTTTGCCGTGATCTCGTCGGAGATGATCGTCCGCGTCACGGTATCGAAGGTCGTCAGCGCTTCTTTCTTTTTCCGGTTGATCTCAGCCACATCCTGATCGAGCTGGGCAATCTCGTCATCGAATTTCTGGAGATTGTAGATCGTCTCGTTCTTGTCCCGGCGGATCGTCTTCGCGATCACTTTCATCTCTTTTTTATTTGCACGGATCTTCGCACGGATGCCAAGTCCCTCTTTCAACACGTCCATGTAGCGCACCTTGGTCATATTTCCCACCGTCACATAGATTCCGCCGAAAATAAGGATCGCCGCCACATAAATTCCAACGAGATACATGGTCCGTCTCTCCGGGATCAGAAAATACGTGCCGCAGGGAATCGCAAGAAAACAGATCAGGATCGTCACAAGAAGTGCCAGAAAATCCTTAAATGTCCTCGTAAAGTAAAGTGCGTAGTAATAATTTCCCCGGCAGAAGCCCGGAACATGATTGGCCTTAAATAAGGTCTTCATCTGATCCGCCAGTTCTTTATTTTCCCGCACAAGTCCCCGGGTGTCCTCCTCGATCCGTTCCTTGACGCCCTGGTTTTTTGCTTTTTCACGCTTCGCTTTTACTTTTTTAAGCCGCTCCTGGGCCTTTCCGAGTTCCGCGTCATAGCTTTTTGTGATCTCTTCTTTCCGCTGCTTCACCGTCTGACTGATGGTTTCTGTAACAGAACGCTGTTTTCCCTTAAGGGAACTCTCTAACTTTTTCTCGTCCGCTTCGAGCTGCTCCACTTCTGTATTCAGAGCTTCCAGTTCCTGTACTGCCTGTCCTGCGCTGGCAAAAAAAGCAGCATAATCTGTAATTGGCTGTCCCATCTTTTGTCCTCCTGGCTCTGGTTCAAGTATGTCATCAAAATGTCCATATAGATATAGATTACTACAATTTTTCTGACGATACAAGGCATTTTGGGCAAAATGTTGTGCCTTTACTTTCTGGAAAAAATCCGTTATACTGTTTTTCAAATCATGATCGTGAAAGCAATCGAATGGAGGACGTTTTTATGTTCCAGATCTGGGGAAAAATATGGAAAGATAACCATCTTGTGCGAGATATGGTTTCCTGCAATAACGACTATTCCATGTCAAGAACCGCCATGGTATTTCAGGCACTGGATGAGATCTGCCATGAATTTGACTTAAGCCAGCCAATCTGGCTCGACTCGAATATCCGCGACTTTCAGCTGCATGATAAGACGCGGTTTACGAAGGACAGTTTTATTGAATCGATCGATTTTGATTATCTGGAATTTCAGGTGATCGAGGAGTAAGCTCCGGTTCATGCACCGTGCAGGCAAAAACCGGAACGAAAGCAGGATAACCTTCCGGGAAATATGGTAATCACCTGATGGATCTCCGCAGGCAGTGTCTTGCCGACGGAGAACAATCAAATTCAAGTCGAACGTCCGTGAGACTTGGCGCGTGATTCTGGTCAGCGCAAGCTGACATATTCTTTACAGAATCACTGCGCATCCTCGCGGAGCGTTTATCTCAGTTGGAGATTGGACTCCCACTGAGACTAATTTGTTATGACTCACCACCTGAAATGGTGGGAGTCTTCTCGACTGAGATAAAAATCAGCCCAACATCCTATCGTGTATTTCCTGTCTGGAGAACACCTGGATATCGGGCTGATTTTTATTTTCATCTCTATCTACGGCTGACTTTTTGCGAATGTTTTTTCTCTTTCTGCCATCTGCATACTTCGCCTCACAAGCCGCATAAAATATTCGTCCTTATAACTTATAATCTCTTGAGAAGCGCCTCTCTTGCCTCCTCATAGCCCGGTTTTCCAAGCAGGGCGAACATGTTCTTCTTGTAGCTCTCAACACCCGGCTGGTTAAACGGGTTGACACCAAGGATGTAGCCGCTGACGCCGCAGGCAAACTCGAAGAAGTAGAACAGCTGGCCAAGGCTGTAAGCATCCTGCGCCGGGATCTTCACCATAAGATTCGGCACGCTGCCGTCTGTGTGCGCGAGGATCGTTCCGTTCATGGCGCTCTTGTTTACAAAATCAACCGTCTTTCCTGCCAGATAGTTCATACCATCTGTGTCGACATCCTCTTTCTGAAGGACGATCTCCGCCGGAGATTCTTCCACGTTCAGAACGGTCTCGAACATGATACGTGCGCCGTCCTGAATAAACTGGCCCATGGAGTGAAGGTCTGTTGTGAGATCAACGGCTGCCGGGAAAATACCTCTCTGGTCTTTTCCTTCGCTCTCACCGAAGAGCTGTTTCCACCACTCAGATACATAATGAAGGCTCGGCTCGTAGTTTGCTACGATCTCCACCTGTTTTCCTTTTCTTAACAGGATGTTGCGGACCGCGGCATATAAAAGTGCCGGGTTCTTCTCATACTCTGTCTCAAGAGCGACCTTTCTTGCGTCCGCTGCACCTGTCATCAGGGCGTCGATATCTGCTCCGCTGACTGCGATCGGTAAAAGACCTACGGCTGTGAGCACGGAAAAACGTCCTCCAACGTCATCCGGAACAACGAAGCTCTCGTATCCCTCTTCGTTTGCCAGATTCTTTAAAGCTCCCTTTGCCTTGTCTGTGGTCGCATAAATTCTCTTGTTGGCCTCTTCCTTGCCATACTTGCCGATCAGCATTTCCTTGAATACGCGGAAAGCGATCGCCGGCTCTGTGGTTGTGCCGGACTTAGATATAATATTAATGGAGAAATCTTTTCCTTCCAGTACATCCTGAAGATCATGGATATATTTGCTGCTGATGCTGTTTCCTACGAAATAGATCTCAGGAGTTTTTCTCTTTCCCTTCGGCAGCACATTATAGAAGCTGTGGGATAAAAACTCGATCGCAGCGCGGGCTCCGAGGTAAGATCCGCCGATACCGATCACGAGAAGCACATCGGAATCTCCCTGAATCTTTTCTGCCGCTTTCTTGATCCTTGCAAACTCTTCTTTATCATAATCAACCGGGAGGTCGATCCATCCAAGATAGTCATTGCCTGCACCGGATTTTGCTGTCAGGACATCTTTCGCGCCCATAACGGTGCTCTTCATGTTTTTCATTTCCTCTTCGCTGATAAATCCGGCTGTCTTGGAATAATCAAATACGATTTCTTTACCCATAACCCTGTCTCCTTTTCTTGTGTGAGATTCACAATCTCCGTTCGTTATTATACCACTTCGTGAAACCCTTGACAATGGACGGAAGCAATTTTATCGGCACTACATCTTCACTCATCATCCGCTTTCCTCCCCCAGGTTTTAAGCACTGCGCCGTGCTCCTGATTTTTCGATTTGTTTGCCGTTCTGTTTCACCGTCTGCCTTGTATTGTTAAAATATGGACTGCCTTGCTGATTTTATACCCCGCCACTCTGCAATGTATTAAACAGCGTCTTCAGCATGTCCAGCTCCGCCGGCGGGATTGAATTCCGTATCAGATCCAGCCTGTCCGAATCTTTCAGCATCTCCTCCGGTTGCTCCCTGCTCGCGGCGATCTGCTTCAGGCTCTCGCTCAGATGATTGATACTCTGGGCAAGCTCCGTCTCACTTGTCGGTACTTTTCCGCCTGTTCCTGAATTTTCCTGTCCAATATCCCGGACATTTTGAACTGTGCCTCTATTATAATCGGCCTTTCCCGCCGTTTTTTTTGATGAACTGCCTGCGCTGTTCCCATTTACGGCCTGGTCGTCCTCATTTTCCTGGAACGCGGGTCCTTTTCCGTCCAGACGTGACGTTCTCCCGGTGTCCCTGGTCCTGGCGAGACTCCCTTTTTCCACCTGGTCCGTTTCCCCGTTCCCGTTAGCAGCCTGTGCGTCCTTCTTTTTTCCAAGGACAGAAAAGCGGCTGTTGAGCTTTTCTTTTCTCGCATTCTCCTGGTTTCTTCCATATCCAATGCCGCTGGTGCCTGAAAAATCTACGATATCGGAAGAGCCCACCGCCTTTTTCCGCTCCTGCCCGGCGTAGGCGCTGTTATCCACACTTTTATAAAAATGCGGAGAGTTTTCCACATAATCAACTAAATGATCCGCAAGCTGTTTCCGTTTTGTCCCGGCACCGATCCCGTTGTCCACAAATGCGAGGAACAATCCGCCAAAAACGCCCGCTGCCCCGTAGAGCACAATATAATAGTTGTCACACCGATACCAGTAAGCACCGAACGCCGCCGCTCCGCCTGCCATAAAGCAGAGGATCATCGCCTGCACCGACAAATTGTCCCACCCGTCAAGGCTCATGTGCATGAAACGGAATCCGTAGAGCTGTTTTTCTATGTACGCGTTCACATTTCGGATCCCGTGGTTAATAAGGAACACATTTTCCATGCGCTGTTTCAGCGCCTTTAAATTTTTATCCTTCGTGAGAGCCATGTTTCCGGTTTCTTTGATCAATCTTTTGTAGAGGCTGCCTGTTACGAGTGTGCTGAGTGTCCCGAGCGCACAGATCGCTGCCAGGACATAGAGCATTCTCCCTGTCTGTAAAAATTCCAGCATAATCAGTTCCCCTTTCTTCGTCCAGATCAATTCCAGATGATGCCACTAATTATACCGGCCTAGAATGTTTTTGAGAAGGTTGAGAACGGAAGAATCGTTCGTCAAATGGGGACAGGAATCGCGTTTTAAGGTGATAGTGGAGGTAAAATATTCTCGTAGAAAGTAGTTCTCGCAGCTTTCTTGCTCCAGAAAACTTTTTGAGTCTTCTCTTTTTAGATTCTCTTTACAAGTGCAAGCATCAGGTTCACGGAATGCTCAACAGCCTTTGCCTCAAACTCGCCGTAATCCATATGGGCGCTGTCATCTGCCTTGTCGGAGATCGCACGGACGATCAGGTACGGAACCTTGTTTAAGTATGCGGCCTGAGCGACTGCTGCGCCTTCCATCTCTGTGCAGTACGCGTCGAAGGTGTCATGGATCCAGTTCTTTTTCTCCTTGCTGTCGATAAACTGGTCACCGCTGGCAACGCGTCCCTTGAAAGTGCTGATATCCGGGTTTGCCTCTCTGCATGCCTCTTCCGCGAGAGCTAAAAGTCGCTCATCCGCCGGGAATTCCTTCACGCCAAGCTGGGGAATCTCACCTGCCGGATATCCGAATCCGCCTGCGTCCACATCGTGCTGTACTGCAACAGTAGAGAGAACGAGGTCACCGATATTGATCTCATTTCTTAAGGAACCTGCGATTCCTGTATTTACGATTCCATCCACCTGATAAAGATCCACAAGGATCTGGCTGCAGATACCGGCGTTTACCTTACCGATACCGGAACGAACGATGACAACGTCCTTTCCCTCCAGTTTTCCCCTGCAGAAATTCATTCCTGCCACTGTCTTCATCTCTGTCTCTGTCATTTTCGCGCGAAGCTTCTCGACTTCCACTTCCATTGCTCCGATAATACCAAGCATTTGAATTCCTCCGTGTTGTATCATATGATTTTAGTCTGATCCCGAAAGCAGCAGTTCATCTGCTGCTCTTAAACATAGATTCTGTCTGAGTTTTAGACGCGTTCTTACCGTCTTTATCGTTCTCATTATACGGGATACAGAGCGGAAGGTCAAATAAAATCCTTAGCTCATCCGCCGATAAAATCCTCAACTCATCCGTCGATCTCCAGAATGACCAAGTCACTAAGTTCGCTCGCTCTTCTACTCACCTCGAACTAAGCTGGCCCGTTTTTAATAATTCCGATATTTGCTTCGTCTGTAACCTGTAAACTTATTTTTTCCGTCTGGAAATCTTGCTTTATCGCCTATCCTCAGCTCTTTCCGCGCTTCTCTTGACAATGATTCTCTGCTGTGAGTATAATAAGGATACTTTCAAACTGGCCGCAAGGTCATATTTTTTACAAACGGAGGTTTTTATATGGTATACAAGACACAGGGCACCTGCTCCAGAGAAATCCATTTTGATGTAGAGAACAACAAACTCAAAAATGTAAGCTTCGTTGGCGGCTGCAATGGAAACTTAAAAGGTATCGGCCTTCTCGTTGAAGGCATGGATATCGACGATGTCATCAAGAGAGTCGAAGGCGTAAGCTGCAACGGCCGCCCAACCTCATGTCCAGACCAGCTTGCAAGAGCTTTAAAGCAGTATAAGGAGCAGCAGGCTTAAACATCAAAAGTGAGTCATTTCCAGACGTAAAAATAGCCCCGCAAGAGGTTTGTTGTGCGCGGGGCTATTTCTTTTATTCAGTTCATAAATTGTCGAATCATTATTCTCACCGGCCTCGACCGGTTTTATCTACGGTGTCTTCCCATCAACCATCTCCCTTTATCAGTTTGTGTCTATATTATCCGGCCGGAATAATATACTAAAGTATTAAAGGTTAAACTGCATGGTCGGTGAGAAGGACACCGTTTGTCTGGGTAACTTTAGCTTCCGCCTCGTCGCCCCACTCAACAAGATGCATTGCACGAGCACGATAATAACGATTAAGTTCACATCCTGTCACTGTAAATCCCACATGATAAGAGGTTAACTCAGGATCTTCATCTTTACTTTTTTCAAAATCCCAGTGGTCAACTTGCACCCAATTTTCCTTTTTTTCATCCCAAACTTCTAAAAAAACAGTCTGATATATGCTATCTACAATTTTATGCGCATATGTATCTACTGAAATATGCAATGTTCCGTCTTCTTGATTAGTTATTTCAATTAAACCAGCTGACAACATAATGCCACGCATACTATTATTGGTACTATCACTCGACGTTTTTTCGTTATCCGTTAACAATACACTTTCTCTCAAATCATCATCTACGCTGTTTTCTGATATTGCAGGCATTGCGTATGCCATATTTGTCATCATAAGCATACAAATTAAAATACTGCAAAGTGTTCTTTTTAAAGCTTTCATAAATCCATCTCTCCTTTATTTGTTTTATATATATAAACGTAAATTAAAGAGAAATGTGACCACTTTTTAATAAAAATATAAATATTCTAGAATTTCTTTAAATTCAGTTTCAGATATGCAGCCATGAATATAATAGTAATTATTATTAAAAGTAATCATCGCCTCACATTCCTGTTCCCCATTTTCTAAATTATTTACCGAATATTCTATTTTCCTATTCATCCATTTATTTGTAACCTCTTGAGACACTAACCTGTCAGATCCTGCCCCCGTCGATGAATTTGTTTCCTTTTTTCGTTGAACAAGGTAAATTACATTATCTCGATATAAAAACTGAATATCAATTCCATCCTTGTATGTTTCAAATGAATCATACATCATTTCCTCTGGACAATAACCAAATTTCAAAAAAGGGATATCCAATTGTTTTTTTACCGCATCATATACTTTTTCTAATTGCGATTCATTGAAATTATTCTTGTCATTATCCAAGAAAATTTTTGTAGGCTTACCCGTTTGTCTAAAGAAATAACTCTTCTTCCCAATCGCCGTCCCCCCAAGCATCCCTGCAATCACTGCCACCAACGCCGCAGTAGCAAGGACCTTCTTCTTTCCGAATCGTATCACTTTCTTCTCATTCTTCTTTTTCTCTTCCGCTTCAGAGATTACTGTTACCGTCTTCTTTGGAAGCTCTTCTGCAATTTGAATGTTGGCTGATTCGTTCTGTGGAACCAGAGTCGGTGTCTGGGAGACGGTTTCCTTTTCAAGTTCGGCTTTTCGTGCCAGGAAACGTTTCATGAGTCGATCTTCGGCGCCAGTGAAGTTTACATCTTTGAAAGTCTCGTTTGCCTGATCCAACTGTTTTAACAGCTGATCATCCGAATAGCCAAACGCTTCCCGAAGACATTCGCTTATTTTCTGATCCTCACGATTCTCCGTGTCTGCCATGATTCAGCACCTCGCTTCTTCCTTTGTATCTATTAGGGGTTGACATTTCTCTTTCAGCCGTTACTATTAAATAGTCAGCAGCTGTGAAATTCTTGCTCCATGGAGGCAATTTTTATGAAAACCATTCTTCTCACCGGCGGTGGTACAGCCGGTCACGTTACTCCGAACCTTGCCCTGATTCCGTCTCTCAAGGCAGCCGGATATGATATTCGATACATTGGTTCCTACAATGGTATGGAACGCAAACTGATTGAAAACGCAGGTATTCCTTACGACGGAATCTCTTCCGGAAAACTGCGCCGATATTTCGATTTAAAGAACTTTACCGACCCATTCCGCGTATTAAAAGGTTACGCAGAGGCCTTAAAGTTGATGAAAAAATACAAACCGGATGTTCTCTTCTCTAAGGGCGGCTTTGTTGCGGTTCCTGTTGTCCTCGCTGCAAAGCATTACCACATTCCGACGATCATCCACGAGTCCGATATGACTCCAGGTCTGGCAAATAAACTCTGCATTCCGTCTGCAAAATGGGTATGCTGCAACTTCCCGGAGACCTTAAAGTATCTTCCGGAAGGAAAGGCAGTCCTCACAGGATCCCCGATCCGTGCAGAACTCCTTCAAGGTGACCGTCTTGCCGGTCTGCAGTACACAAACCTCTCTGCGGCAAAACCGATTATTCTTGTAATCGGTGGAAGTCTGGGCTCCGTAAAAGTAAACGGCGCGGTCCGCAGTATTCTTCCAAAGCTCTTAGAACAATTCCAGGTGATCCATATCTGTGGAAAAGGGAACCTGGATGAGTCCCTGATTGGAACTCCCGGTTACGTTCAGTATGAATATGTTGACAGTCCGCTGAAGCACTTATTTGCGGCAGCTGATCTGATTGTCTCCAGGGCAGGTGCAAATTCCATCTGTGAAATTCTTGCACTCAGGAAGCCGAATGTCCTGATTCCGCTCTCCGCAGCGGCCAGCCGTGGAGATCAGATCCTGAATGCCAATTCTTTTGCAAAACAGGGGTATTCCACGGTTCTGGAAGAGGAGAAAGTGACTGACGCCACTCTTTTTGACGCGATTCACGATACCTACGAGAACCGCCGGACATTCATTGATAGTATGGAAAAGAGCCATTTAAATAATGCAATTGATACGATCATGAAATTGATCAACGATTGTGCTGATCACAAATGACCGCGGTCCATACGACTTTTCAGGTTTTCTCTTAAGTATTTTCTTGCTCTTGAAATTCGCGAACGACACATGTCGTTCGTGATTTCAAGACGCTCACAAATTTCTTCAGTCGTAAATCCCTGGATGAAATACATCACCGTGACATCCTTCCACGATTCCCTTAAACCATCCAGGACCTCGAAGATCTGACCGCAGCTTTCTCTGCTAATTACGGATTGCAGCGGATCGTATGTGGAAAGATCTGCGACATACTCCAGTTCACTCACATCTTCGTCCTCATTCGGCTTGATGCTTCGCTTCTCTTTTCTAAAATAGTCGATACATTTATTCTCGACAATACGCGCCAGCATCACTTTTATAGCTTTTTCACTCTCTAGCTTCCCGCCATAATCCGCCCGGTAGAACGACCAGAATGCTTCCATGACAATGTCTTCCACATCATCATATGGCACTCCGATCGCATAAGCCAGCTTCATATACATTTGAGCATATTTCGTAATCAGTACTTGCAGCAGTTCATCTTTGTCCTGCGGCATAAATTCTCCTTTAAAAATCTCTCTGATTACAGTGCATCTTTAATCTTTTCTGCTGTCTCAGCAAGAACCTCCGGATCTTCTTTTCCCGTTTCCCTTAATTAAAGATATTGTTGGGTAAAAAAAGAAAGGTCAGTCGATTTTGCCGATGAAGCGGTAGTAGATTTCTACTTCCTGCTCACGGCTTCCATCCTCGCCCTTGACAGCTTCGTGGACGGTTATTTTTTCAATTAGAGTGTTCAGAAGTTCGGCGGTCAGCTCCACAGGGTTGACATACTGTTTCATTAGGGCAATCCACTTTTCAGCATCCGCTGCGGTCTGTACGGCGGCTTCCATCATTTCGTGAAGCTGTCTTATTTTTGTTTCAAGCTCCTTTTGCTCGTTCTGGTACTTCTCGGACAGCATATTGAAGTTATACTCGGTTATGCGTCCGGCAGACCAGTCCTCATACATTTTAGCAAACAGCCCGTCAACCTCGGCTTTACGCTTCTCTGCCTTTTTCAGCTCCGCAGCCTGCTTTTTCTTCGCAGAGTTCCTTTCCCTGTCGCTGACATTGAGCAGCCGTTTCAGCAGCTTGTCCTCATCTTTCTGTGCCAGCATAGACCAGTATTGCAGTCTTGCAAGCACATAGGCATACAGTACATCATAGCGGATATAGTGCATGGAACACTGGCGTAATCCCTGTCCGTTCTTGCTGCAATGGTAGTACCCGTATGGGTTTTTGTTCTGCTTGTTTTCCCCATAGGCTAAAGACCATCCGCAGTCTGCACATTTTATCAATCCTGCGAAAATCTGTGTCGTACCGTTTCTGCGTTTCCTGCGTCTGCTTGCAATCAGCTCTTGAACTTTTTGGAACACTTCTTCGGAAATGATGGCTTCGTGGGTATTTTCCACACGATACCATTCTTCCTGCGGCTTCCGCACCTTTTTCTTGTTCTTGAATGAAATGTTGCTCTGCTTGTTGTGAACGCTGTGACCGATGTAGGTTTCCTCTTTCAAAATGCTCTTGACCTGTGCAATCGTCCACGCATAGGCTTTTTCTGCGGGCGCACCGGCGTAGATATTGGCGAAAGTCCCGTATCTTTCATAGTTCAGCCAGCCGGGGGTAGGTACTTTTTCCTCCACCAGAATCCGTGTAATGCTGGCGGCTCCACGCCCGTGTACAGCAAGGTCAAAAATCTTCTCTACAATCCAGCGTGTTTCCGGGTCGATCAGAAGATGACCTTTTTTGTCCGGGTCTTTTACATAGCCCAGCGGTGCATAGGCTCCATAGTGTGCGCCATTGGCAAATCTTGTGTGCATGGCAGCCTTGACCTTTTTGCTGGTCTGTCGGGCGTGCATTTCATTCAGGATGTTTAAGAACGGTGCAAGCTCGCTTTCTCCGTTGATGGTGTCCACATTGTCATTGATGGCAATGTAGCGTACTCCCTTGCTGGGGAAATAGATTTCCGTGTACTGACCGGTCAGGATATAGTTTCTTCCCAGACGGGATAAGTCCTTTGTGACAACGCAGTTGATTTTCCCGTCTTCGATGTCATCAATCATCCTTTGGAAACTTGGACGCTCGAAATTTGTCCCACTCCATCCGTCGTCAATGTACTCGTCTACAACGGTCAGCCCATGCTCTGCGGCATACTGTCTAAGCATCATGCGCTGGGTCTGGATACTGCCGCTTTCCCCCTGTAATTCATCGTCACGGCTCAATCTCAAATATAGTGCAGTGTTATAAATCGTTGTATTGTATGGTTGTTTCACGGTTAAAAATCCTCCTTCTAAAAGAAACAACCCACGCTTATACAATACTCGCTGGTACAAGTATATCATAAGCGTGGGCTGATTGACAGTCGTTATTCCGTATTTTTTCAGGAAGCGGCGGCAGCGTGCTGGATCACATCTTCCAGCAGGCTGTCAAGCGGCTTCCCATCCTGTGCGAAATGCTCCGATACCTTGATACGGACTTTCCCCATGACAAAATACTGGGTGCCGTCTTTTTCGGTAAGCAGGGTGCCGCTGTTTTTGTTATTGCTCTCGTTTTTGCTTTTTGCCATAGGCAGTTACCTCCATAAATGAAATATGCCCGACAAGGGAATGTCAGACAGGTGTACAGCCGCAGACTGTCTCCGTGTCAACCAAACCGTGTCAACCGGCAGAAAAGACTTTGAAAACAATCCATAGGCGCTCTATTATTACTTTTTACTTTTTCTTTGATTTCTTGGTTGACATGGTTGACAAAGGAGAGAAATGCCCCAAATATCAGGCTTTTCCCCGTCAACCGGCTGTCAACCAAAGCGTCAACCAAACTGTCAACCGGTGGCTTTTCAGAATGGAAGTTCCATTTGCCGGGCTTCTTCTTCCGTGATTTCCTGAAAACCGTCCCCCTCCGGCGGAGCTTGGTTGACACGCTCCCAGCCTTTTTGAGAACCGTATTTCTTATACCGCTTCGGGCTTTTGTAGGCTACCCAGCCCTGTATGATGCCGCCCGCAATGCCGGTATTCATAATCTCGCAGATTGCCCGTGTCTCCCAGTCTGCCGGGGAATTTAAGTTCCCCAGCGCTTCCTCATAAAGCTGCTTGGAACATACCCTGTCGCCGGTGTAGTCCTCCAAATAGGCGTAGATCATGCCGGCCTGTGTGTCTTCCTGCATAAAGTCCTGCTGGTGGGCGTTCAGGTATCGGTTCATTTCCATGCTGAATGACAGCTTATACTTCCCACTGCGATAAACCGTCATGGCTTCCGCCCACATCTGTTCGATATACGCCCTCGCCGCCGCTTCATCGTCCAGTATGTGAACCTCCGCCCGTTCCGGGTACACCGTCACGGGGAGAAAGCGCCGGTTGCCGGTGCGGTCACGGGGCAAAAAGTCCTGCCGGTTGGTCGTCCCTCCAAATACACATTGCCGCAGCCGGTCTGCCGGATGTGTCTCATACGGCACTTTGTAGGTTTCTTTCTGGCGGCTTAAGAATGACTTGATTTCCTCAATACTCTTGGCGTTGGCTGTGGCAATCATCTCCGACATCTCGATAATCCAATGCCCTTGCAGCTTGCGGTACACATTTTCATCGTCCAGCTTTTTCAAATCGTCTGAAAACCATTCGTCCCTGCCTGCCAGCAGCCGGAAAAAGGTAGATTTCCCGGCTCCCTGACCACCAACCAGACAGAGCATGACCTCAAACTTGCTCCCCGGTCTGAATACCCGCCGGATGGCTCCCATCAGGAACAGTTTCAAGGCTTCATAGGTGTATTCGTCCGTATCGGCTCCCAGAAAGTGATGCAGGGCGTAACGGATGCGCTCTGTGCCGTCCCATTGCAGGCTGTTCAGGTAATCCCTGACTGGATGGTAGCGGTTTTCATTGGCAACAATCTTGATGGCGCTCTGCACCTTTTTCTCGCTGGTAAGCCCGTAATTTTCTTCCAGATACAAAAGCAGGTAGTTCATGTCCATGTCGGTCAGCGTGGTACTGGTGCGCTCCCAGCCCAGCGGCTTCACAATGTCAATCTGCTCCGTCAAAAGGTTCAGGCGCAGCGCCCCGCGAAACAGAGGGTCACGCTGGAACACCGTCAGGCAGTTTCGGATGCTGTTCTTCACGCCGCCTTTCTGCGTCCCCTCTAATGTTTCCCGGATTTCTGCCGGTGTCTGCGCCGGTTCCATTGTGTCCATCGTCCTTTTGACCGCTTCCTGCGTTTCCGGCGGCAAGCTCTGAAATTCGCTGTTCAAGCCGCAACACCTCCTTTCCCTGTGCGGCGATCAATGCCGCTTTTTCTTCTATTTCTCCGTATAACAAAATATCCAAAAGGTATTCTGTGTAGCTTATCCTCTGCAACGCTTCCACAAAAAGAGGATGCCAGATGGCATCCTGCGGCTGTGGGGCGTGTGCTGTTTTCCAATGCTCCAGCAGGCGCAGATAATCGCATAGCACCCGGAAACAATACCGTTCCGTTTCCTGAAATCTCTGCTCCGCTGATTTTTGTCGGGGCTGTGACCTGTTGTGACGCTTCCTATCTGGCGGCGCATTGCCGGATTTCTCATAGGAAACGCCGAAGTCCTCCGCAAGCCTGACCGCAGCTTCCCGTTTCCCCAATCCATGCAGCAAAGCGGCAAAGTCGATCACATCCCCGGAAGCCCCGCAGCCGAAGCAGTAAAAGCGGCTGTCCACTTTCATGCTGGGCGTGCGGTCATTGTGGAATGGACAGCAGACCATGCCGTTTCTCCCCACCCGGATTCCATAGAATGAAGCAGCCTGCCGAGTGGTAACAGACTGTTTCACCGCTTCAAATACATTCAAATGCTCCCTCCATAAAAATACTGGTAGCGGTAAAGCTGCCGATTATATCATAGCTCCATCTCATGTTTCTTTCTCTGTACTGCCTGTGGCTGCTCCCTCCGGCGCAGTGCGGTATCTACGGCGTTCTGCACCTGCCGTAGCCGTATGACTTCCTCCCGGAGTGGCTTGTGCTGCGGAGACAGTTCGGCATACTCTGTTTTTAACTGTGCGTATTCCTGTTTCCATGCTTTCAGGGCAATGGGTTTTCCGTCCAGTTTTTCTTTCAAAATACGGCGGGCGGCATAAAACAGCCGTAACTCCGCATCGTGGGATGTTTCAAATTTCTCCCTCTGTTTCTTAAACTTGATATTGTTCAATTCCGTATGAACAGGTTTTAGCCGCTGGTAATTCTCGCCCTCCCGTATCAATTCCTGCAATTCCTTTATCCGGGCAGATTTCTTTTTCATGGAGTCGCTTAACGCTTCAAATTCTTCGTTGACAGAGGAAAGACGCTCCTGCAAATCCTCTAATGTGAGCAGCTTGTTTTCCGTCAGATAATTGACGGCTTCGGCAAACTGCTTTAAGTTTCCGGTTCTGGCTTTATTGCTCCATGCCCCTGCGTTGCGCTGGTTGTAATAAGCGATCAACAGGTCGGCAAGGCTCGGTGTCTGCGGTTTGGAAAGTTCTTCTTTTACCTCTGCCATCCAGACAAACAGGGCTTTGATCTTCTTCCTCACATCCTGCATGAGCCGGTTGGTGGCTTTAATCCAGCGGTTCAGTTCCCCTTTCTCGGTGCGGATGCCCTTTGCTTCCATCTGCCGGACATTAGCTCCCTCGTGGACAGTAGGTATCAGGTCAAGCCCCTGCCGCACATAGGAACGGTGGTCGATACGCACATCCAGCCCTTTTTCCTCAAATTTTGTATTAACGGCAGCCGCCCACTGCTCCCGCCAGTGTTCCAGCGTTTCCGGCTCATGCCAGTCTGTTGTATGGACAGCGTTAAACATATAATCGCCGTTTTTATCCCGGATTCGGTTTCCATCTTCATCAAGAAGATATTCCCGACGCTGTTTTTGTCCCCATGTGCCATCCGGGTTCAAAGGGCGCATGGTTGTCATCACATGAAAATGCGGGTTAGGGATGCCGCCGTCCTCTTTCTCCGGGCTGTGAAAAGCAAGGTCGGCAATCATGCCTTTTGTCACAAACTGCTCCTGTACGAACTTCCTCGCCAGCTCCATGTTTTCTTCCAGCGTCAATTCATTCTGCATGGCAATATCAAAGGAATAGGCAAGCTGTGCTTTTGGATGTTTCTCGCAGTTCTCCACAGCATTCCAGAGGGTCGCCCGGTCAAGATATATTTCCGGCGCATGGGGCGGCAGCATGATTTCCGAAGCGATCACGCCGCCCTTTTTGGTGTAGTCGCTGACTTCTCCATAGTAGCTGCTGTAAAGACGCTCCCCGGCTCGATAGGCTGCGCTGGCAATGGCGCTCTGACCGGCGCTGCGCTTGATCTGTGCGATTGAAAAATGATAAAGTGCTATCCTTAGTCACCGCCTTTCTCCTGCCCGGAAATACGGGCGTGGTTCTCTGTGGCAGACCGGATGAAATGCTCCGCCTGCGGCAGATTCAAAATGCTTTCCATGAGGGAATAAAATTCCGCTTCGGATAGCTCCTTTGTCTGTGGTGCAATGCTCTCAATAGCTGCCCCACGGGTAATCAGCCGGTGCGTCCTCTGTTTCCGGGAACCGCTTTCCAGATACGCCTGCCGGTTTTTCAAACGCTGCATTTTCCGTTTTTCCTGTTCCAGCAGGACAGTGGTTTTTTCATATTCCTGCTTCAACTGTTCCAAAGATTTTTCCATGTTCTCACATCCTTTGCTGATAAGATAAAGAAAGACCATCCGCAGACAGTCCGTGTGTCAGTGCTTCTATAAAACCCGATGAAAAGGGAAAACCGCAGAGCGGATTTCTCTTTGCGGCGAGTACACAGGGGATAGCCGCTTTAGCGGCGCAAGGGGGTGTAGCCACCTTGTCGGAGCGAAGCGAACGCAGACCTCGGATTGCTGATTTTATCAGCGGCAGAGGTAAGCTCCGCAGGACGCACGATACATGGTCTTTAGACTATGTATAGAAGTGCGCCCTTAGTTCCTAAGGGATTTTGCCGTTTCCGGCAGTCTTGTCCTTTTTCTTGGAACGCTTGGAAAGATACTTCGGGCAGTCAACCACAACCGCCCGGAAGCTCTGTTTACATTCGTGCTGGCATTTCCGGCACAGTTCATTGTAAGTGATACGGCTGCGGTCATTTAAGAAGAAAGACCATTCCAACCGCCGCTTGTTACTCATTCTTGCCATAACCGGCTCCTTTCTCCGTTTCTATCTGATGTACGCAGATAGGCTGTTTTGGTGTAGCGTCTCGGTATCATTTTTAAGGTTTTTTCCCTCTGTATGCCCCTTTGGAAAGTGCAGCAGTATTGCAGTCAGGGAATGATACCTCACGCTTATTTGTCACTTCCCGGTACGGTTTCGGAGCCTTTTGCCATCCATTCAAAGAAAGCAATCTTGCTGACCTTGATAAGCCTGCCCCTGCGGAACGCTGGAAAGCCGGGGGTGTGTACCAGCTCATAGGCGCTCGCTCTTGAAATTCCCATAATCCGCTGGATGTCCGCCACATCCAGAACCAGCGGTAAATCCTCGTAGCTGTTCAATCTCTTTTTATCGTTCATTCTGTTCCTCCCATAAATCAAATAGGTTAAAATGCTTCCTGTTGCCGTTCTCCCCAAAAGCCGTTTTCCTGCCCCATTCCTGCGGTGTTTCCCTGCATTGGTGCGCCGGATGCGTCACTTCTCCTGCTGGTCATATCCCTTTTGGACGGTCATTCACTTGTCAAGGTACTTTGTGGCACGAAATTACCAACTGCAATCATCATAGCGGACTATTCTTGACAAAACAATGCTTCTGCGATACCATGAGTGTAACGGATATAACTAAATTATATAATTACCATAATCAAAGGCAGGGGATAGGGATGGAGAATCAGTTTATACGGCATGAGCCATGTTTTGAGAGGATTTTGTTTGTCCTGACGCTGGACAGGAAGAAAATGAAAGAACGGATTTTGATTGGGGAAGAACAGCAGATCCGCTTCCGTCTGAACGGGAGCCAAAACGCAGAGGTGCTTTGTGATATGACACGCCCGCTGGGGACTTTTTTGATAAACTTTGAGTGCGACACGGACAGAGATTGGAACTTATACGGGCTTTCTCCGCTGCGGCAAGCCCTACACTCCAACAGATGGAAACAGCCGGAGCTGGAGCAGGCGGCAAGCGAATTTCTCTGGGGAAAATATCTTAGCAATGACCCTCTGAAAATGTATGTGGCGTTCCGTATTTGGAACAGCTATCTGCTTGCCAGAGAACCCCGTGACCGTAACGCTGCCTGTGACCGCTTCATGGATAAAATGAGCAGACTGACCGGGGTATTCCAAAACGAAGCCATGAGCTTTGACAGGGAGACAGGAAAACCGAAATATTTTCAAGCTGGCAGCCTTTATTTCAAAGGCGCACCGTCAGAAGATACCCGGCTTGACCTCTGGTTCCCGGACAACCGGCGCACAGAAGAATGTGTGTCTGCCTATGCGTCCCTCTACCCGTTGATTACCTATTATCTGAACAGGCTGAATGACTGGGGGCTTTGCTTCCGGCAGTGCAAGGTCTGTGGGAAATATTTTCTGGCAAAGAGCCAGCGGTATGAGTTGTGCAGCGATAAGTGCCGAAAAACACAGGCGCTTCAAAACAAGCGGGAATTTGACGAGAGGGCAAGAGAAAATAACTATGACCTGCTTTATAAAAATGAATGCCAGAACTGGCGCAACAAAATAAACCGGGTAAAAAATACCGCAGGCTTTCCGGATGACCGTCTGGAAAAAATACAGGCTGCCTTTTCCGACTTTAAGAAAGAAGCATTGCAGAGAAAAAAGGCTGTAAAAACAGGAACAGCCAGCCCGAAAGAATTTACGGACTGGCTGTATCAGCAGAGTAATGTAATTGTGGAACTGACTGAATACTAAATTTTTTTCTCGTTGTGAGGTTTCTGTGACATTTTGTTGATACTATAAAAAGAAAAAGGATGTGATACTATGCGAATACTGGTTGTTGAAGATGACCAGCTTTTGAATAAGACATTAAGCTATAATCTGTCGGCTGTCGGATATTCCGTGGATGGGGCTATGTCAAAGGCTGTTGCCATAAGATTTCTTGAAAAACAGGACTATGATTTAATCGTTTTGGATGTCAATCTGCCGGATGGGAACGGGTTTGATATATGCCGCGAGGTAAAAGAACGCCGTCCCGATACCGCCGTGATTTTTCTAACCGCAAATGATATGGAAAGCGATATGCTGAAAGGATTTGAATTGGGCGCAGATGATTATGTAACAAAGCCCTTTCCTATCAGCGTGTTCCAAAAGAAAGTATCTGCTTTACTGAACCGCATTTCAGCACAATCCGGCGGAGATTTCTACGATGATGGGAATTTGTATATCAATTTTTCCGAATTATCAGCGTGTCTTGCAGGACAGCCGATTACCCTTACATCATTGGAATATCGTTTACTAAAAGTGCTGACAAGAAATTCTCAAACTGTCCTGACCCGGCAGGTATTGCTTGAAAAGCTGTGGGATGCAGATGAAAATTATGTGGATGAACACGCACTTACCACAACGATCAGCCGCATCCGCAGTAAAATTGAAACGAACCAGCATTCCTACATCAAAACCGTTTACGGTATGGGCTATATGTGGATTGGAGGAGCGCAAAAATGATTTCAAAAAAACTCTCCTTAAATAAAGTCTGCATAATACTGGCAACTACCATTTTACTTTTATCCGTGGTCATGTTTTCGGTTCTATATATCCTGACAAAAGAACTGTCTGTGGTATTTTGTAGCATGGCGTTCTGTCTGCTTTTTCTGCTTTGTGTTACTGTTTTTGTGATACTGATACGGCGAAAGCTGACTTTGTTTTCTGAAATACTTTGCTGCACCTTAGACGAAATGATGAATGGAAAAATAGATATATCACAGGTTGCCGAAGAAGAAAACCTATTTTATAAAATCAATCATCGGCTGGTGCGTCTTTATGAGGTTATGCAGGAAAGCAAAAACAGCGTTGCCAGTGAACGAGCTGACTTACAGGAATTGATTTCCGATATTTCTCATCAGGTAAAGACACCGATAGCAAACTTAAAAATGGTAAATGCCACCTTATTAGAACAAGAAGTGCCATCGGATAAACAGCGGGAATTTCTGCGTGCCAGTGGCACACAGCTTGATAAACTGGATTTCTTAATGCAGGCTATGATAAAAACATCCCGGCTTGAAACGGGTGTTATCTCACTTGAAAAGAAACAGCAGCCCATTTATGATACTCTTGCTATGGCTCTGGGTGGTATCTTTCTGAACGCTGAAAGGAAGCACATACAAGTTGAAGTAAACTGCCCGGAAACATTGGTTGTTTCCCATGACCGCAAATGGACGGCAGAAGCCCTATTTAACATATTGGATAATGCAGTTAAGTACACGCCGGAGTACGGTTCTATCCGTGTTTGCGTTGAAAGCTGGGAAATGCACCTGAAAGTCAGCATCACTGATACCGGCAAAGGTATTCCCGAAAACCAACAGGGAGCAATTTTTAGGCGCTTTTATCGGGAAGAAAATGTCCACGATATAGAGGGAATCGGCATTGGGCTGTATCTCGCAAGGGAAATTATTAGCTTGCAGAACGGTTATATACAAGTAACTTCTCAAGTAGGAACAGGCTCAACATTCTCCGTTTTTCTTCCCCATGAATAACCTGTTTTTTTTGAAATGTCACAGGATTGTGACATTTCAGGGCAATTTATTATGTCGGCTGTGACATTTCTGTGAGGATTGCCCTTTATAATGAAGCCATCACAAGAAAGGATGGTGTTCTCTATGAGCATTTTAGAAACAAAAAACTTGAAAAAATACTATGGCACCGAGCCGAATATCACAAAAGCTCTGGATGGTGTAACTCTCACTGTCGAACAGGGAGAATTTGTTGCCATTGTGGGAACTTCCGGCAGCGGAAAATCCACATTGCTCAATATGATGGGGGGCTTGGATGTTCCCACTTCCGGTAATGTAAAGGTCAAAGGAAAAGATTTGTCAGGGCTGAACGATGAACAGCTTACGATTTTCCGCAGACGCAATATCGGTTTTATTTTCCAGAACTATAACCTTGTTCCCGTTCTCAATGTATATGAAAACATTGTTTTGCCCGTAGAATTGGATGGCGATACAGTAGATAAAAATTTCATGGACGAAGTTGTGCAAATGCTGGCACTCGGCGATAAGCTGCAAAATATGCCGAACAACTTATCCGGCGGTCAGCAACAGCGTGTAGCGATTGCTCGCGCCCTTGTCTCAAAGCCTGCCATTATATTAGCCGATGAACCAACGGGCAATCTTGACAGTAAAACAAGCAACGATGTATTGGGACTGTTGAAAGTAACAAGCCAGAAATTTCATCAAACGATTGTGATGATTACCCACAATAGCGAGATCGCCCAGCTTGCAGACCGTATTGTCCGCATTGAGGACGGGAAAATTGTAGAATAAGGGGGCAAAACTATGAATGATATTTTATTTGGAAATAGCAATCGCCCTGTTATCAAAAAATTATCCAACCGTTATTTCAAAGCAGGAAAGAGTAGAAATATCATTGCAATTATTGCAATCGCTCTAACTACTATACTCTTTACAACCATTTTTACATTAGGCTCTGGTTTGATAGATACCGTTCACGACCAAAATATCAGAAAACAAGGTGGCGACGGTCAAGCGGTTTTGAATTATATAAGCGATGAGGTTTTTGATAATATAAAAGGCAATGAGATGATTGAACAGATTGCCTATACAAAGGCAGTGTCTTATCATATCAATAATCCCGGACTGGAAAAATGGCGTGCTGATATGTGGTTTATGGACGATACTGCTTTGAAGTTTGCACGGTATGAGCCAACAACGGGACACCGTCCTGAAGCAGAGAATGAAATTATGGCTGATACCAAAACGCTGGACGCACTTGGTATTCCTGCTGAAATCGGAGCAACCGTAACTTTGGACTATCAAATTAAAGGAATTTCATATTCAAAGAATTTTGTACTATGCGGATTTTGGGAAACAGACAGCCTAAGTAATATTGGACGACTTATTGTTTCTAAAGCCTTTGTTGACAATAATTCTGAACTTTTAACATACACCTACCCCGAAGATAATGACTATTCCGGCGTAGTCGCCGCTTATGTTATGTTTCATGGAAACGGAGCTATCGAATCAAAATTACATCAGCTTCTTGCTGAAACGGGCTATACTTGTGATACTATGGGCGGAAGTCCATCGGATGACAATTATGTGATCGCTCGTGTTAGTCCTGCATATCAAGGCAGTAACTTTTTAGAAAATCCAGCTTTATTGATTTCGGGGATTGTTGGCATACTTTTAATTATGATAACAGGGTATTTGATTATATATAATATTTTCCAAATCTCTGTCATTCAAGATATTCAATCCTACGGACAGCTTAAAACTTTAGGCACAACAAAACGACAAATAAAGAAACTTATCAGCAAACAGGCTATGTTACTTTCCTTTATCGGTATTCCATTCGGCTTACTAATTGGTTTCTTTGTTGGACGAGCATTAGTACCATTTTTAATGAACGGCACAGTTTATGCTTCGGACGCAGGAGTAAAAGTAACTGCTAATCCAATTATTTTTATCGGAGCTGCTTTATTTGCACTTGTTACAGTGATTATTAGCGTAAATAAGCCTGCCAAAATAGCAGGTTCAGTATCGCCTATTGAAGCAATCCGCTATACCGAAAATGACGCAACAGCATTTCAAGGCAAAAAGACGTCTAATAAAAAGTCTATACATGGAGCCAAAATTCATCGCATGGCATTATCAAATCTTGGTCGGAACAAGAAACGTACAATTTTGGTTATTATTTCTATGACTTTGAGTTTGGTATTATTCAACACTGTATTCACACTTGCAAGCGGCTTTGATGTGGAAAAATATGTAGAGAAATTTGTAAACAAGGATTTCATCATCTCTACTGCGGATTACTTCAATTTTAAGTTTGGAAATAGCGACAGCAAAAATGACCTTTCCACTTCTTTTATTGAAGCAGTTAAGCAAAATCCGGCATTTGATGAGGGTGGCGAGTTATATACTACAAAGATTTTGGAAGAAGCATTTTCTGTCGAGAATGGAGTTACCTCAAATTATAACAAAGACGCTGAGGGAAATCCTTTGGTTCAATTATATGGAGCAGATGATTTTTTACTGAACTCAATGGATGTTATAGAGGGAACGATTGATTGGGAAGCATTAAAATCCGGGAATTATGTACTGTATGCTCTGACCGCAGATGACAATGGAAACATTATTGATGACCCTAATATTCATGTTGGAGATACACTTCACTTTAATCATGTGCAAATGGACGGACTTTCCAGTAGTATAGATAATAGTTTTGACTGCAAGGTTATGGCAAAGGTGCTAATCAATGAAAACACCGATACGATAAGAAGTACCGGATTTGCAAAATTTTATATGCCGACAGAGGTTTTCTTACCTCTTTGCGATCAACCTCATTTGGTGAGTTTCCCATTCAATGCAGTTGACGGTATGGAAGCTGATATGGAGGAATTTTTAAGCAGCTATGTTGAGGATATTGAGCCGAGTATGAATTACGACTCTAAACAAACATATATCAATTCCTTTAATGATTTAACTTCTCTGATTATTACCATAGGGGGAGCGTTAAGCATTATCATTGGCTTAATAGGGGTTACAAATTTTGTAAACTCTGTTCTTACCAGTATTATTACACGCAGAAAAGAACTTGCTATGCTTCAAAGTATTGGTATGACAGGAAAGCAGCTAAAGAAAATGCTATCATTTGAGGGCTTATACTATGCTGCGGGAACAGTTGTTGCGTCAATCGTATTTGGTTCTCTGGTATCGGTTATCATTGTAAGAGCAATTTCAAATAGCATTTGGTTTTTCACTTATAAATTTGTTATTTTCCCTATGTTTGTTATCTATCCATTTTTGATTGCGCTAACGGTTATTATTCCGGCAATCATATATCGAAAGATCGCAAAAACAAGTATAATAGAACGACTGCATCAAAACTAAATAATATAGAAAAGCTGGAAGCAAAATCAAGTCTGCTTCCAGCTTTTTTGTATTTGCTATTGTATGTGGTTGACTAAGGAATATTGTTTAAGCGTGAGTTTGTGATATTGGGTGTGGTATCTTTAACTATGGGAAACTCCCGGTTCCCATCCAGCGATCACCGGACCGCCCTCATAGCGCGGGATCACATGTACATGGAAATGGAATACCGTCTGTCCTGCTGCTTCACCGTTATTCTGTACCAGGTTGAAGCCTGCGCAGCCCAGGGATTTCTTCATTGCGGTTCCGAGTTTCGCTCCTAACGGAAGTACTTTTGCAGCAATCTTCGGATCCAGCTCGGTAACGTCCTTAAAGTGTTCTTTCGGAAGGATCAGGGCGTGACCTTTCGCAGCCGGACCAAGGTCCAGAATTACACGGAAATCTTCATCCTCATATACAGTTGAGGAAGGAATCTCACCATTCGCGATCTTACAGAAAATACAGTTACAGTCTTTCATCTTTTGATACCTCCGTCCGCCCACCGGTCTCTGGCAGGCCTATGATATAAAATTATAGCAAGCACAAAGCCTATTACAAGGCCAGACAGGTGTGCGATATTGTCCACACCGGTGCTTGTATATCCTAAATACAGGGAGAAAAAGATCATGATCACAAGTTGTCTTGTATTCAGATCTTCCAACTGCCCTCTGTTGGCCGTGACCACATAAAGCAGGCCGCCGACCACTCCAAAAATTGCGCCGGATGCCCCGGCTGATACTGTCATTGTATCAGCTGTATGCGCCATCATAGACACCCAGTTCGAGCCAATTCCGCAGAGCAGGTAAAATATCAGGTACTTCACATGTCCCAGTGCCCGTTCCAGGTTGTCCCCAATCACAAACAGGACCAGCATATTGTTCATAATATGCCGGATTCCAAAATGCATAAACATCGCTGTCAAAAGCCGGTAATACTCACCGTCCTCCAGGACTGCAGGTGCAAACATCGCGCCCTTTGTATACATGAAATACGCGTCCTCCGAGGAATCGGTGATCTCCAGATACAGGAAAAACAGCACATTCAGAGCAATCAGAAGTCCATTTACATAAGCCTTCTTTCCATATCGGCTTCCCATGGGTCTCATCCTTTCTACTCTGTTATTTCATGACCCCAAGTCCTTTTGCGATGATCGTGATAAAGTCCTGGACATTCGTCACGATAGTCGTTGCAGAGAGGCTTCCGCGGTCCATCAGCTTGTTTACCACAAACTCGTCCGCATCAACAGTATAGAGATATACCGGGCGGATCGTTCCGTCCTTCATAACGCGGAATGACGGAGTCATATTGCCCGTGGCAATCGTGTGAAGCATTGTAGCTAAGCAGATCACACAGGTGGCATCCCGCACCATATCGCGCATGGCGCTCTGTCCTTTATACGCGTCTCCGATGACTTCCGGCATTGGACCGTCATCGCGGATCGAACCGGTCAGAACAAACGGAACATGATTCTTCACGCATCCATAGATAATACCATTGTCAATGTGATTATCCTCGATAAATTTCGGAATGGAACCGCTTCTGCGGACCTTATTTAACACATCCAGGTGGTTGTAATGGCCATTCGGCTGGGATACCTGCGTGTAGATATCCTGTCCTAGTGCCGTATGCAACAGCGCGCCCTCCAGGTCGTGGGTCGCGAGCGCGTTTCCTGCCATCAGACCGTGGGCATATCCGTTATCGATCAGGGACTGCATTGCGTTTCTCGCGTCATAGTCGAAGGAAAACGCCGGTCCCATGACCCAGACAATCTTCCCATGTTCTTTTTCATAGCGAAGAAGGTCCATCAGGCGGTCATAGTCTCTCGCATAGGAGGTCTCCCTGCTTCGTCCCTGGCGGAACACAAATTTATCCGCAAGCGCGTCCGCTTCTGTCTGGAATCCTGTACTGTGGACATAAATTCCCTCCTCGCAGGCTTCGCTCCGTCCAAGAATAACCTTGTCACCTTTTTTGAGATTCCTGTTTTCGACTACCTCCAAATGTCCATCCGGGCAGATCACAACGCTGGAATCCATGCGGCTCTCTTCCGCTAACACCCACTTGCCCTGGATCTTAAAATATTCCGGGAACATAGATGTACTGTGAAAGTATTCTGGGGCAACCCCATCGATCTCCACGATTTCCCATTTCGCGTCAGGGGCCTTGATAAACTGTTCCTTTGAAAAATCGGGCTGATGATATTCTGGCATCTGAAAAGCCATAATACCCCTCCTTTCATCATTGATGGATATATCATAGACCAAATGTCCGAAAAACACCACCCCTGTTTTGTATTTTTACTTTCTCTTTAACGGAACTTTTACCCAGGAGATCCTACAAAAAACGGTATCTCTGATCCGCAAAAGAGAGCATTTCCCCTGGTTCTATATGAATACTCTCATTTGTCTCCAGGAACCGCCCATTTACACTGGTTCCATTCGTTGAATTGAGATCCGTGATCATATATCCGTCCTTATCTTCTTCAATTTTCGCGTGGATCCGGCTGATCTGAGGCAGATTCAGGCAGAAATCCGATATTTCCCGGTTCTTTCCAATAATAAACGGGAAATATCGGACCAGGACGTCCTCGCCCCCATTTTCCGGGACGAGACGTCTTGTCGCCGGGTATATCTGTCTTCCCGTAAGAAGCACTGTCTGCATTTCATCAGATTCTCTTTGTCTTACATCAGTTCTTAAGTCATTAGGATCAGTATAAATGCCATTCTCATTATTTTCTGCATCTCCCCACACTTCCGCCATATCTCTCCGGTATTCAATTTTGTCCGGCATTCCTCCGCGCTCCCTGTCCTCTTCTTCCCGGAACTCAACTTCCCAGTCCTCTTCTGTTTCCCCGGTCTCTTCTTCATCTTTTTTCACACGAAAGAATATCACGCCGGCCATCAGCACACCTTCCGCCGCAAGGATTCCCCATTTCCATTCCAGAATCCGATCGATTCCGACGATAAAGTAAACTGCCACCGGAACAGCTGCCATCAAAACCGCAAACAGCACTGAAAACAAGTTTTTCCCGTGCTTCAGCCCTTTTTCCTCTGCTAGTTCTTCTGTCTCGCCTGAAAGATCCGTTTTCTTGATCTCAGAATATCTGTACTTTCCTTCTGATCCATTTTGCTTTTCTCCCTGATGTCGCGGCAGCTCTCCTGCTGCCCCTGTCCCATATTCCCTGACCATTTTTCTCTCTGCTTCATATAACTTTTCCTTTCCAGTGTTTTCCCCGAAAATATCTTCTTTCCCGTCTCTTTCTCCCGCCCGCAGACATTTTTCCAGATCCCGGATCCCCAGATTTTCCTTTTCTCCTGCCCGAAACAGAGCGAATGCCAGAACTACCGCGTCTCCGTCTGTGTGATCCACATGGTCCAGAATATACCGTGCCAGTTTCCGGAAACTCTCCTCAAACTGACTGCCACTCCCTGGAAGAAGGCAGAAATTCGCTTTCAGGTCATCCGGATCCACATAGATCATATCCGGTTCCAGACAAAGCTGGTCTCCGTCCATCAGGAACCTTTCCAATGCCGTCATGGTGACGACCAGATCACTGGTGATCTGCCGGATCTCCTTTGCCTTAAATGACCGGTATTCCATCATTCTGGCTAGCGACTGTCTCGACGTGATATTAAAATACAGGAATGTCTCCCCATCGATCCTTTTTTCCTGAAACGGCAGAAGTCCGTTGATCCTGTTTTCCGACAGCATCCGCAGCGCATAGGATCCCCCGATCTCTTTTTCCGGGTGCAGTACCATGTAATTTCGGTTCATTTCTCGTTTAAATTCTGTTTTCATCAGTCATCGATCCTGTCTTTTATTTTCTTCAAGGCGTCCTGCTGCCGCAGAAAAGTCTCCGGGTGGATATCCGCCCGCTCTATATGAAGACTCCAGTCCCCCGCCGCCGCGTCACCTTCTGCCGTCAGCGCTCCCAGATTCAGATGGAGCTCATATGCTCCCAGATAAAGCCTTGGGTTCCCCATCTGGCTTCCCTCCTGCTCAAAAGAATCTATCGTTTTTTTCTCATTGACGTTATTTCTGGCCCGCTCCAGTGTTTCCTCCAGGATCATACTGCCAGTCACCGTATCATGGACCGTATAGGCATATCGGATAAATGCCGCCAGGGATAGTAAGACCACCGAAAGAATTATGGATGCCTCTACCGTTATGCTGGCGCTGTAATATTTCTTTATGCAAGTCGTCTCTCTCATATCATCCTCATAAGCACCATCCACAGTGACGCAGGTAAAAGAAACGGCAAAAACGGCAGCCGCAGTTTTCGGATATTTTCCCTTCCAGTTCCGATCTGTGCGCCGACCATTATCGCAAGCCCAAATATTCCGCAGAAAATCTGCCCGGAGATCAATAACATCACACACTCCTGCCACCCAAGGAAAAATCCGGATACAATAAAAAACCACCCGTCGCCCTCACCCAGGAGCCCCCTTGTCAACATTCCAATCAGCAAAAGCATAATTCCAGGAATCATCGCCAGAACGATCTCCCCCGGAAGCCGTTCCTTCCATATGCAGGTTATGATCCCTACTGCCGCTCCGCCCGCCAGTACCTCCAGGCTGATGCTTCTCGTTCTGAGATCCTGCCAGGCTGCGGTTCCTAAAAAAACAAAAAACAGATTCATTCTGTCTCCCCCTTTTTCCTCACACAGTATGAGCACAATCCAAGATGTTCCGCCTCATCCTTCGGTACTTCCCGCACATAGGATATCATAGACCTGCAATTTTTATTGCAGTGATAGTGCTCGCCTGCCGTCGTGATATAGACGGTCTCCGATCCATCTCCCTTTTTCCCGCAGACGGCACAGGGCGTTCGCTTTTCTCCGGGAACCTTGCCGTTTTCTGCCTCAGATCTTGTGACAGTCATGTACTCATTCGAAATATAATGGCAGTCCCGGAACAGGTGATATCTCCCTATTCCGGCCCCTACATAGACCATCTCCGTCTGCTCATCCCCATCACCATCTTGAGAAGTCCCGTCTCCCTTTAATTTCCCGGGAATTCCGATCCAGGACCTCCGTTTCACAGCCACAGTCTCCGTCTGTTTTCCCAGAACTGTCTCAAAAAATGGAATCTCCTCCTGATACTCCGCCGCAAACTCGATCTCACCGTTCTCTCCGTATACATCTGCCTTTTTCACCGTCACATGATCCGCGTACTGCCCGACTTTTCCCCGGATCCAAAGAGCTGCCGCAGCGTCCGTACAGAATGCCGGCAACTCACTGTCTCCGGTTTCCACCGACTCCGCCAAAATCCCATATTGACTGATCTCCTCGCCAATCCGCTCCATGGCAGTCTGAACCTTTCTCTGCCTGTCAAGCCAGATAACTGGTTGGAGAAGTGCCAGAAAGAAAAACAGGGCGAGTGGAAGGACAAGCGCAGCTTCCACTGCCATGGAGGCCGGGAGTGAGGAGGTGCATGGATGCGCTCTCCTTGCCAGCAGGGGATCATGTACTTGGAGAGACATATTTTTCCTATAAGAATGGCATTGCTTATTCATTTCATCAAAACTGGCAAAGAAGAGCACAGCCATACACCTCCTTTATCTAAATTAACCTGTTGTGCTATTTCAAATAAAACGTTTAA
>NZ_QWGI01000016.1:2037-90701 GCF_003435125.1 Clostridium sp. AM25-23AC | reverse complement strand
TTTTAGCCACAAGTGTTACAAAAAAGCTTGACCACAACAAAGTGTCTTAAATTACGATACCATTATAGTGAGGGGGAAATTGTGAAATGCAGAAAAACAGGAAAAGTAATAATATAATAGGTATTATACAGAGTTTCCTTATATTGATATTAGTAGTTCTTGTTATTTTTATGATGATTCAGATCAGCAGGCTGCAGGGGACAGCACGCGTAATAAATTATGCAGGTCTGGTACGTGGAGCTACACAGCGCGAAGTAAAATTAGAAATTACAGGAAACCAAAATGAAGAATTAATTAAATATTTGGATGATATTCTTCTTGGATTGAGATATCAGGATGGATATTATGATCTGGTAAAACTCAATGACGAAGAATATCAGGAAAAATTGCAAATCCAGAGTGATTACTGGGATAAATTGAAAACAGAAATTAGAGCAGTAAGAAACAAGGGATACGAAAATACAGATATTGTTAATATGAGTGAAATATATTTTACGATGGCAGATGAAACTGTCTCTGCCGCAGAAAGCTATTCAGAAAAGATTGCTACAAAGATTCGTACCATAGAGCTTTTGTCGGCACTTGATATGTTGAGTCTGGTGATATTGGTTATTATGCAGACGCTAAGGGCAATGCAGATGGCAATGCAAAACAGACTGCTGGAACAGAGAGCATTCATAGATGCCCATACTGGGCTGCCAAATAAAAATGCCTGTAATGAGCTTCTTGATAAAAAAGATATGATTACTGATCCTACAGCATGTATAATGTTTGATTTAAATAATCTAAAAACTGTAAATGATACAATGGGACATTCCGCAGGAGATCAGTTAATAATGAATTTCGCAAAGCTTTTGCGAAGCGTTATTCCAGAAAAGGATTTTGTTGGAAGATATGGCGGAGATGAGTTTGTGGCAGTCATTTATCATACAAGCGAGGCGGAAATTAAGGAAATAATAAAATCCTTGTACGAAGAAAAAGACAGATTAAATAGTCATGAAAATCAAATACCAATCGACTATGCATGCGGATGGGCGTTATCCTCCGGTAATATGTCGTGTACAATGCAGATGTTATTGGATGATGCAGATGCCTATATGTATAAAAATAAACAGTTATGCAAGAAATATCATTAGCTTTCAGCTCAGTTTCAATTCCCTGAAAAAACTTTACTGCCTCCCGGAGGATTTTCACTGGCACGATTTGTGTCATGTATACGCAACGCTGATGGTTCATTGCCAGGTCAATATCAAAGAACAGGCCGTCGTGCTCGGATATTCCAGCGGAATTTTCCCGATGCAACACTAAGTTGTCCCGAGCCAGAAAGCTTGTGAAGAGGTTCTTGGATTCAAAGAGTATTCGGAAAATTTGATAAAAAGTTCGACGATATGAGCTCGAAAAATTGCTTCCGGGAAAGAATCTGTTGCGGAAACGCGGGAAATACCGTATAATAATGCGGTCTGATCTGTACATTTAGAGCGGATTTATCCGTAAAATAATGGAAAATCCGAATTGTGCGTATTTCAGAAAATTTTTTTTGTCGTAAGAGTAAAAAATATTATGTAAACTGTCCGAGAGAAAAAACACTTGACAAGAATTTGTGTTTTTCCGCTTACGGAGAAGATCAGAGAAAAAGAACTAAAAAACCAAAAAACAGCGATGAACGCATCGCAAAAACGTGAGAAATGTAGGTAAAATAAGGATTTATGAGAAAACTAGCATTACCAGAAGAGATACTCTTGAGTATCCAGCAGCCCGCCCGCTACATCGGCGGTGAGGTGAACATGGTGAAGAAAAATCCGTCCCTTGTGGACATTCGGTTTGCCATGTGCTTTCCGGATGTGTATGACATCGGTATGTCCCATCTGGGAATCCAGATCCTCTACGATATGTTTAACAAGTATGAGGACGTGTACTGTGAGCGTGTATACTCCCCGTGGACAGACCTTGATAAGATCATGAGGGAGAAACATATCCCATTATTTGCCCTTGAGTCCCAGGACCCGGTGAAGGAATTCGATTTCCTTGGAATTACGCTTCAGTATGAGATGTGCTACACGAATATTTTACAGGTGCTGGAGCTTTCCGACATTCCGCTTCACGCGGAGGATCGTACCTGGGATGATCCGGTCGTCATCGGTGGCGGTCCGTGTTCCTACAACCCGGAGCCGATCGCGGTGTTCTTTGATATGTTTTATATCGGAGAGGGAGAAATCTCCTACCGGAAGCTTCTTGATGTCTACAAGGAGTCCAGAAAGAACGGGGATTCCAGACAGGAGTTCTTGAGAAAGGCAGCGGGAATTCCGGGAATCTATGTTCCGTCCTTATACGAAGTGACATATGAGGAAGACGGCACGATCAGGAGCTTTCTGCCGACAGCGACGGGGGTGCCGGAGAAGGTGGAAAAGCAGCTTGTTATGGAAATGACAGAGTCCGTCTACCCGGAGAAACCGTTGGTTCCGTTTATCAAGGCGACCCAGGACCGCGTGGTTCTCGAGATCATGCGTGGCTGCATCCGCGGCTGTCGTTTCTGTCAGGCTGGAATGATCTACCGTCCGGTCCGCGAGAAGAATGTAGAGCATTTAAAAGAGCTGGCTTATAAGATGTTAAAGAGCACGGGACACGAGGAGATCTCCTTAAGCTCCTTAAGTTCTAGTGACTACAGAAGTCTGGAAGAACTTGTAACATTCCTGATCGATACCTTCCACGGCAAAGGCGTGAACGTGTCCCTGCCGTCCCTGCGTATCGACGCCTTCTCCCTTGACGTTATGAGCAAGGTTCAGGATGTCAAGAAGAGCAGCCTGACCTTCGCGCCGGAGGCGGGTTCCCAGAGACTGAGAAATGTTATTAATAAGGGACTGACAGAGGAAGATATCTTAAACGGCTCCGCATTGGCATTTCAGGGCGGATGGAACCGTGTAAAGCTGTATTTCATGCTGGGACTTCCGACAGAGACCGTGGAAGATATGGAAGGAATTGCCCTGCTTTCCGAGAAGATCGCGGAGAAGTACTACGAGATTCCGAAGGACAAGCGAAACGGAAAGGTACAGGTCGTTGCGAGTACGTCATTCTTCGTTCCGAAGCCATTTACCCCGTTCCAGTGGGCGCAGATGAGTACAAAAGAGGAGTTCCTCGGAAAAGCCCGCATTGTAAACCACAAGATGCACGAGATGCTGAACCACAAGAGCTTAAAATACAACTGGCATGAGGCGGACGTGACGGTCCTCGAGGGCGTTCTTGCCCGTGGAGACCGGAAGGTCGCTGCTGTCATTGAGGAGGCCTACAGACAGGGTGCGCTCTATGACGCATGGTCTGAGAGCTTTAACAATGAGATCTGGATGAATGCCTTTGAGACATGTGGCGTGGACATCGATTTCTATACGACGAGAGCACGCTCCCTCGATGAGGTATTCCCGTGGGATTTCATCGATACAGGGGTGACGAAGGAATTCTTAAAGAGAGAGTGGATCAATGCCACAAAAGAGACTGTCACCCCAAACTGCAGAATGCGCTGTTCCGGCTGCGGTGTGAGAAGATTTGGAGGAGGTGTCTGTTATGAAGATCAGAATTAAGTTTTCCAAGCAGGGAGCGATGAAGTTCATCGGACATCTCGACACGATGCGGTATTTCCAGAAGGCCATGCGCCGCGCGGATGTGGATATCCGCTATTCCGAAGGTTTCTCCCCACATCAGATCATGTCCTTTGCGGCACCGCTCGGCGTGGGCCTCACCGGAAGCGGCGAGTATCTGGATATTGAGGTGCTGTCCACGGACTCTTCCGCAGGGATGGTGAAACGGCTGAACGACACGATGGTGGAAGGCGTTGAGGTATTGAGCTACCGGAAACTGCCGGATGACGCGGAAAACGCCATGTCCATCGTTGCGGCATGTGATTATACCATCGTCCTGAGAGACGATTACGAGAACGGACTTTCCGTGACAGCGGAAGAATTCTACAACGGAATTCTTGATTTCATCGAAAACGGAAACCTGAATATCGTGAAAAAGACGAAAAAGGGAGAGAAGGAGATGGACTTAAAGCCGCTGATCTACGAGGCGCACCGTGGGGCGGACGGAAACGGACTCTTTTTACAGCTCTCTTCGGGAAGTGCTGCGAATGTAAAGCCGGAGCTGGTCCTCGAGGCATACTGTAAGTCTCTGGGAAAAGAGTATCCGCAGTTTGCGTTCCGCATCAACCGTGAGGAAGTATACGCGGACGCGGGAGAACATAAGTTTGTGACTCTGGAATCCTTCGGAGAAGAAATTGGAGAACATGTTGGATAAACTGATCATTACAGCACTGCGCGGGAAAACTGCCGCAGTGCTTTTTAAAAATGGACATGCCGCTCAGATCGACTTTGAACCGGAAGCGGCGGAGGAAGAGACCGGCGTGATCTTTGTAGGAAAAGTAAAAAATATTTCAAAGAACATCAATGCGGCATTTGTAGAGTACCGGCCGGGTGTCAACGGGTTTTACAGCCTGAAGGAAAATGCGCGCCCGATCTACGCGGATGGAAGGACGGAGCATGGACCGCTGAAAGCCGGAGATGAGATCCTGGTGCAGGTGGAGCGCTCTGCGGTGAAGACGAAGGACGCGGTGCTCACCTCAAATCTTACGCTGACAGGGCAGACGGCGGTTCTGAGTGCCGGGAAAAGTTCCCTTGGAATTTCCGCGAAGATCCGGGATAAGGAATGGCGGGATGCGGTAAAACGGCGCTGGGAGGCGACAGAACACGGAGACTGCGGTCTTGTCGTCAGGACGAACGGAGAGGCGGCTGGGATCGATAAGGTGTTTGAGGAGTTTGCAGCGCTTTATGAACGGTATCTGGTGATCTGTAAAGCAGCGGCAAGCCGGACCTGTTACAGTGTGCTGTATCGGCCGGAGAGTTTTGCGGTTCGTGCGGTCCGGGATCTAAAGATCTGTGATGGACTGGAAGTTGTCACGGATCTGCCGGAAGTTTATAAAGAACTGCAGGATGCGTTAGGGATTACAGACAGCAGGGCGGCGGAGAATTCCGGAACAGCAGCGGATTCTGAGGCGGCAGAAAACTCTGCAGCAACAGCGGATTCCACAGCGGTTGATTCTGCAAAGATGGCATGTTCCATGGCAGCAGGAATGCCATCACTCAGACTTTATACGGATGATTTTCCACTCACAGCTCTATACCATCTGGAGACGATCCTGTCCCAGGCGCTCTCAAAGACGGTCTGGTTAAAATCTGGCGGAAATCTTGTGATCGAGCCTACAGAGGCGCTCACGGTCATTGATGTGAATACGGCTAAGAGCGTTTCAAAGAAGACGTCAGAAGAGACATACCTGAAGACAAATCTGGAAGCGGCGGGGGAGATCGCTGTCCAGCTCCGTCTCAGGAATCTCTCCGGGATCATGATTGTGGACTTTATTGATATGAAGGAAGAGGAGAGCCGGAAGACACTTCTCGCAGCACTGCGGCGCGCTGTCACAGCAGACCCGGTGAAGACCGTACTTGTTGATATGACACCTCTTGGTCTTGTGGAACTCACGAGAAAGAAGATCCGCAGACCGCTGCATGAACAGGTACGGTGAGTCCGGGAAAAGGACTGCCGGGTACGGAAGAGCCGGATAAACAGGTCCGGAGAACGGATACAGGAAACGTTATTGTTCGGCCATAACGAAAAATGTTACAGTTCAGCCATTACATCTTCTTGTTTTCATATTCATGAAAACAAGAAGCTTGGTGGTTCCACCATATGCTGATTTGGATGAAAAAGTGCTTATGCAAGCAAGCTTGCATAAGCACTTTCCCATTCAAACCAGCGCATGGCTGAACTGTAACCGAAAAATATCGAAATTGCGAAAAAATGCTTGACAATACAAGCGCTGTTTGTTATAGTTTTATAGTGTGCCGCACAGTGAGGTTTTCAAGGATTCCATGATGGAAGACACCATAACTGGCGAGTAATGATAATAGGAGGTGCAATATGTACGCGATTATTGCAACTGGCGGTAAGCAGTATAGAGTAGCCGAGGGCGACAGCATCAAGATCGAGAGAATTGACGCAGAGGTTGGTTCTGCAGTGACTTTTGATCAGGTTCTTGCTGTTAACAACGGAGAGCTTACAATCGGATGCCCGACCGTTGAGGGTGCAACAGTATCTGCAACAGTAGAGAAAGTTGGCAAGGGCAAAAAAGTTATCGTTTACAAGTATAAGCGTAAATCTGGCTACCATAAGAAAAATGGTCACAGACAGCTTTATACTCAGGTTAAGATTGAAAAGATCAATGCTTAATTAAGATTATGATTCAGGTAAATATCCTGCGTGACAGGAACGAAGTAGTAAAGGGAATCGATATCAATGGTCATGCTGGCTATGCAGAATACGGACAGGACGTGATTTGTGCTGCTGTTTCCGCACTGGTTCTCAACATGGCAAACTCCGTTGAAACATTTACGGACGATCACTTTGAAGGAAGTGTGGGGGAAGATGGTGGAAGCTTTTCTTTTTCCTTCCCGGACAAAATAAGTTCTGAGTCGCAGCTCCTCATGAAATCCCTGATTCTCGGACTCGAAAATATCCGGGATGAATATGGAGCAGAATATATCAAATTTCGATTCAGGGAGGTGTAACGATATGTTTAAGATGAACCTTCAGTTATTTGCTCATAAGAAAGGTGTTGGTTCCACAAAGAACGGACGTGATTCTGAGTCCAAACGCCTTGGAGCTAAGAGAGCAGACGGACAGTTCGTATTAGCTGGCAACATCCTTTACAGACAGCGCGGAACAAAGATTCACCCGGGTCTCAACGTAGGCATCGGCGGTGATGATACTTTATTCGCTAAAGTTGACGGTGTTGTTAAGTTTGAGAGAAAGGGCAGAGACAAAAAACAGGTTTCTGTATATCCTCAGGCAATCAACGAATAATAACGATGAGCTCCATACTGGATGGTATGGAGCTTTTTTAAGATTTATGTGTAACAGTGAGACTTTGGATTCATGAAAAGAATAAGAAGCGGCACTGTTATATTTTTTAATTTTATTGAGAGGACGGTTTTCCATGTTTACAGACAGTGCAAAAGTATATATCAGATCAGGAAACGGCGGAAACGGACATGTGAGCTTCCGGCGTGAACTGTATGTTCCGAATGGAGGACCTGACGGCGGTGACGGCGGAAGAGGCGGAGACATCATCTTTGAAGTAGATGATGGACTGAACACGCTTGTGGATTTCCGTCATGTAAGGAAGTATGCGGCCGAAAATGGCGAAGAGGGCGGAAAACGCCGCTGCCATGGCGCTGACGGAAAGGACCTGATCGTCAGGGTCCCGGAAGGTACTGTCGTTAAGGACCTGGAAACCGGTAAGGTTATCACAGACATGTCCGGTGAAAACCGCCGGGAAGTGATCTTAAAGGGCGGTAAAGGCGGTCTTGGGAATATGCATTTTGCGACAGCAACCATGCAGGTTCCGAAATATGCCCAGCCGGGACAGCCGGGGCAGGAGCTCTGGGTACAGTTAGAGCTGAAGGTGATCGCAGATGTGGGACTCGTAGGGTTTCCGAATGTCGGAAAATCCACTCTGTTATCCCGTGTTTCCAACGCAAGACCGAAAATCGCGAATTATCATTTCACGACTTTGAACCCGCATCTCGGCGTAGTTAATTTAGGCGATGGCAACAGCTTTGTAATGGCGGATATCCCTGGCCTTATAGAGGGTGCGTCTGAGGGAGCCGGCCTTGGACATGAGTTTCTTCGCCATATCGAGCGCACGAAAGTCCTGCTTCATGTGGTAGACGCAGCTTCCGTTGAGGGACGTGACCCGATCGAGGATGTCCATGCGATCATGGACGAGCTTTCCGCTTATAATCCAGAACTCTTAAAGCTGCCGCAGGCTATCGCAGCCAATAAGCTGGATGCAGTTTATGATGAGGGGGCGGATCCGCTCGCAGACTTAAAGAAAGAGTTCGAGCCGATGGGAATCCCGGTATTTGGAATTTCTGCTGTCAGCGGCGAAGGTGTAAATGATCTTCTCTACTATCTCTATGATGTGATCAGGAAGACAGACCGTACGCCGAAGATCTTTGAGAAAGAATTCGAGATCGAGTATGTGGGTGACCGTTCGCTTCCTTATACTGTCGAGAAGGATGAAGAGGGCATCTATGTGGTTGAGGGGCCGAGAATCGAGAAGATGCTTGGTTACACGAACCTTGATTCTGAGAAGGGCTTTGATTTCTTCCAGAAATTCTTAAAGCAGTCCGGAATCCTTGCCGATCTTGAAAAGGCGGGAATTCAGGAAGGCGATACGGTCCGCATGTACGGACTCGTATTTGACTACTATAAATAATGCATCGGATCTTCTCCGGGTGTCCGTATAAATGCCCGGAGACCATGCTTTTCCATATATGAAAAGGAGTTACTATGACCAGCAAACAGCGTTCCTATTTAAAGGGACTTGCAATGACCATGGATGCCGTTTTACAGATCGGCAAGTCCAGCCTCACACCGGAGATCACCAAATCCGTCGAGGAAGCGTTAAACGCAAGAGAATTGATTAAGATCCATGTACTGAAGAACTGTGCGGATGACGGAAAAGACCTTGCGCAGATCCTTGCAGAGCGCACTCATTCCGAGGTTGTACAGGTCATCGGAAAGATGATCGTTCTGTATAAGCCGGCGAAGGAAGAGAAGGACAGAAAGATCATTCTTCCGTAAACAGTGTGACGATCGCGGCAATCCGGGACTGTTTGACGTCCGGATTGTGCGCGGGCAAAGGGGGGATACGATGAGACGCATCGGTATTCTTGGGGGAACATTTGATCCGGTCCACAACGGTCACCTGCTTCTTGGGGAACAGGCGTATCGGGAGTATGGACTGGATGAGATCTGGTTTATGCCGTCCCATGTTCCGCCGCACAAAAAAGATCATCTTATCACGGATGGGGCGGCGCGCATCAGGATGCTGGAGCTTGCCACGGAATCAATCCCGTATTTTACTGTCTCTGATTTTGAGATGGGACGGGAAGGGAACACCTACACGGCGCAGACTCTGGCACTCTTAAAAGAGGCATATCCGGATATAGAGGTCTATTTTATCATAGGGGCAGATTCCCTGTACCAGCTGGAATCCTGGTATCATCCGGAACAGGTGATGGCGCAGGCTGTGCTTCTGGTATCCGGAAGAACCTACGAGGACGGTGGTGTGCCGCTTGAGGATAAGGTTGCTTACTTCAATGAGAAGTACAACGCGGATATCCGGATCCTTCATAATCCGAAGATCGACGTGGCGTCCGCGGATATCCGGAAAAAAGCGGCAGAAGGCAGGGATCTTTCAAAAGACATGCCGGCGGCTGTGGCGGAGTATATCAGAAAGACAGGCCTGTATCTGACAAAATAGTCTGCCGGATATTCCGGTATCATGACGGTGCATCAGACGCGGGAAAAGAACATGCGGAAACAGATGACCCGCATCTCACAGCAAAAATGCCGGGGCATTCTTGAATTCAGAAAGAAGATTCATTATGGATAGTCGTGTACCTGAAATCAGAAAACATTTAAAGAAAAAACTTGATGCGTACCGCTATGAGCATACGCTTGGCGTGGAATTTACCTGCCAGGCACTTGCGATGCGATATGGGTACGATCTTGATAAAGCCGATCTTGCGGGACTCCTGCATGATTCGGCAAAGCGTTTTGAGGATCCGGTCATGCTTCAAAAATGTCTGGACCGCAATATTCCGGTGACTGCTGAGGAAGAGAGGGATCCGTCCCTGCTTCACGCAAAACTCGGGGCATGGATGGCGGAACATAAATACGAGGTGGATGATCCGGAGATCTTAAGCGCGATCACCTGCCATACGACGGGAAAGCCGGGCATGAGCCTGCTCGACAAGATCCTCTATGTGGCAGATTACATTGAACCGAGACGATCCAAGGCGGCCAACCTTACGGCTATGCGGAAGCTTGCGTTTATCGATCTTGACGAGGCATGCCTCGAGATCATGGAGAGCATTCTTGTATATTTAAAAAGTACGGGCTGCCAGATTGATCCGATGACAGAGGCGGCGTGTGAGGATATGCGCCGTGTCGTTTCGGAAAGGAAGAAAGAGACAGCCGGAGAGGCATCAGCCGTGACCGGAATAACCCATCAGGACAAGGAGGAACAATCAGTTGAATCAGTCAAAAGAAATGGTAAAACTTGCAGTCGAGGCTTTGGAAGAGAAAAAAGGCGAAGACGTAAAAATTATTGACATTGAGGGCGTTTCCGTGATCGCGGATTACTTCGTTCTCGCAAGCGCTTCCAATGCAAACCAGACACAGGCTTTAGTTGATAATGTAGAAGAAAAGCTTTTCAAAGCCGGTTATGAGTGTCATCAGAAAGAGGGAAGCATGAGCTCCACATGGGTCCTTATGGATTACGGCGATGTGATCGTACACGTATTCTCCAAGGAAGACCGCCTGTTTTATGATCTGGAGAGGATCTGGAGAGACGGAAAGATCGTGGAGTCTGTGGATGAGCTGTAAATAATATTGTTTAATTCCTTTTATATCACGAACAGAAAGGGAAAAACCTGCAAATGGTTTTTCCCTTTTATCGCGAATAAGAGAGAAAAACTTGAAATCTGTGTTTTCCCATCTATCGCGAACAAGGCTGGTAAAGTGTTTTCCTTTTATTTCTCAAACATCTGATTATGATGAAAAACTTACTTTTTAAAATCGCTCCATTTTGGATATTTCAAAATTTGTGAACCAAAGTGGGTTACAAAAATGGAACGAAATGGGTTACAAAAATGTACTGTTTTGGGTTACAAAAATGGAATAAAACGGGTTACAAAAATGGAATGGATTGGGTTACAAGAATTCCAAAAACCGTTATCCGCAAAATAGGTTAACATCAGTAGAATGCATTTTGGATATGTCCCCCCAAAAATATCCAAAATGGAAAATGTATATCTTTATACAATCACAGAATTTACTCACTTGTTTGTAGATATAAAACACATGAGGCCAGTCACGGAAGTTCCCGTGGCTGACCTCACATTTTGGTTCAATGAGGGTTCCATCTACCTGTAGCTGTCAGGATTTTGATGTCTTTTGACACAGTACAAAAGACATACTGATAATGTTACATATAAATGAGGAATTGAGGGGATAAAAAGAAGCTTAAAATTCCTCTACACCGAAAAATCGCAGTTGGGAACCATGATCCATATCCATACTTATAATAGGTTGATGCAAGGCATAGAGTAATGGTGAAATATCGAAGAAAATCTTGCGACGCTGTTTCAAGTGTGGTAAGATAATACTATACATTATTAATTCCAAAAAGTTGATAAGTGGGCATTGCCCCGAGATCGATATGATCAGGGGATGCCTACAGAAGGGCTTTCCCTGTTTATATAAAATATCACAGAGAAAGTGAGGAAGATGAATGGATTTTGAAAAGAAACATCAGGAAGATCTGCAAAGACTCAGAGGTTTCCGCTTATTGGATGATGACTTCATGACGAAAGTATTTGAAGATATCCAGTGTGCGGAACTGTTGCTTCGGATCATCCTGAACGATGAAGGCATCCACGTTCTGGAAGTACACAGTCAGCGTGGCATCAAGAATTTACAGGGCCGGTCCGTAAGACTGGACATTCTTGCTATCGATAGTCATGACCGTGTATTTAATGTAGAGGTTCAGCGGAGTGACAAAGGTGCTGGCGCGAAGAGGGCCCGATACAACAGCGCATTGATTGATGCGAATGTCACCGAACCAGGTGATTTGTATGAGGCTCTGAATGAGACTTTCGTAATCTTCATTACAGAAAATGATGTTATGAAAGCAGATCTCCCAATCTATCATATTGATAGGGTTGTAAAGGAAACTGGGAAATTGTTTAAGGATGAGGCGCATATCATATATGTGAATTCCCAGATTAAGGATGAAACGAAACTTGGGCGATTAATGCATGATTTCAGCTGCACAAACGCAAAGGATATGCATAACAAGGTCCTTGCAGACCGCGTCCGGTATTTTAAGGAAGATGAGAGAGGAGTGGCGATTATGTGTCGTGAAATGGAAATTATGAGAAATCAGGCACATGAGGAAGGTGTTGAAATAGGCATCAAAAAAGGTAGAATGCTGCAGTTGATTAAGCAGGTCTGCGCCAAGATGCAGAAGTTTTCTTCAGCAGAGGAAATTGCAAATGATCTTGTCGAACAGGACGTGCCTTTGATTCAGAAAATTATGGATGTAGCCCCGAACTTTGGTCCGGATTACAACGTTGATGCTATTTATAAGGCATTAAACTTGTAGAGCTGCCGAAACTCTCCTTGTGGAGAAAAATTACAGCAAAAGATATTTCCCCAAGAGCTTCCCTGAGAGGAGGCTCTTTTTTGATGCCAGCACCAACTTTTGCGACACATACCCTGCTGGCTGTCAAAAATTTTACAGCCAAAATGGGGCGATATTGGAAAAATTCATTTTGGAAAATTTGAAGTGTTAGAGCCCGGAGGAATCGACCACTCAGAGTCCAGTAGAAACAACCAATCCGAGCTCATTAGAAATAGCCAATGCACCTGCTTGGCTAATTAATTATCGACAATTATTCGGTAGGATCACTGATTTCTATCGAATAAGTTTTCAGGTTACGACCTCGATAGCTTTCACCTATCATGAGATAAACGGTGGCAGCATCAAAAGTCCTATCTAACGCACAGAGTAATGAATCCTCTTCTCGAAAGAAGTCCCTCCACTTATCTGGTGTTAGGTTACTGGTGAAAATCATGCAGTTTGGGCCTTCCTTACTGCATCTTCGGTCAATCATATCGAAAAACAGACGGGTGTTTTCCATGTCGAAGATGCTTCTGCCGATTTCATCGATAATCAGACATGATGGTCTGACAAGCCCAGATATTGCACTGCTTTCAGTGCCTGTTCTTCGGGCCTTTGTGAATTTTTCATTCAGTTCTGTGGCTTTTATGAAATAAGCTTTTAATCCTTTTTGGCAACAGGCATTACCATATGCCATTGATAAATGCGTTTTTCCAACACCTGGAGGACCGATAAAAGCTATATTCTGTCTTGAGTATAGCGCTGTCAGATTCGGAAGATTTCTTATCTGCGCTGCATGCTCGCCAGTCACTCTGCTGAAATCAAAGTTTTCGAATGTACTTGGCTCTTTCTGTGGAATACGGCTGTGCTGCAATAGTGCGCTTATTGCTTTATCTCGCTGATTTTTTCTGAGAAAAGCTATGAATCTTTTTATGGCTTCCAGGTGCTCCGGTGGAACTTTCTTTTCAGAAAGATATAAAGCAATCTCCTGTGCTGTTATTTTTATATCCAGAGCAGCAGCATCTGCCTGAATCTGTTCAATCAGTGTATCATTCATTTCTGTTACCTCCAAAAGCAAACTTTGCGAAAGCAGATTTTGGTGGATCTTCTTTTTTCTGAGTGATACTGATCTTTACAGGAACAGAAGGGTTTTCTTCTGGTTGATCATCAGTAAACTGACCTTTGCAGAAACTGTCTTTGCGGCTCCATGTCACATCGTGGGTTATTAAGACTTTTCTCAACTCCAGGTCATAGATATACAATGTAAAATCTTCTCTTTGAACACGGCAGGTATGTTGAACATAACCGTATGGAATTCCAAAACGTCTTCCTTCATATGTGACAAAACCATCAAATGAAATACAGCGGATCGGGCACAAATACTTTCGGACATCAAAGGTATCCATAAGTATGGATGCATTTTTTATACAGCTTACAGAATGTCTTTCATGAGGAATACAGTCAACAGCTTTGTGATATCGATTGTTCTGATTATCGCACCATTTCCATGCTTCATAGTTGAGATCTGTAATAGTACCAAAAACTCGTCCTGCTAGAAAGTTTTCTTTTACAAAGCGTACCAGGCGCTCAACAGAACCTTTCGTGAACGGATGTCTGGGTCTGCACAGTTTCGTTTCAAAGCCGATGGTATTCATAAAAGCTTCATAATCATGATTCCAAACCGGATGTCCTTCCGAATCACGATGGAGCACAACACTTTTCATATTGTCCGTCAGAACGTGTCCAGGAACTCCCATACGTTTAAAAGCATGAATCATACCAATAAAGAGATTTTCCTGTTTTGCATTTGGAAAGAACTCTATATAGCGTTCCCCGCAATGATGGCAGATCATTGCAAAACAAGCTACTTTGTAAGAAGTGCCATCACCTGTGTCCACATTTACAAATCCCCAGTCCATTTGATAACTCTCACCAGCATCACTGGAATATCTGCGTCCACGGTTGCCCTGCGGTGCAACTGTCTGCCTTTTGGGCGGAATAAGATATTTATGAGATTGAATGTATCTCTTTACCGTAGTTAAGCTCCCTTGAAAGCCTTGTTCCTGAATTCGTTCCAGAATAACTTCAGAATTAGATACCCCTTTTTTCAGCAGGTCATCAATAACTCCTGTATATCCAGAGATAATGGTTGTATTCGCTTTGCGGCCTGTAAGAGCATGTGGTGTTATCTGGAAATCATTCTTTTTTAATCGTCGTAGCTGTGCTCTTGTCATTCCTGTACGGCGTTCCATTTCAGCAAGGTTAATTCTATTGATATCGAACTTATCACCTTGCTCTGACTTCATTTCTTCAATGACTTGTGTTATGATAGTCTGCAAGTCATTACTGTTATTCTCATTCATGTTTCTCCTTTCGTGGTGCATTGGCTAACACCATTATAGAACATGAAGTAATATCGTAATGGCTTCTTTTATTGGATTAAGATTGGCTGTTTCTATCGGACTCAGATTGGTTAATTCTGCTGGTCTTAGGATGGCTGTTTCTATCGGACTCTAACAGAGGTAAGATTTGACGTCCTATTTTGGATTTTGGAAAAAATTTAGGAAATGTACAAAATAGCGGCAAATCCGCATGGATAAAGGATTTGCGATAATTTTCTATTTTCGTGTAAAAAAGTAGTTTTGTTTTGGGAGAGATCGCTCAGGCGATGCCGAAGGGGAACGCAGAAGCTCCCAGGCAAAAGGACCGGTTTCGGACGACGCTCCGAAAAGGCCGGGCGGCAGCGCCCGACCACCGAAGGTGCAACCTCCCAAAGCGGAGGGAATCTCTCAGGTAACTCAACGGGGGCACAAAACCGTAAAGGGCGGTTTTGTGCCCTTTTTTGCTGTCCTAAAAAAGAAACGGAGGAGCGGTATAGCCATCACTCCGAGGCGATGTCGAGACCGGCGTCCCCGCCTCCGTCGGGGACGGAGATCTCCGCCTCGCCCGCGATCTCGCTGGCGGTCTTTTCTTCGCCGTTTTTTTCCTCCTCGTCCTCAAAGAGGGAGTCGTACTCCTCGCCGTCTCCCTCTTGCAGCATGGCCGCGGTCTTGGCCGCCATGTAAAGCTTGTGGTTGTATTCCATCAGCCGCTGTTCATCCTCCGGAGGGACTTGACCGCCGGAGGCGATGCGGTGGTAGATCTCCAGCATCTTGCCCATCTCCTCTGCGGCCTTCGACAGAGCATTGCCCTGCTGCTTTGCAACCTCGGCGTTGTGGATGGCAGTCTCCCGCTCGATGATGCTCTCCATCACGCCCTGGGCCTCGTTGTATTGCGCGTCCACGGCGGACAGCTCACGGGAGATCTCCACACGATCCACATTGGGCGCGCCGCCCTGCTGGCAATTTTTGAGCGCCTGCGACAGGTCGCGTTTCCGTGTCCACAGCGTATCCATCTGCGCGGCGTATGCCTTCTTCGCATCTTGAATTTTCATTGCGGAACCTCCTGTCTAAATGTTTTTCATATCCTTATTATCGACAGAAAAATGTTTTTCATATCCTTATTATCGACAGAAAAGGGTCCGGATTTAAGCCGGAGCACGGAAAACAGGACAAAAGCTTAACTGATCGTGGGCAAGACCACTGCCGGACCGCCCTTCCTCGACAAGACCTTGTGGGAACAAACGCTCCGGTTGAAACCGAGAAGGGGAGAGAACATCATGAAAAAAGCGATTGCTTTGCTGCTGACGTTTGTAACGCTGCTGTCCTTCGCGAACGCCAAGGAGGATCTGGCCGCTGAGGATCTCCATATCCCGGGCACCGGTTAAGGCTGATCCATCGCTGTCAAGAAGGGAAAAGCGGGGCGGTCCCTTTCGCCCTCATTTTGCGTGTCCGCGCGCGTTTGTCATGCGCCGTTACCCAAACCGGATCATGGCGAAGGGGGTTCCGCGTATTTAATATGCACTGAATAATAGAAAAAGCCTTATATTTCAATCCATAGAAGCCAATCCGTGGTATAATAGGAGCAAGGGAACTGGCAAAAATCCAGCAAAAATCGTGCACCTGGAGGGCAACTATGTATCGTTACAGCAATGGCCAGATCAGCTTGGCGGATTTCAAACAGCCGGTGGATATGAATCTGAAGGAAAGCAACCGTTGGGTAAAGAAAGCCCAGACGATCCCCTGACTGGAGATCGAGAAGCGCTACGCCGCACTATTCACCAACCGGAAAGGCAATGTGGCCAAGCCGCTGCGTCTGGCCTTGGAGGTCTGCATTATTCAGGCGGAGTATGGCTATTCTGACGAGGAAACCGCGCTCCAGATCCAGGAAAACCCATATCTTCAATATTTCTGCGGGTATCCTGGCTATGATGACGAAAAGCTGCCCTTGATTATGGGCAAAGCTATGAAACAGCAGTACGAGATCTTTATGGTGATGTGCCTTTTAGACAACGTCAGTACGAGGCTCTTGTAGATGGGCAGTGGGTTGATGGTGTTGCTGATAATGTAGTGCAAATTGGTGGTATGATCACCAGACATTGGAGAAGCCAAAAGGAAATCAGCCGATTTACAGGATCACTTATGAAGATTGCCGTCATATGGTCGATGCTATGGAGGATTCGTTTCATTCGGACGTCTTTGGAGTTGAAAAAGAAAAAGGTAAGGTTGAGGGAATCCTTGCTGCAGTATATCAAAGTATATTCGGCAAGTATGCATATCCATCATTAGAAGAAAAAGCCGCAAATCTATTGTATTTTATGATCAAGGACCATCCTTATGCGGATGGCTGAAAGAGAATTGCGGCATCACTTTTTCTTGAATTCCTGGATAAAAACAACGCTTTATTCCAAGATTGAGAAAAACGACTCAGCGATGGAACCTTGGTGGCCGTTACGTTGATGATTGCTGAATCCAATCCAGAAGAAAAAGAAGTAATGGTGAAACTGGTGATGAATCTACTGAATTTGCAATAAAAAGCACGGATTGCAATACTTGTCCCTGAGATTCTCACCAGCAAATACTGCTGTGAGAAATGCTTGTGTTTTATCACGATGAATTAACAGAGGAAGATATTAAAATTCTCTCTCTGGTTTCGGAGATTACAAAGAACGAGATAGCGAAAATGCTGTCAAGATTTGCAAAGAATTCAAAGTGAGTGAAAATCGAAAGGAGACCAGACTATGGGAAGGCTTTATAAAATCAACCCGCCGTGTCCCAAGTGCCATGAGGAACATAATTGGTGGCATATCCAGCTGACGGATGAGGAACAGGCGAAGATGGATGCGTATGTGGCAGCCAGTGAGGGAAAATCATCCTTGGAGTTACTTCTGGGCGAGCCGGGAATTGTTGTTACACGAAAGCTTAAGTGTTGTTGCTGCGGTCACGTATTTGAAGCGGAAGCCGGGCTGCGGAAATTCGACGAAGTCGGATACCGGGATCGGGATTTTATTGCGGCGGTCGGCGAAATACCCGTGTGATAAGATTAAGGAGTTGATGAGATGCATTTGGATCAGTCGGCATTGGGAATCCTGCGTAAAGCAGAAGATAAGAACGGTCGGAAATACATGGATTAGCGGATACCGTATATGGATCAGCTAGGACTGATCATGGTCTATAAATCCGACAGCCGGTATGAGAAGTATATGATTTACTTTTTCACAAGTCCGGCAAGTAAATGTCCCGGCAAATACCTGCATACAACCTACGGAAGTATCCAGGTGGAAGATGGTTCATTGACAATCAGAACAAAGAACAGCGTCTATGAGTTTGAGCTGGATGCATCATGCGTATCAGAGAAGTGGATATGATTTTGCTGTTACGTATGGTAAACGAGTATTTTCGTGATGATGGCATGTAAGGCAGACAATGCCAGGTACTGGGCTGCGGGAGCGATTCCGCGGCCGTTTTCATAGCGTTAGATCTGAAATTAACAGAGAGAAAAAGGAATGATAAACATATGAGCAGTTTTGAGAATGTAGAGGTTTTTGAAGATACTAAAAAGCTGTGCGAGACAAACGGAAGGATTAAGGACACCCTTGCACGATCGGTGAAAAACCAGAAACTCATTCTGGAAGGAGAGGAGCTGTCTCCTGTGGATAAGACGCGTTTCTCGGATGAAGCGAAGATTGTTGTATCCACAGAGCGGACTTTCGAGGCGGCTGCAGGTTATGCAGGTCAGAAGGTGGCGGTACATAACTTTGCCTCTGCCACAAATCCGGGCGGCGGCGTGACAAGGGGATCCAGCGCACAGGAGGAATGTCTGTGTCGGTGTTCCGGCCTGTATTTCTGCCTGAGCGTACCGGAAATGATGAAAGGATTCTATTACCCTCATCGGAATGCAAAGAATCCGATCAACAATGCGGATATCATCTATACGCCGGATGTGACCGTATTCAAGACGGATACGGGCAGGCCGAAGCTGATGGATGAAAAAGACTGGTATGAAGTGGATGTGATCACCTGTGCGGCACCGAACCTGCGGGAACGGCCGAGCAACCGGTTCAACCAGGGTAACGGTGACCGGGCGGTAAAAGTCAGTGACCGGGAACTCCTGGAAATTCATAAGAAGAGGCTGACCAGGATTCTGGATGTTGCCGTACTGAACGGTGACGAAGTGGTGATTCTGGGCGCATTCGGATGCGGAGCATTTCAGAATAAGCCGGAAGTGGTGGCGCGTGCTGCCAAAGAAGTGATTGCGGATTATCTGTACGCATTTAAAACCATTGAATTTGCGGTCTATTGCCCGCCGCGGGATGATACGAACTTCAAAGTGTTTAAGCGGGTGATGGGAGCGTAAAGAATTGAAAGGAGACAAGCGATGGGAGAAAATTATGCATATATGGATGCCGATGAGGTGATGGAATTGCAGGATATTAAAGTTGGTGAAATAACCCGTGCAAAAACATGATTTTTGAATAGCAAAAGAAAGGCAGTCTCTGCTTAGGTAGGGATTGTCTTTCGTATATTCGCAAGAATTAAACCGCAGGTTCAATGCAGTTTTTCCTGTGCCGTGATATAACTGTCGTATCAGGGATATTACGGGAAAGGAGAAACTGTCCATGGATACTGTAAAGAGAATTGCAAAGCGAATGAGTCCGAAGGAAAACAGAAAGAGTTACAAGGAAGAATGTTCCGTTTTCCTGTCACATCGGAAGAGAGAATCATTATGGGAAAGGATTTCCATATGGAAAGAGGACGTCATCTGTATTTATCAAAGACTGCGGTACGGATACTGTTACCGTGACATCTGGTCGATTGACCAATGGTTTCTTACGGTTGTTCCGAACATGATTCATGACCTTCGTGTCAACAGCCATGGTTATCCCAGCTTCTTTGAAGGACCGGAAGAAGAAAATATCCGGAAATGGGATCGTATCCTGGGAAGAATGGAATTTCTGTTCCGGGAAGCAAATGAGGATACATGCAGAAAGAAGAATCTGTATGAGGAAGAGCATGACCTGGCACAGGAAGAATTCACGACAAAATACGGCATGTTCGGTGAGAAGCTGAAGACGGAAGAGGAGATTGCGAGAGAAAAGCGGGAGCATACACACCGGTTGTATATGATGAGCGATGTGCCGGAATATGTAGAAATCTCGGGAAAGTGGCTGGCGGCAGAGGGCGAACTGCGTGAGTATCGGGACCAGTGCCTGAAGCAGGGCATGGAGCTTATGACGAAGTATTTTCGGAACCTGTGGGATTGATATGCAGGGACGGACAAAAAGGAAGAGGTGGGGAATCGAAGGAGGATTCCCTGCCGCTTCTGTCATGGGCTTTCTGTTTCTTCCGGTAATATGCCTTGCCGTTCGGCATGGTCCGCGTTGCCGGGTTCAAAATTCCCCAGGTAGAACGCTGTGCGGAATGGTATGTCTTTTGTGCTTTCTTACTCTGTTTGCTGATCGGAACAAATGATTTCTTCATGCGGCACCTCGATTCTGTCCCAGTGTTTCCATGATGTTATTGCAGAATTCCATGTAATCGTTGTGTCCGAAAAGAAGCATCTTGTTGCACAGCAATTCCATGGATTTCTCAAATTCCGCCGTATCTTTCTTTCTGACTTTGCAGATAATGATGTGGTACGGGGAATTGTCCCGTGAGAATTCACTTCCGAACCGCACGGAAACATGGTTCTGTGTGAGCAGGGAATCTGCAAGATAGTCCTTGTGGTCGATGTACATATATGGGACGGACAGGATGGACCGGCCGTCCAGTCTCAGAAAATTTTTCATAGGCTCCTCCTTTGTGATAGCTGTCTGTAAGGAAAATGTTGCGAAATTTGCATTCCGCAGCCGTGGTGCCTGAAACCGTACCCTGGCACCGGCGTGATCACTCACGGGTTTTCTACAGGGAAATTGTTTACCTTTTTATTTTTTGAATTAATTTACCATGAACCGAAAGATACAATGGATAAAAGATAACAAAATAATCTATGCCACTGAACATTAACAAGACCATCTGCATTTTTAAAATGACCCTGTACGGAAAAATCATTTAAATGTCCGCTTCAAACAGGAAAGTCTGATTGTACCGGTCAAGGGCAATCTGCATTTCCATGATCTCACCGGAGATGCATTCATAATCACGTTTTACCAGTTCTGGATCATAATTGGTGTAGCGGTATTCAGGAACGGCATTTCTGGAGCTGAATGCATGGGAAGATTCCCTCATTTTTGGCAGATATTTCCGCATGGTGTCCAGAGTCGCTTTGCGGGAGCTAAGTTGTGCCATTCTTACCAGAATGCTGTCGACACTCATTTCCGTATCGCCTACCCTGATCTTTGCGGTGGCATTGGCCAGGTTTAGGGCGTGCTTGATGATGACGGCTTTTCGGTCGATTTCTTTTAACGTCTCAGAAACGGCGGAATAGTCATATTTCGGGATGACCGGTTCCTCGCCGACAGCGGCAACGTAAGTGCGGGATGACGCTTCCTGGGCCTCCCAGTAAGATTTTTCGTCCGCCAGACTTTTGAGCAGTTTATTGGCATAAGCCGAAGTTATTTTCATAATGTGTTTCGCCTCCTTCGCATCACTTCCTTATGACACGATTATAAGGCAGGAGAGAGAAGATGTCATTGAACCACTGGTTTAAACTGACCCATAAACGAGGAATATCCCCGTCAATGACGAGGATATTTTCAATACTGGTATGTAATAATCTGCTGAGAATGATAAAGTTGTCCAGGCTCGGCAGCGATTTTCCGGCGATCCACTTATAGATTGCCTGTGGGTTTTCAAAGCCGAACGCACCCTGGATCTCGCGGATCGTATAGTTTTGCTCCGAAAGCAGCTGCTTTATCCGCTTCCCGGTTTCCACGGGCTGGATTGACAAATACATCGGTTCCATTTGCATCCCTCCATGATTCTGTACTATCCCGAAACACTTGCTTTCATTCTATCACGAACGCAGCGGATTGAACAGCGAAATTTATCCGGCCGGACGGTTTATTTAGAAAGCTGATTGGCATGGACAATAGAAGGTGGGCGAGTAAAATCTGTTTTGATTTTGGCAGATCAATGCTTCTGCAAGGTTTACAATCAGGTCAATGTCTCACTATGATTCAGTACCGATGTACTGTACAGAAACAGTACATCCTGATTCTTAAATTCTATAAAACGTTCAAGTAAATCTGCCCTCAGATACCGGATATCCACCAGAGTGATTTTGGCATACCCTTCCGAAAGAAGAGGCGCGATACTGCTGCCAAAGGAATCCCGGAAAATGACAAGCTCTTTGTCCGATTTACAGTTCGGATTCTCGATGGTTATCAGGGAGCGGGGACCGGAAAGAAAGATCTCATAAGGATCTTTGCCGGATTTTTTCTCCATATTGTAGATGGAACCCATCGTCTGATCCTCATGATTGGTCACGATACAGCCATCTAAAACATCATTGGACAGGTAATATAGCGTTTCCGGCGGCAGTGGAAGAGCAGACTGACCATAATATACACCATAAAAAGGGACATCCAACGCATATTCTGTGTAAGCTCCTGAGATAGACGTCCCCATGCCCTCCGCAAGAACAGCTGCCGTCTCTGGAAGCTTCTCCTGACGCCAATGGGTATCGGTCTTATAGTAATCCGTAATATCCAGCGTTCCTGTGATATCGATATAGTCTGCGTAGTTCATGTGATTCCGCATCACATGGAACAGTTTTTCATAGTCCATGGAGAGGTATCCATGTTTCTCCGCAAGAAAGTAGCTTTTATCCGGGACAATGGAGAGATAGATATTCATCTCCTTGCCAGCCAGATATTTCTCATAGATATATGCAAACCGGTCCGCTGCATGTTCCAGAGAATCCATTTGAAGCGGATATTCAAGCTTTGCTGCATAACCATCCTGTATATAAATATCATGATTATCAAGCTGACCAAACACATCGTAGGTGGTATAGGCTTTCAACGTCCGGAACTGATCTCGCAGCGGAAATTGATCAAGAGTATACTTTTCAAATTCCATCATAAAGCTTCCATCGGACATGGTATCCGGGGAAAACTTCGGGCGCTGTGCAAGCTTTCGCCGTTCGTTGTCAGAAAACTCCTGGGGCGGCAGCAGCCAGGACGCCATGGTAAGGCTAACAAATACGACTCCCAGCACAACCACTGTAACTATGTTGTTTATATGATTGATATTTTTTGCATTGTTTGTATTCTTCATGCTTTTTATATTCTTACATTCTATCATCTATCATTCCTTCCCGACCTCAGAATTCCTAAAACCTGAAATAAAGAAATGGGTTAAAGGAGCCATCCACAAGAAAAGCCGTACAGATAAGCAGCAGGGCTGAAAGTGCCAGTGGTTCTACGAATAACATAACTGCTGTTCCTGTTTTCCATTGCTGGATCTGTCTGTAAAAGGACTTTGGAATCGGTGTCGCACCAAGCAGGGCTATCATCAAGACCACAAAATAGCTGCGGAAATAGTAGCTGCATGCTTCAGAAATCAATGGATATCCGCCTGCTCCAAACATGGCTTTCAGATACGAGAATGCCTGGGGCATATCAGTGGCATCAAAGATCACAAAACTGATTGCAGCAGCAGTCAATACATAGATGCGGTTTAAGACATGGCTCTTTTTAAGGATTTCCAGAAGCCATATCTTCTCCAGAATCAGCAGCAGGGCAAAATAAAGTCCCCAGATTACGAAATTCCAGGCGGCACCATGCCAGAAGCCCGTCAGCATCCAGACCAGGAATATATTAAACAGATGCCGCGGTAAACTTACATGACTGCCTCCCAGAGGAATATAGACATAATCCCGAAACCAGGTGCCGAGAGACATATGCCAGCGACGCCAGAATTCAGTTATACTTTTCGAGATAAAAGGATAATTAAAATTTTCCAGAAAATCAAATCCAAATAGCTTTCCAAGTCCGATGGCCATATCACTGTATCCTGAAAAATCAAAATATACATGAAGGGTATAGGCGACTGCATAGAGCCAGAAGAAAAGTACCGATTTATCATCCGAAGTCCGGAAGATGCTGCACAATTCTCCAAGCAGATTGGCGATCAGAATCTTCTTGCCGAGTCCTAAGATAAATCGGCGGATTCCCTGAGCCGTCTTGCCCATAGTATGAATACGCCCCTTCAACTGTTCTGCAATATCCGAATAGCGGACGATGGGACCGGCGATCAGCTGAGGAAAGAGTGCCACATATGCAGCCAGGTCTATCGGATTTCTCTGGGCTTTCACATCCTGCCTGTATACATCCACCGTATAGCTGAGTATCTGGAAGGTATAAAAGCTGATTCCGATGGGAAGTGTGATGTTAAGCAGGGAAATCGAACATCCGGTGACGGCATTTACATTGCGGATAAAAAAATCTGCGTATTTAAAATAACCAAGCATGAGAAGGCTGGATGAAACCGAAAGTGCGAGAAAAAGCCTGGCAAGCTTCGGAACACCCTGATAACGCTCGATCAGCAATCCAAATATATAAGCCATCAGGATGGCAAACATCATCCAAATCACATATCTCGGTTCTCCCCAGCCATAGAAAAAAAGGCTGGAAAGCAGGAGAACCGTATTTTTCAATGATCCCGGTGCTGCTGCATAGAGGATCAGGACACCGGGCAGCAACCAGAATAAAAATGGTATGCTCGAAAAAAGCATAGGTTCCTCCTAATCAAGTACAGCCGGTGCATCCACCAGAACGGTGGAATCCGGTGCCACTTCCGAGCAGGCCTCAACCAGATCATCGACACATTCCTCAGCGCCATATGCCATCATGACATAATCCGCAACCGAGATGACAACCACTTTATCCGGGAATCCGCACATCCAGTGCTGACCTTGAATCTCAGCTTTGTAATCCTCGGCAAATTCTTCTGCTTTCGAGGTGTCCTTAAGCTTCGCAAAGGCGGAACTGAAGGTGTTGGTGTTCATCATATGCTGCAGGGTAGCTGTATCATCATCCAGCATATCATAAAGCTCATCATTTACATGAAGAAGATACTCAAATATCTCCTTATTCTCATCAGTCATGGCGAATTTTGCCGGCGCTTCCGCTTCATTCTCTGCATCACCGCCTACAGCTGCAAACTGCCTGTCCTCGCCAAAAGCATCCCAAACTTCTGTATAAAAATCAACCGCCGATTCAATCACCGTCTCCGGGGATTTCGTCGGTTCATCTGCAGGCTTGCTGCCGCATCCTGCCAGAGAAGCAGCCATGGTAAGAGTCAGAAGCGTTGTAATTGTTTTTTTCATATTGAAAAATTCCTTTCATTATAGGTTTTTGCTTATCAGACTTTATTATCTCAGAAAACCAGGTATAAAGCAAGGCGGGTATAAAAACAGTAAGAATTGTAAAAAAATGTAAGGAAAACTTTATGGCATATGGTCAGGAGTTTATTTATAATAATAATAGAAATGTTGTCTTGTAATACAAACATATGGAGAGGCGGTGTCATAATGAGAAAAGAATTATTAGTCATATTGGGAATCTCCGGCCTGCTTCTGGCCGGCTGCCATACTGTACCCAATGCAGCGCAGGAAACAAACACGATCGCCCCTACTGGTTATGCTTCTGAAGAGGTACAACGCATCTCTTTATTTTATGATGGTTCCCTGTATTTGTATAATGCCACCGGCTTTGATTTCCAACAAAAGGGAAGCTGGGAGTATTTAGGTCAGATAGCCTTTGTGAATAATTTGGAATATCCTACAAAAGATTTAAACGGCACCCATTTAAACGTAGGGCAGGAGGTTTACAGGGATCCGGAATCTCCTCAAAAACTATATGTAAAGTATGATTCAGGTTTTGCACTCTTTGAAGCAGAAAAGGCTACAAAGGAAGAAACTGTGGAGTATCTTGATTATGTACATGCGGAAATTAGGCTGGCAACTTCTGACAGCCTTCAGCTGAAGCTTTCCAATGTCAGCAATGAAACGATAATCTATGGAGAAGCGTATACAATGGAGGTCTTTCGGGATGATAGATGGGAGAAACTTCCGGTTTTACCCGACGATTATGGTTTTATAGAGATTGCCTACGAATTGGAACCCGGAGAATCTCGGTTTATGGATATAGATTTTGCATGGTTATACGGAGAACTCCAGAAAGGCAGATATAAAATGATAAAAGAGATCTATTTGCCGGACGGCAGAGTATATTCGGTACCGGCAGAATTTGAAATACAATAAAACATGAAGCCCCACCGGATCTCGAATGATGTCGTATAGTCATAGATATCCAGTGGGGCTTTTTCTCTGAGCCATATAAGATGTCTGCCTTTTTCGAGCGGCAAGTCATCGTGAGTTCATCACGGTGGGAGTGAGATCTCCGGCGGGGAGAGACGTTCCTCGAGGATCACAGTGATTCTTTAAGAACTATCCGTAAAAATAAAAATCGGTTTAATTCATCATACGGAAAAGACCGATGACCTTTCCGAGGATCTCGACCTGGTCAAGAATGATCGGATCCATCGAGGAATTTTCCGGTTGGAGACGGAAATGGCCGTTTTCCTTATAGAAAGTTTTTACAGTTGCGGAATCGTCCACCAGAGCAACGACCTTATCACCGTTTTCAGCGTTTGGCTGCTTTGCAACGATCACTTTATCGCCGTTGTAGATTCCGGCCTCGATCATACTGTTTCCTTTTACCTTCAACATAAATACTTCCTTATTTGGAAGAATTTCTGCAGGAATCGGGAGATAATCTTCGATGTTCTGTTCTGCAAGGATTGGCACTCCGGCAGCGACCGTACCGATCACCGGCACGTTTACGAGTTCGCGTCTCGTCAGGGCGAAATCGTCATCAAGGATCTCGATCGTTCTCGGCTTTGTCGGATCACGACGGATATAGCCGTTTTTTTCCAAGGATTCCAGATGAGAGTGCACGGAGGAAGTGGACTTTAAGTGTACCGCTTCACAAATCTCGCGCACAGCCGGCGGATAACCTTTCTTTAAGATCATTTCTTTTATATATTCAAGTATTTCTCTCTGCTTATCAGTAATTTTTCCCTGACTCATGAAATCCCTCCTTTTTTCATCTGTATACATAGTACCATAAAATACGGGAAAAAGCAAACCTTTGTTCGAAAAATACCGAAAAAGAATTGACAAACATATGTTCGTGTGATAGAATTTGATACAGAACAGATGTTCGCAAACGTAAGTTTGGACTCGCTGGATACAAAGGAGGAAGCTGTATGAAGAAGTATTTGATAGCCCTTGTTATGATTGTAATGATTATGTCCTGCTTTTTCGGAAAGACTCTGGTTATGGCGAATGAAGAGAGTGATGATACAGTCTATAACCGCTATTATACGACGATCGAGGTAGAAAAAGGTGATACACTCTGGTCGATTGCAAAAACTTATTATCACCACTCCGGTATGTCGGTACGGGAATACGTTTATGAGCTGAAATTGATAAACGGAATGGTTTCAGATGAGATACGCGCCGGAAATATGATCTCCGTGGAATACTATGCGGAGACACCGGGGAATCCGTATATAAAGTGATCCTCAAAAAGATGTTTCCCGGATATGAGTGTTGCGGTAAGAACCGTTTTTTGACCAGAGAATAAGATCCCATGGACAGATATATGTTCCGGGGTCTTATTCTTTATAAGACAATGGCTTGCTATTGCCGGTGAGAGACATTACAATAGGATTAACAGCAGAGACCACAGGAGGCACAGATGAGATTATTCCATTTATCAGATCTTCATATCGGAAAGAGAGTGAATGAATTTTCTATGATCGAGGACCAGAAATATATTCTTGAAAGGATCCTGGATCTCGCGGAGAAGGAGATGCCGGACGGAGTGATCCTGGCAGGAGATATCTATGATAAACAGATTCCCTCCGCGGAAGCAGTTCAGGTGTTCGATGAGTTTATCACAAAGCTGGCGGAGAGAAAATTCCCCATCTTTGTTATCAGCGGAAACCATGATTCTGCGGAACGACTGGCTTTTGGAGGAAGACTGCTAAACAGCCGGGGAATTTATCTCTCCCCCGTCTATGATGGAACTGTCATGAAAATTCCGATCGCAGATCAGTATGGGACGGTCTGGATCCATCTTCTTCCGTTTATCCGTCCGGCAGCTGTGCGCCGCGTATTTGAAGATGAGTCAGATTTGATTACAGATGTCCAGTCTGCAGTACGTGCAGTGATCAGCCACATGGAGATCGATCCGAATGAGAGAAATATCCTCGTGGCGCACCAGTTTGTTACAGGAGCGTCCCGATGCGAATCGGAGGATATCCAGGTCGGAGGTCTTGATAATATTGATGCCTCAGTCTTTGAGGCTTTTGATTATACAGCCTTGGGGCATATCCATAGTCCTCAGAATGTGGGAAAGGGCATGGTGCGGTACTGCGGAACGCCCCTGAAATATTCCTTCTCTGAGACGGATCAGGAAAAAACGATCACGGTCGTGGAGATGGAAGAAAAGGGAACGGTAAAGATCAGACTTCTGCCTTTAAAACCATTTCGGGATATGCGAAAGCTCCGGGGAACATATATGGAACTGACTGCCCGTTCGTTTTATCGGGATATGAACTGTGAAGACTATATTCAGGTAACGTTGACGGATGAGGATGATGTGCCGGATGGACTTCAGAAGCTGAGAGTCATCTATCCGAATATTATGCAGCTTTTGTATGATAATCAAAGGACAAGAGCCAGCAGCCAGATTGACGCGGTTCAGGATGTAGAAGAAAAAACAGAGTTAGAACTGTTCCGGGAGTTTTATGAGCTTCAGAATAACCAGCCTATGATGAAACAGCAGGAAGAGTTTGCAGAAAAATTGATCCGGGAGATAAAAGAATGAAGCCAAAAAAACTGGTGATCAGTGCTTTTGGCCCCTATGCGGGAGAGAGCACGATTGATTTTGAAAAACTTGGAGAACACGGGCTCTACTTGATTACGGGGGATACAGGTGCCGGTAAGACAACGGTCTTTGACGCAATCACATTTGCCCTGTATGGGGAAGCGAGTGGGACTGTGCGGGAATCCGGAATGTTCCGCAGCAAATACGCAAAGGCAGAGACAGAAACATTCGTAGAATTGACTTTTTCCTACCAGCGAAAAGAATATAAAATCCGGAGAAATCCGGAATATCAGACCCAAAAGAAACGCGGAACCGGATTTACAACGAAAAAAGCAGATGCGGAGCTCTTTTATCCCGACGAACGTCAGCCTGTTACAAAGATGGGGGCAGTGACAAAGGCGGTAACGGAACTTATGGGGCTTGACTATAAGCAATTTACCCAGATCGCGATGATCGCACAGGGGGATTTTCAGAAACTCCTGATTGCAGGAACTGCCGAACGTGGGGAAATCTTCCGGCAGATTTTTCATACGGAAATCTATCAGACGATTCAGATACGTCTCAGGGACGAAGAACGGAGAAGAAGAAAAGATTACGATGAACTGCGCCGGAGTATCAGCCAGTATTTGAATGATGCCAGTTTTGAGGAGGATCCGGCTGCCGGTCAGGAGTTCCTTGCTTTAAAGAAAGCCGGTTTCGAGGGGAAAATAACTGATGGAATCAATTTACTGTGTGCTGAGACGAAAAAAGAGCAGGAACGTTTGGAGATACTGGATGAAACTCTAAGGAAAATTGAAGAGCAGATTTGCAGTGTTAGTGAAAAAAAGGGAAAAGCGGACCTACTAAAAAAGACAGCAGCTGAACTTAAAGCAAAACAGCAGGAGTTGGAGTTACTGCAGCCGGAATATGGACGGGTGCTCGCTGAGTGGAACAGGATAGAAAAGCAGGAAGGAACACGCGAGAAACTGACAGAACGGATTCAGAAACTTGAACTTAGCCGTCAAAGCTTTATCGAGCTGGATAAGACTCGTGAAGAGATCGCCGGAAAAGAAAAGCTTCTTTTGAAGATTCAGGAAGAAAAAAAGGAAAATGAAAATCAAGTCAGCAGCCTCCAGAAAGAACTGGAAGACAGGCGCGGGGAGAAAGAGCATAATCTGGGAGTGCCGGTAGAAAGAGAACGGCTCACACGTGCAAAAGAGAAACTTTTACACCGAAAAAATGAACTGGAAGAACAAATGAACCGGGTGGAGTCTATCAATAGAGAGTTAAAAAATGCTCAGGAGGAATACCGGAGTGCTGTTGATCAGTGCGATGAGATTCGCAGTGTCTATGCACATCTTGAACGCTTATTTTTGGATGCTCAGGCTGGAATTCTGGCCCAAAATTTACAGGCTGGAATGCCCTGCCCGGTATGCGGTTCGATTCATCATCCGGCTCCGGCGAAACTTTCAGAAGAGATTCCGGACCAGAAGGAACTGAAGCGAAAAGAACAGGAAAAGGCGCAGGCAGAAGAAAAGGTCCAGAGACTTAGTGAAAGAGCCAGCTTTTTTAAAAGGAATTTAGATCAGGAAATGAGAAATACAGCTGAGCTGATCTGCGGAACGGAAAAAAATCTGGTCAAAGAGGCCTTAATTGTAACTGGTCCAGACGAGCTTGTGACTGCAGCAGATCCGGTAATTGAAAAATTAGATGATGAACTCCGGGCTTTGGAGATCCGCATAAAAGCGAACACAGAACAGCAGAAAGTGCTGGATGGATTGGGTGGTATGATAAACCGTCTGGAAACAGATCTGAATGTTGCAGGAGAAAGAAACAAAGAACTTGCTCTTTCAGAACAGAATCTGGTGACAGTATTAACAATGCTGCGGAAGCATGTGGAAGAGTTTCAGAGAAAGCTGGAAGGTCAAAATGCTGTGGAGATTGAAAATAATCTGCAAGCCATGAAAACCAGAAAAAGTGAACTTGATCAGGAAGCAATTGACGCGAAAAAGGCTCTGGAGCGATGTCAGAACCAGAATGCCAGTCTGAATTCAGCAGCGGAAGCTCTTAAAAAGCAGATTCGGGGATTCGAAGATATTCCAGAAAAAGAACTTTCAGAGACAATGGAATATTTGGAAACAGAGAAGGCAGAGACATCAAAGCTTCGTGAAAAAATACATTCGTCCTGGCACAATAATCTCAGAATCTATGAAGCTGTATGTGGCCAGCAGGGCAGAATGGAACAGACGGAAAAGGAATATGTCTGGATCCATTCCCTTGCGGATACGGCAGGCGGAACATTAAACGGTAAAAGTAAAGTTGAACTTGAAACCTATGTCCAGATGGCATATTTTGACCGGATCTTACGGCGGGCGAATCTTCGGCTGATGACGATGAGCAGCGGACAGTATGAGATGAAGCGGCGGGAAAGTGCTGACAATAAAAAGGATAAAAGTGGGTTGGAGCTAAATGTCATCGACCATTACAACGGAAGTGAGCGGAGTGTAAAGACACTTTCCGGAGGCGAGACTTTTCAGGCATCTCTGTCTCTTGCACTTGGCCTTTCAGATGAGATCCAGTCTATGGCCGGTGGAATCCAGATGGATGCCATGTTCGTGGACGAGGGGTTTGGTTCTCTGGATGAAGACGCATTAAATCAAGCAGTAAAGGCATTGGGAAATCTGGCAGAAGGGAAAAAACTGGTTGGCATCATTTCTCATGTTTCAGAGCTGAAAGACAGGATCGACAAGAAAATTGTAATAACAAAAAATCGCAGCGGAGAGAGAGTTGGAAGCAGCATAACGGTATTAGGGGATTATTCAGCCGATGGGGTGTCCGTATTTATGTAAAAACGTTGGGAGCCAACGGAGAGTGGCTCCCAACGAAAATATATATTTATGGAATCATGACAGGTGCCTGTGTAAATTCGTTTTTCTGCGATTTCCCGGATTTTAGTTCCCGCACCATCCTGGTGAGTTCAGACGCAGTTAGATTTTTCTTAAAAAGTTCATACGCGGAAGAGGAGAGGATATTTTTTGCGTCAGCAGTTTTTGCAATAACCGGGATATCACAGTGCCTTTTTAATTCTGAAAGAAGCAGTGAGGAAGATCTTTTGAATCCCAGGATCCGGATCCATGGAGCACGGAATAAATCTGCAAACATACACTGGTCTTCGACGCTAATATCAAGCATGAGATTCATGAGTGCACGGCTGACTCTGGCATAAGTATACTGTCGGTCTTTCCTGAGAGCAGTCAGAGTATCCGTCCGAAAGAATTCTAATCGGTTTTTATAGAGCTTTGCCGCAAGATCTCCCGGCATTCCGAAAATATTCTGAAGTTTCTCCAGATCGGAAGTTAAAATTTTCTGATTCAGGAGGAGAGAAAAATCATTTGGGAACAGCGGAACCTCAGATTCTTCTTTCATGCATTCAAAATGCGAATCCGGTAGAACAGCAGCGAGAAATTCCAAATCCTGCGAAAAAACTGCTTTTCGGATAGCTGTTGCGGAAGCGAAGGAGCCGTTCCGATCCTCAGAATGGTAGCCTGGGTCTGAGCGTTTCAGAGTCCAAGGACTAATATCGGAAGAGAATTCTTTTAATGCTTTCAGATATTCAACTGCGAGAATGTCATTTGGAGAAGCTGGCACAGTCTCTTTCTTTGCGAGAGTCAGAGCCTGCGGGTATGTGAGACCACTTCGAAGACCTTCGCGGATCAGGGCGGACTGTTCGTTCGTTTCCAATGCGGAATGATCAGCCAGTTGCCACAATTCTTCGATATTGCCGGATTCACTGCCAAAGGAAAGGACATCGATCATTCCCATATGGTGAAACAGAGAGACGCCGCAGCGGGCAAAATCTTGGGCAGCGCTTAAGGTTCCAAAGATCGGCATCTCGATCACGAGATCAGCCCCTGAGAGAAGGGCAGAGCGGGTACGGAAGGTTTTGCTGTACATTGCCGGAATCCCCCGCTGTACAAAATCACCGCTCATGACAACGACAATGAAATTGGCGCCTGTCTGGCGTTTTGTCTCTTCAATCTGATATTTATGGCCATTGTGGAACGGATTATATTCTGCGATGATAGCGGCTGTTTTCATGGTGTAAACTCCTTAAATAAAGTCGATCAGTGGTCAAAAATAAATTTGCAGTTCTTTCAGATTTTCAGTTCTTTTGGCAGAGTGAAATTGATTTATTGCTGCGAGTAAGGCAGTGTCATACCGTGCCGAAAATACAAATCATTATTTAATAATATAGACGAAACAAAAACTTAATGCAATATTTATTGTTATCAAAGGAAAAATGTGATATACTGCGTTTAAACAATGTGTGAAAGTTCTGACGATTTCACAACTGAACAGATGTCAGATTTTTACGCATATGTTTTTAAGACTATATTTTACATCTTTGCGGCGGTCACCGCAATCTTTGGAAATAAGACGCAGAAAGGATGGATGCTATATGAAACTGATTTACGCAATTATCCGTTATGACAATGAGGACGATGTTACAACTTCTCTTACAAAACACAAATTCAGTGTGACACGTCTTTCTACTACCGGTGGATTCCTGAAAAAAGGTAATACAACTCTGATGATCGTTACTGAGCCGGAACGTGTCGACGAGGCTATCGATATTATTAAGAAGGAATGCGGTCATCACCAGAAGATCACCATCAATATGCCATATGTATCCGGTTCCTCTATGGTTCATTGTGCAACCATGCCGATGTCTGTCGATGTGGGAGGAGCAACGATCTTCGTTGTGGATGTTGAGCGGTATGAAAAGATCTGATAACAGAAAATAGATGGGGAAAAAGTGTTCTTCTATATTCCAGACGGAAGGGATCGGCGATAACAGATCCTATGAAATTGTAAGAGCTTTGGCAGTCTTTGCTTGCCGAAGCTCTTATATTTTTATTATTGTTTTTAATTTAACGAGAGGTATTGAAAAAAGTGCAAAAAATTGGGGAATATAGTCTTGTATCCAGTATTTAGCTGCGATATAATAAAAACACGTATGAAAACCTATATTGAGGAAGGAGTCAATCATCATGGCATTTATTGATCTTATGAAGGAAAAGGCAAAACAGGATGTAATGACCATCATCCTGCCGGAGAGCAACGATAAGAGAACTCTTATCGCAGCAGCACAGGTATTAAAGGAGAAGACAGCTGACCTGATCATGATCGGAAAAGAGGAGAAGATCATGGATGGTGCTCACTGGCTGGAAGTGGACCTTACAGGTCTTAAAGTCGTAGATCCGGATACAGATCCGAAATTCGACCATTATGCAGAGACACTGTTCAAATTAAGAGAGAAAAAGGGCATGACTCTCGAGAAAGCACAGGAGATCTTAAAGACAGACTACATCACATACGGCGTTATGATGGTAAAAGAAAAAGACGCTGACGGACTTGTTGCAGGTGCTTGCCACGCAACAGCTGATACATTGAGACCGGCTCTTCAGATCTTAAAGACAGCTCCGGGAACAGAGCTTGTATCCGGTTTCTTCATCATGGACGTTCCGAACTGCGAATACGGTGCAAACGGAACATTCCTCTTCGCTGACTGTGGATTAAACCAGGATCCGACATCTGCAGAGCTCGCTGCAATCGCTGACAGCTCCGCTAAGAGCTTCCGCGCACTTGTTGGAGAAAAGCCGATCGTGGCTATGCTTTCCCACTCCACAAAGGGCAGTGCGAAACACGCACTTGTAGATAAAGTTGTAGAAGCTACAAAGATCGCAAACGAGAAGTACCCGCAGCTTGACCTTGACGGTGAGTTACAGCTTGATGCTGCAATCGTTCCGTCCGTAGCAAAGGCAAAAGCAAAAGGAAGCGAAGTTGCCGGACATGCTAATGTACTGATCTTCCCGAACCTTGACTGTGGTAACATTGGTTACAAGCTGGTTCAGAGACTTGCAAAAGCAGAAGCTTATGGTCCGATGCTTCAGGGTATCGCAAGACCGGTCAACGATCTTTCCCGTGGATGCTCCGCTGAGGATATCGTTGGTGTAGTAGCCCTCACAGCTGTACAGGCTCAGATGGCTTAATCCATAATTGCTCAACAACATAAGGGAACGGCGCATAATCGATATGAGGAGACGGCGTTCCCTTTTTAAACTTAATTTAAACAAGGAGTTTTATCTGTCATGAATATTTTAGTTATCAACTGCGGAAGCTCTTCCTTAAAGTACCAGTTAATCAACTCTGACACAGAGGCAGTCCTTGCAAAGGGTCTTTGTGAGAGAATCGGTATCGAAGGAAGCCAGATCACATACCAGCCGGCAGGCGGAGAGAAGGAAGTTACTGTTTCCCCGATGCCGACACACACACAGGCTATCCAGATGGTATTAGACGCTCTTACAAACAAGAAGAGCGGCGTTATTGCAAGCCTTGCAGAGGTTGGCGCTGTTGGTCACCGTGTTGTACATGGCGGTGAGAAGTTTACTTCTTCCACAGTGATCACAGATGAGGCTATGAAGGCAATCGAAGAGTGCAACGATCTTGCGCCGCTTCACAACCCGGCAAACCTGATCGGCATCCGCGCTTGCCAGGAGCTTATGCCGAACGTACCGATGGTAGCTGTATTCGATACCGCTTTCCATCAGACAATGCCGGAGGAGGCTTATCTTTACGGTCTTCCGTACGAGTACTATGAGAAGTACAAAGTAAGAAGATACGGCTTCCACGGAACATCCCACAGCTTTGTGTCCAAGAGAGCTGCTGAGGTTGCCGGAAAACCGTACGAAGATTTAAAGATCATTGTTTGCCATCTTGGTAACGGCGCAAGCCTTTCCGCTGTAAAGAACGGCAAATCCGTAGATACAAGCATGGGTCTCACTCCACTTGAGGGACTTATCATGGGAACTCGTTCCGGTGATATGGATCCGGCTATCATGGAGTTCATCGCTAAGAAAGAGAACCTCGACATCGCAGGCGTTATGAACGTTCTGAATAAAAAGTCCGGTGTTCTTGGCCTGTCCGGCGTATCCAGCGACTTCCGTGACATCGAGGAAGCAGCTGAGGCTGGCAACGACCGCGCAGCGAAAGCTCTTGCAGCTTACAACTACCGTGTTGTTAAGTACATCGGTGCTTACACAGCGGCTATGGACGGCGTAGATGTGATCGCATTCACAGCAGGTCTTGGTGAGAACGGCAAGTCCATGAGAAAAGCTGTTTGCGAGCATTTATCCTACCTTGGCATCAAGATCGACGACGAGGCTAACAGCGTAAGAGGAAAAGATATCGTAATCTCCACACCGGATTCCAAGGTTAAAGTTATGGTAATCCCGACAAACGAGGAGCTTGCGATCGCAAGGGAGACCCTGGCTCTCGTAAAATAATTTTTGACAGTTTGTCCGTGCGGATATCTGCATGGTGAACTGATTCGCAATGACGCTGACCCGTTCGGAACCCTGTGAGAGCAGGAGATGAGCGGGTTGGCTTCTGTGCTGTCTGGAGGTTTTAACGTCTTCAGGACGGCTTTGAAGCCCTCACGACATACGCTGGGGTTTCTTACAGGTACGAAAATATTTCGTTCCTGGTGCTCTTAATGCGCGCTCTGGCGCGGTTAAGAATTTGTCACAAGAATATGGTTTGAGCGCAGAAATGCATGAAAAATAGAGCTTTTAAAATTTAATATTTTATTAGAAAAATTGTTGACAAATTGTTCCTGTTCATATATAATATCTTAGTGCGTATTAGGAGAAACATAATATGCTGATTAATTTATCTGAAGTTTTTACTCTGGAAGGCAAAGAGAAAACCTGGGAAGTACCGTTTGAAGCGAAAGCTTACAATGGCTCCCGAGTTGAGTATCCGGTGGTTTCTGCGAACCCGGTAAAGATCACTGTAAAAAACCTTGGAAACAGAAAGCTGAGTCTTACGGGAAATACTTCCGTGACTCTTGCGATTCCCTGTTCAAGATGTCTGGAACCGGTGAATTACACCACAGATATTGAGTTTGACCAGGAGATCGATATGAATGCTTCCGATGAGGACAGAGTGAAGGACTTGGATGAACAATCTTATTTATCTGGTTATAATCTGGATGCCGATATGCTGGTTTGCAATGAGTTATCATTGTACCTGCCTATGAAGGTCCTTTGCAAGGATAATTGCAAGGGAATCTGCAGTAGATGTGGAGCAAATCTCAACAAGGGAGATTGCGGCTGTGATACATGGGTTCCTGACCCGCGGATGGCAGCCATCCAGGATATTTTCAAACAGTTTAAGGAGGTGTAACCATGTCTATCTGTCCTAAGAATAAATCTTCCAAAGCGAGAAGAGACAGCCGCAGAGCGAACTGGAAAATGTCCGCTATGAACTTAGTAAAGTGCAGCAAGTGCGGTGCTTTAATGATGCCTCATAGAGTATGCAAGGCATGCGGCAGCTACAACAAGCGTGAAATCGTTAAAGTTGAAGACTAATTAAGAATTATGAGATCCTCCGGTGGTTTTCCCCCGGGGGATTTTTTCGTCTACAGCAAGAAGCCAGATACCGCGGTATCTGGTTTTTTGCATTTGAAGCTTTTCGTTGTTCCTGCATATTTATCTCGTGAAATTTTCAGAATAATCCATTAAGATCTGCGCGACATACTGCATATCAGAAGGTGAGAAGCGCTGATCGCAGGGAAGGGATATAATGTGGTCATAAATGTATTGTACTGATGATTCCGGTAGCGGATGAACCAGCGGTCCCATTGGCCAGTAGACAGTCGAGAGAATCTGGTGATCTGTCAGGTATTGCTGTAATTCGCTGCGTTTTTCGGCATACAGGCAGAAATGGCTTGGAACAGCAGACTCCGGAAGTTCGGAAAAGACTATCTGCACACCGCGAAGCGGTGCTGCAAGGGCTTTTAAAAGTGCAGCATAGTTTTCACGCCTTGTCCTGCAAATGGAATCGAAGTCAGCATGGCGTAGGAGATATTCTGAATTATCATCACTGGCAAAGCTATCAAACATCTGACGAAGTCGAAGTTCTCCCTCCCAGAAAATATCTCTGTTTTCTGTCTCGATGGATTCTTTGCGTTGCTTGAGATGTGTTAATTCTACCGGCAGAAGAGGTGTTTCAAAGGTTCCGTTTCGTTTAACAGCAAATCCCCCGCAGGCAACCCCCATCCATTTTCGGAAGCTTCCGGCAAAATAATCACAGAGAGGATCGATACCGTCAGCTGAAAGCATGGAATGAGTTGCATCTTCAAAAATAACAACTCCTTTTTCTTTGCAGGCTTTAACAAAGCTGTGATCATAGTTGCAGAAGCCATAGTAACCGCAAAGAGATAAAACACTGATTTCATCGATAACTGCTGTGTCAAAAATGCTGTGCAAATTCTGGTCCAGCTCATAAAATTTCAGCTGATATCCGGCTTTCTTAAAAGGAGCAAGGACCGTTCCACAGGTATACATAGGCACATACGCGACTTTACGCGTATCGTACCGTGCAATATCCTGTAAACAATAATAGATACCGCATCGTCCGGACATGGTAAATGCCAGATCATCACCAGGTGAGCAGATACGCGAAAAGTATCCGTTTTCGATAGGTGTGTTGGGTTCGTAGTGGAACATACCACCAATTTTTCGCATGTTTCATTTCCTCCTTACCAGTAGAAAAAGGTTACACGGATGTTTTTGTCCGTTAGCTAAAAACTCATTATAATTATAATAGATTGTTAATAAAAACGAAAGCTTTATTTTGTGCAATAATAAATTTCCTATTACACAAAAGGAACACAATAATATCATTAATAATTATTGTTTTATAATATGATTGCCAAAGCATAAAAAGAGTGTGTTAGGCAGTCATGAAAACTTCTGAAAATGCTGTCATAATAAAAAATAATACAAAAAATTAACGAAATAATGAATATCTTTTTTTATTGTTAAGAGAAAGCTAAAATTATTGACAATCCTATTGGCATAGACTATACTTATTTTAGCAAGAATGGTACGAAACTTTTAAATTGTCAGATAAAAATTCAATGCAAAAGAGGCACAGGAGGTTATTAACAGTTAAATTTTAAGTCAAACGTCCGTGAGACTTGGTGCGTGATTCTGCTCAGCGTAAGCTGACATATTCTTTACAGAATCACTGTACATCCTCGTGGAGCGTTTATCTCAGTCGGAGACTAACTCCCACTGAGACTAATTTGTTATTACTCGCCACCTGAAGAGGTGAGAGTCTTCTCGACTGAGATAAATCATATAGATAGATGTTGAGTTTTATAGGATATAGGGTAGAGTACTATTAAAAGGAGTTAATACTCTGAGTAAATATTATTCTATACATAAATTTTCAAAAATTATAGGCGTATCTGTTCAGACATTACGAAATTGGGATGTCAATGGAAAGATATCAATAAAAATGTTGAAGGATTCATTATGGACGCAAATGGTTACTACAGCTTGGATAAGGTTAAGGTTGCACAGTAATTAACGGCAACACAGTAATTGATGAATGTCGGGCTGTCTGGTTTTCGGATCGTCCGATTTTTCAGCAGATAATAATTATTATGTGAAAGGAAAGAAACTATGAGACTTGAAAATTTGACTTGGCCGAAAGCACAGGAATATTTTGAAAAAAATGATATGGTACTTATATCTATCGGCAGTATTGAGTGTCACGGTCGTCACATGCCGCTTGGAACCGATACACTGATTCCAAATCATTTGTTGGAGAAAATCGAGAAGAAGAGTGATGTTTTGATTGCTCCGACCATTCCATATGGTTCCAGCCCAGGTTTAGCTCCGTATCCTGGTTCAATTGATATTGACAGCGAGGTACTCTATCAGTTTTGCCGTCAGGTTTTCCTGAGTCTGTATCGTCACGGCGCAAGAAAATTCGTTTTTCTGAACGGACATGGCGGTAACATCAAGATGATTCAGCGCCTTGGCATGGAATTCGAGGATAAAGGCTGCCTGGTTGCTATGCTTAACTGGTGGCTGATGGCATGGGATATGAACCCAGCATGGAAAGGCGGTCACGGCGGCGGTGAGGAAACAGCTGCGATTCTTGGAATTGATCCGTCTTTAGTTGACAAGAGTGAGATAGGTGGTGAACTCCAGTTTAAGCACCTGTCTGATAATCTGAAGACAACTGGTTTCCGTTCTGTTGAGTATAAGGGAGTTACCGTTGAGATTCCCCGCAAAACTCCGCATGTTACAGACAACGGATGGATTGGACCGGATCATCCGAGTACCGCTACAGAAGAGTGGGGCAAGGAAATGCTCGAGACCACAGCAAACTATATTGTTGATTTCATGGAAGAGTTCAAGAAAGTTAAACTTTCATAAAGCAATGCCAGAGTGGATAAGAACGTGACGCTGAAAATGATTGCAGCAATTTTAAATGCAAATGGCGCATAGTAAAATATGATACGAAAAGACCGTCGGCCCAGATTTCTCTGGTAACCGGCGGTCTTCCCTATGAGCAAAACAATTAAATGTAAAAGAGCAATGCATCGTATGTCGGATACGGGAGATAATCCTCCGGGATCAGGACTTCCGCATCGTTGACAGCCAGACGGAGCGTTTCCATCTCGGCAAGGATCGTGTCATGGTAGTAAGTACCAGCCTTTAAGTAGTCATCCATGCCTTCCGCAGTACCGATCATATCCTTTAAGATATCAAGCTCATCAGAGATCGTATCTGCGAGTCCGGAGAGCTTTGTGATCAGCTTTTCTTCCGCCTTTGTTGTAATGCCAGGAACAAGCTCTTTCTTGGTGCTGCCTGTGCATGCGAGATCATTTACATAGGAGAACAGAGACGGAAGGAAGTCTTTCTGTACCATTTCCTCCATAGTCTTAGCCTCGATATGGATCGTTTTTGCGTAATCCTCAAGAAGGATCTCGTAACGGGAGAAGAGTTCTTCTTTTGTCAATACATGATGCTTTGTGAAAAGCTCGATGTTCTTTTCGGCAATTAAATGCGGAAGAGCTTCCGGCGTCGATTTCAGGTTCGGGAGTCCGCGTTTCTTGGCTTCCGCTAACCACTCATCGGTATAGCCGTTGCCGTTGAAAATGATCCTTGCATGGTCTGTGAAGGTATCCTTTAAAAGCTTGTGGATCGCCAAATCAAGCTCTGAGCCGGTAAGCCCTTCTAAGACCTTGCAGAAGCCTGCGAGAGACTCTGCAACTGCTGTATTTAAGATCACGTTCGGACCTGACAGGGAGAAAGAGGAGCCCGGCATACGGAACTCAAACTTATTTCCTGTGAAGGCGAACGGTGATGTACGGTTACGATCTGTGTTATCTTTTGTGAAGTGCGGGAGTACCTTCGGGCCGATGGACATCTGAACGGCACCCTTTCCTTCAAAATATGTTTCGGATTTAATGGAATCGACAACAGCCTCCAGCTCTTCACCTAAGAACATGGAAACGACTGCAGGCGGTGCCTCGTTTGCTCCGAGACGGTGATCGTTTCCGGCCGTTGCAACGGAGATTCTTAAAAGATCCGCATAATCATCAACAGCTTCCACAACGGCTGCTAAGAACAGTAAGAACTGTGTGTTTTCTGCCGGTGTCTTTCCTGGATTCAGAAGATTTTCACCGGTATCCGTGGAGAGTGCCCAGTTGTTATGTTTTCCGCTTCCGTTGATGCCCTCGAACGGTTTCTCATGGAGCAGGCACGCAAGGTCATGGCGGTCAGCAACCTTCTTCATCATCTCCATAACGAGCTGGTTGTGGTCAACAGCAACATTGACGGTTTCAAAGACAGGAGCAAGCTCATGCTGCGCAGGAGCAACCTCGTTGTGTTCAGTCTTTGCCGGAATTCCGAGCTTCCAGAGTTCTTCATTTAATTCTTCCATGAAGGCTTCCACTCTCGGCTTGATGGAACCAAAGTAGTGGTCATCCATTTCCTGTCCCTTCGGAGCCGGAGCGCCGAATAAGGTACGTCTGCAGAAGATCAGGTCTTTTCTTAAGCGGTAGCACTCTTTGTCTACCAGGAAATATTCCTGTTCAGCGCCTACCGTAGTGTTGACGCGTTTGACATCTGTTTTTCCTAAAATGTGGAGTAAGTGGGTAGCTTCTTTGCTGACAGCTTCCATGGAGCGGAGCAGCGGAGTCTTTTTATCGAGTGCCTCGCCGCTGTAAGAACAAAAGGCAGTTGGGATACAGAGCGTATGTCCCTTGATGAATGCGAAAGAGGTAGGATCCCATGCGGTATAGCCGCGGGCTTCGAAGGTAGCGCGTAAACCGCCTGACGGGAAGCTGGACGCGTCCGGCTCACCTTTTACGAGTTCTTTTCCGGAAAATTCCATGATTGCTTCGCCGACACCGGTCGGAGAGAGAAAACTGTCATGCTTCTCAGCGGTGATGCCTGTCATCGGCTGGAACCAGTGGGTGAAATGGGTAGCGCCATGCTCCAGAGCCCATTCTTTCATGGCAACAGCTACAGAGTTTGCGACATCCAGTTCCAGATGGGAACCGCTGTTGATGGTCTTTGCAAGTGCTTTGTAGATATCCTTCGGGAGACGTGCTTTCATTTCGGAGTCGTTGAATACAAGACTTCCATACAGTTCAGGAATGCTTTTGCTCATAGATGTTTCTCCTTTCAACTCCGCTGGGGAACTTCTTTGCTCCCATATGCGGGAAATTATACTTGATTTGCTGCCTGTTCCGGGGTGGGGAACAGACAGTAGTCACTTTACGGATCGATATTTAAGTATAGGGGGTTATGGGGAAGATCCGTAAAATGCGAGAAGGGCACCGGGGTGTATGTTTCATGCACCCAAGCGCCCTTGCTCTTATGGTGGTATAATATACTCGTTTTTCAGGATTTGTCAACACATTTTTTTGAATCTTTTTTTGATCACAGACAGCGTTCCTATTATTAAACATTTTTCTGTTTCGGATGGTCTTACAGTTGTTCTGCCGTTTCAAGGAGTCAAAACAGTTTTAAACAATTCTATGTCAGGACATAAGAATCGTCTTTTCAGGCTGCGAATCCCGTATGGAAGGAATTGGATGAAAAAACTTTAACAAACTGCGAAAAAACTACTTTACAAATTTGAAAAAATGGAATATAGTAGTTCCATATTTTTTTAGCGCAGTCAATACCTATGAGCAATTAATCCTGCGTAAAAATAAGTTTCATAGTGATGGAATGAATTAGACAAAGGTGTCAGAGTCTTAGTACTTCTGTCACCTTTTTTTACTTGAAAGCGTTGTCAAGCGGTTAGACATTCTGCGTGCCTGCACGCAGTGAAGAATAGGCATTTGACGGCCAAGCCGGTATGGTAAGCAGGGCGATAGCCCGGATTACGAATGCTGGCGGTAGCTGCGGGAGTGCCGAAGCCACGGAGCAGCTGGCTTTCAGCATTATATGAAACTACAGTTTCCCCACATTAACAGTAATATAAATTTGGAGGTAAGGTATGGCAGTTAAATACGTATTCGTCACGGGAGGCGTTGTCTCCGGACTCGGCAAAGGTATTACCGCCGCATCCCTTGGACGTCTCTTAAAGGCAAGAGGTTATCAGGTAACGATGCAGAAGTTCGATCCTTATATCAATATTGATCCGGGTACCATGAATCCGATCCAGCATGGAGAAGTGTTCGTCACAGACGATGGAACAGAGACCGACCTGGACCTTGGACATTATGAACGCTTCATTGATGAGAGCCTTGATAAGAACTCCAACGTAACCACCGGAAAGATCTACTGGACCGTTCTTCAAAAAGAGCGTCACGGAGACTTCGGCGGAGGTACCGTACAGGTGATCCCACACATCACAAACGAGATCAAAGCAAGATTTTACCGCGCGAAATCCCCGGATGAGGACCGCATCGCGATCATTGAGGTCGGCGGTACCGTCGGCGATATCGAGAGCCAGCCGTTCTTAGAGGCGATCCGTCAGTTCCGCCACGAGATCGGATACCAGAACTCAGTTCTGATCCATGTAACGCTTGTTCCATATTTAAAGGCATCCGGCGAATTAAAGACAAAACCGACCCAGCAGAGTGTTAAAGCCCTTCAGGGAATGGGAATCTTCCCGGATGTGATCGTATGCCGTACTGAGGTTCCGCTTGAGGATGGCATTGAGAGCAAGATCGCATTATTCTGCAACGTCCCGGAGGATCATGTGCTCCAGAACCTGGATGTTGAATATTTATACGAAGCTCCACTTGCAATGGAAAAAGAGCGCCTGGCCCAGGTCGTATGTGAGTGCCTGAACATTCCGTGCCCGGAGCCGCAGCTCGGCGATTGGAAACAGATGGTGGACGCGTTAAAGAATCCGACGAGCGAAGTGACCATCGCCCTGGTAGGAAAATATATCCAGCTTCATGACGCATACCTCAGCGTTATGGAGGCATTAAAGCACGGAGGCATCGCAAACCGCACAAAGGTATCCATCAAGTGGGTGGATTCCGAGTTCTTAACTCCGGAGATCCTCGATGACACCTTTGCCGGTGTGGACGGAATCATTATTCCGGGCGGTTTTGGTTCCAGAGGAACCGAGGGAATGATCCTGGCAGCCAACTATGCGAGAGAGAACAAGATCCCATTCCTCGGAATCTGCCTCGGCATGCAGATGGCCATGGTCGCATTTGCGAGAAATGTTCTGGGATATGAGGATGCAAACAGCTCCGAACTGAATCCGGATACAACACATCCGGTGGTTGATCTGATGCCGGATCAGAACGGTATTGAGAACCTTGGCGGAACCTTACGTCTTGGTTCCTATCCGTGTGTTCTCGACAAAAAGTCCAAGGCATATGCCCTTTATGGAACAGAATTGATCAATGAGCGTCACAGACACCGCTTTGAGATCAACAACCATTACCGCGATGATTTTACATCCCATGGCATGATGATCTCCGGTCAGTCCCCGGACGGTCATATCGTTGAGATGATCGAGCTCCCGGATCACCCGTTCTATGTGGGAATTCAGGCTCATCCAGAATTAAAATCAAGACCGAACCATGCACATCCGCTTTTCGCAGGCTTTGTTGAAAGTGCGGAGGAGCAGGGCGTACTCAGACGTGCAAAGAAGCTTCTCATGAAGAGAAATCATCTTTCCGAGCCGGAAGCGCACCGCTATCTCCAGAAGACCAGCATGGACACAGGAAGAACCATGACGGAGAGCGCCCATATGGTCACCATGCTGATCCATGAAGATTAATGTTTATCCCCGCCGTGTGCGGAGAGCCAAGCTGGACCTGCAAGTCGGTAATCATCCGGCACTTTACCTGGTTATTGCAAAAAAAATTGTTACAGTTCAGTCATTATATCTTCTTGTTTTCATATTCATGAAAACAAGAAGCTTGGTGGTTCCTCCATATGCTGATTTGGATGAAAAAGTGCTTATGCAAGCAAGCTTGCAACACACTTTCTCATTCAAACCAGCGCATGGCTGAACTGTAACAAAAAGTTAAAGTATTTGCCGGATTTTTACTGCAGTTTTTGCATATGTGTGGTATATTTACATATAAAAGTGGTGCAAAGCGACTAACCGGATAGCGTGCCTGCACGCAGAGCCGGCTAGGCATTTGGCAACCAGACCCCACATGCATTTACAGAAAGAGAGGATTTGAGACATGTTTAAAGTCAATGAAAATTTTGCCAATCTGCCGGGCAGCTATCTCTTCGCAAATATCGCAAAGAGAGTATCCGCATTCCAGGCAGAGCACCCGGAGAAGGAGATCATCCGTCTCGGAATCGGTGATGTGACACAGCCGATCGCTCCAGCGATCATTGAAGCGATGCACAAAGCTGTCGATGAGATGGGGCATGCTGAGACTTTCCGCGGCTACGCTCCGGAGCAGGGCTATGACTTTTTAAGAAATATTATTGCAAAAGAGGATTTCCAGGAGAACGGCTGCGACATCTCTGCTGACGAGATCTTCATATCCGACGGCGCAAAGTGTGACTGCGGAAATATCCAGGAATTATTTTCCTTGGACAGCGTTGTCGCTGTATGCGATCCAGTATACCCGGTATACGTGGATTCCAATGTTATGGCAGGCCGCAGCGGTCTTTACAACGGTGAGACAGGCCGTTTCGACAAGATCGTATATATGCCGTGTACTGCTGACAACGGATTCCTTCCGGAGTTCCCGAGGGAGCATGTAGACTTGATCTATCTCTGCTTCCCGAATAACCCGACCGGTGAGGCGATCAAGAAGGCAGATCTCCAGGCATGGGTGGATTTCGCGAACAAGAACGGCGCTGTCATCATCTATGACGCTGCTTACGAGGCATATATCACAGAGGCAGGCATCCCGCACTCCATCTATGAATGTGAGGGCGCTAAGACATGTGCGATCGAACTGCGCAGCTTCTCCAAGAAAGCAGGCTTTACCGGCATGCGTCTCGGATTTGCTGTAATTCCAAAGGACTTAAAGAGCGGTGATGTAAGCTTAAACGCTATGTGGATGCGCCGTCAGGGTTCCAAGTACAACGGAACTCCGTATATCATCCAACGCGCAGGTGAGGCTGTGTACTCTCCGGAAGGGAAGGCGCAGGTCGCTGAGCAGATCGCGCGCTACATGAAGAACGCGAAGACGATCTACACAGGCTTGAAGGACGCAGGTTTTACCGTATATGGCGGCGTAAACTCCCCGTATATCTGGTTAAAGACTCCGAACGACATGAAGTCCTGGGATTTCTTTGATTTCCTGTTAAACAACGCCGGGATCGTGGGCACTCCGGGGGCAGGTTTCGGTCCGTCCGGAGAGGGATATTTCCGGATCACTGCATTCGGAACTTACGAAAATTCTTTAAAAGCACTTGACAGAATCAAAAATCTCTGATAAAACATAAAACATCAAAAAGATATCAAACAAAGGCGTTGAAGGAAACTCCCTTTCGAAAGACTTTACAGAGAACCGTGTGACAGCTGAGAGCATGGAAGAAACGAGAAAGGCGGGAACGCTCCGGAGCCGGCTGCTCGAAGATCGGATACGATGGTAGGACAGCACGCAAGCTGCACGTTACGCGGCCGAGTCGTTAGGATGATGGTCCGACAGCGAAAGCGGCGACTCATGAGTGGCATGGAAATGCAATGCGGGTGGTACCGCGGGTGATATAGATCCCGTCCCGGAGAACTTTTAAAAGCAAAAGTCTCCGGGGCGGGATTTTTGTTGTTCAAGCTAAAAGGCCTCAAATTTTACCCCACAAATTTAGGAGGATCAGATTATGGAGTTTGTAACAGGATTAGAAGACAGAAAAGTAAAAACTCTTGAAGAATTGGAAAGAGAAGAGTCCGTTGGTACCGAAGTTACTGTTGAAGGCATGGTACACAGCATCCGCGATATGGGAGAAATCTCCTTTGTGATCTTAAGAAGCCGCGATGGTCTCTTACAGACCGTGATCCAGGCAGGATCCGAAAAGGAAGTCCTCTCCGAGATCCGTGAAGGTCAGGCAGTCCGCGTGACTGGAACTGTTTTCAAGGAAGAGCGTGCACCCCACGGAATTGAGATCCATCTTGCCGATGCAAGGATCCTTTCAAAACCGGAAGAGCCGATGCCAATTGCCATCGACAAGTGGAAACTTCCCACATCCCTGGAGGCAAACTTAAACCGCCGTGCCATCGCATTGAGGAACGTCCGTGAGCGCGCGAAATTCCGCATCCAGGAAGGTATCTGCCGCGGCTTCCGCGAGTTTATGACAAGCCAGGGATTCACCGAGATCCATACCCCGAAGATCGGTGCGAAATCCGCAGAGGGCGGCGCGAACCTCTTTAAACTCCAGTACTTCCACAGACCGGCAGTCCTGGCACAGAGCCCGCAGTTCTACAAACAGATGATGGTCGGCGTGTTCGACAGAGTCTTTGAGACCGGCCCGGTGTTCCGTGCGGAGAAGCACAACACAAAGAGACATTTAAACGAGTACACAAGCCTTGATTTCGAGATGGGATTCATCGACAGCTTCATGGATATCTGCAAGATGGAGACGGCGATGCTGCAGTATGTGATAGAACTCCTGAAAAAAGACTACGCGAAGGAGATTGCCCTCTTAAAGATCGAACTCCCGAACTTGGAAAAAATCCCATTCGTTCGCTTCGATGAAGCGAAACGGCTGATCGCTGAAAAGTATGACAGACAGATCAGAAGCCCACATGACTTAGAGCCGGAGGAAGAGGCGCTGATCGGCGAGTACTTCAAATCTGAGTACGGAGCAGATTTTGTTTTCGTTACCCACTATCCGTCAAAGAAACGTCCGTTCTATGCGATGGACGATCCGGAGAACAAGGAATTCACCTTAAGCTTCGACCTTTTATTCCGCGGTCTTGAGATCACCACAGGCGGCCAGCGGATCCATGATTACGAGACGCTCTTAAAGAAGATCGCGGAGAAAGGCATGGACATCGAGGGGATGGAAGATTATCTTGACTGTTTCAAATACGGAATGCCGCCCCACGGTGGTCTCGGAATCGGCCTTGAGCGCCTGACCATGAAGATGATCGGAGAGGACAACGTCCGTGAGGCATGCCTGTTCCCGAGAGATATGACAAGATTAAAACCGTGATGGTATAGAGAAAGGATTTGAGATTATGGCAGAGATGATCACCGATAAGACGATGGATGAGATTGAGATCCTGGCAAAGCTTCACCTGACAGAAGACGAGAAAGAAAAATCAAGACAGGATCTTCAGCAGATGCTCGATTATGTTGATATGCTGAATCAATTAGATACCTCCGATGTGGAGCCGTTGACCCACATCTTCCCGATCAAGAACGTGTTCCGCGAGGACGTTGTTCTTGAGAGTACCCCGAAGGAAGAATTGTTAAAGAATGCGCCGAAGGAAAAGGACGGACAGTTCCTTGTTCCAAAAACCATCGGTTAGGAGGAGACGGATATGAAAATACTGGAACTTTCCGCCACAGAGCTGGCAAAGAAGATAAAAGCAGGCGAGATCACCTCAGAGGAAGCCGCAAAGGCGTCCCTGGCGCAGATCGCGAAGGAAGATCAGAAGATCCGCGCGTACCTCACCGTGGATGAGGAGAAGGTCCTGGAACGGGCAAAGGAAGTGGACAATGGAATCCGTTCCGGAAAATACACAGGCCCGTTGGCAGGTGTCCCGATCGCAGTGAAAGATAATATCTGTACAAAAGACATGAGGACCACATGTGCTTCAAAGATCCTTGAAAACTTTGTCCCGTTCTATGATGCGACGGCGGTCACAAGGATCACAGATGCCGGCATGGTGATTCTCGGAAAGACAAACATGGATGAGTTCGCCATGGGAAGTACCACCGAGACTTCCGCATTTGCGGTTACAAAGAACCCGTGGGATACGGAACATGTTCCGGGCGGTTCCTCCGGCGGTTCCTGCGCGGCGGTCGCAGCCGGTGAATGCTTCGCGGCTCTCGGCTCTGATACCGGCGGATCCATCCGTCAGCCAAGCTCCTACTGCGGCGTTACCGGAATCAAGCCGACATACGGAACGGTTTCCCGTTTTGGTCTTGTGGCTTACGCGTCCTCCCTGGACCAGATCGGACCGATTGGCAAGAATGCAGCCGACTGTGCAGCCCTTCTTGAGACCATCACAAGCCATGACGAGAGGGACAGCACCTCCATGGAGAGAACGGACACGGATTTCACTTCCTCCATCGGAAAGGGCATACGCGGCATGAAGATCGGTATCCCGAAAGAGTATCTGTCGGACGGACTTGACGATGATGTCAGAGCAGCCGTCGAGCAGTGTGCAGCCTACTTAAAGGAGTGCGGGGCAGAGGTAGAATACTTTGACCTCGGTCTTATGGAATACACGATCCCGGCATATTACGTGATCGCGGCTGCGGAGGCAAGCTCCAACTTAGAGCGTTTCGACGGTGTCAAATACGGCTACCGAGCGAAAGAGTACGAAGGTCTCCACGACATGTACAAGCGTTCCAGATCCGAGGGATTCGGACCGGAGGTCAAGAGAAGAATTATGCTCGGTTCCTTCGTTTTAAGCTCCGGATATTATGACGCATATTACCTGAAAGCGTTAAAAGTACGCGCCCTGATCAAGAAAGCATTTGATGAAGCATTTGCAAAGTATGACATCATCTTAGGACCGGCTGCTCCGACAGCAGCGCCAAAGATCGGAACATCCCTGAGCGATCCGATGAAGATGTATTTAAGTGATATTTATACAGTTGCCGTAAACCTTGCAGGTCTTCCAGGGCTCACCGTTCCGTGCAGCGTAAACGAGAAAGGACTCCCGATCGGCGTCCAGCTTCTCGGTGACTGCTTCAGAGAAAAGACCCTGTTCGCCGCAGCATATGCCATTGAGAATGTCCGCGGTGGATGGACACTTCCATTTGCCAGAAAGGAGACCTTATCATGAAACAGTATGAAACCGTCATCGGTCTTGAGGTCCATGTGGAGTTAGCCACAAAGACGAAAATTTTCTGCGGATGCAAAACAGATTTCGGCGCTGAACCGAACACCCATGTGTGCCCGATCTGTACGGGTATGCCGGGATCTCTTCCTATATTAAATAAGCAGGTCGTGGAGTTCGCGCTTCGTGCGGGTCTTGCGTTAAACTGCCAGATCAACCAGTTCTGCAAGTTCGACCGTAAGAACTACTTCTACCCGGATAACCCACAGAACTACCAGATCTCCCAGTTGTACCTTCCGATCTGCCACGACGGTTATGTGGAGCTTGAGACATCAGCAGGAACAAAACGCATCGGCATTCATGAGATTCATATGGAGGAGGATGCCGGAAAGCTGGTTCATGACGAGTGGACCGACAGTTCCCTGGTCGATTACAACCGAAGCGGTGTTCCGCTTATTGAGATCGTATCCGAACCGGATATGAGAAGCGCCGACGAGGTCATCCAGTACTTAGAGCATCTTCAGTCCACGATGCAGTACCTCGGCGTTTCCGACTGCCGTCTCCAGGAAGGTTCCATGCGTGCCGACGTGAACCTTTCTGTCCGAGAGATTGGAAGCCCGGTACTTGGAACGAGAAGTGAGATGAAGAACTTAAACTCCTTCAAGGCCATTGCCCATGCCATTGAGGGAGAAAGAGAGCGCCAGATAGAGCTTCTCGAGGATGGACGTGCTGTTGTCCAGGAGACACGCCGCTGGGATGACAACAAGGAAGCTTCCCATGCGATGCGTTCCAAGGAAGATGCGAAGGACTACCGTTATTTCCCGGACCCGGATCTTCCGCCGATCGATATCTCCGACGCGTGGATCGCTTCCATCCGTGCAGCTCAGCCGGAGTTAAAGAAAGCAAAATCCAGGAGATACCAGACTGAATACGGGCTGAACGCTTACGATGCAGATATCCTCACAGGAGATAAGGCGTTAGCTGAACTCTTCGAGAACACCATCAAGGCAGGGGCAGCACCGAAGAAGGCGGCGAACTGGCTGACCGGAGAGACCCTTCGTTTGTTAAAAGAGAAGGAATCAGAGGCATCGAAGATCACCTTCACAGCAGAGCATCTGGCATCCCTTATCGCACTCCTTGAGAAGAGCGTCATCAACAACCAGACTGCAAAGGATGTGTTTGCCGTCATGTTTGAGTCCGATGTGGATCCGGCAGCTTATGTTGAGGAACATGGACTAAAGATGGAGAGCGATTCCGGACTTCTGGAGGAGACCGTGAAGAAGATCCTGGACGCAAACCCGAAAGCTGTGGGCGAGTTAAAAGAAGGAAAAGACAAAGTCATCGGATTCCTCATGGGACAGGTCATGAAGGAGATGAAAGGAAAAGCAAACCCGTCACAGGTGAGCGGGATGATCCATAAACTTGTGCAGGAGTAGAATGCGAAGAAGTCGTTTAAACGGATATGCATGCCTCGTAAGGAACCAGTTAAGGGCAGGTCTGATAAGTGGTATGGGCATATATAATTAGAAAAAGTCATGATGATCGGATCTAAATCTTAGACTGATCGTCATGACTTTTTATCTGTTTCTTCCATATATAAGGTATTTTCTTCCAAAAACCTGTCATTCCCTGTTCATGAAAACTGCATGAAAAAGGTATTGATTTTATGAAAGGTATTTAGTATATTAATTACTATAAAAGTCCCGGAGAGCGGCAATGTGTTTTTACGCCGTTCGATGGGATGATCCGTGTTATGGAAATATTTATCAAGACTTTTCTGCGCACGGACAGGAATTGGAGAGAAAAACATGATAAAAATTGCAGTAGACGCCATGGGTGGGGACAACGCCCCTGGTGAGATCGTAAAAGGTGCTGTCGATGCGGTCACAGAACGAAATGACATTACCGTCTGTTTAACTGGACAGAAAGATGCCATCGAGAAAGAGCTCTCAAAATTCACCTATAAAAAAGAGCAGATCGAGATCGTTGACGCCCCGGAAGTGATCGAAACGGGAGAACCGCCGGTCAACGCAATCCGTAAGAAAAAGAATTCTTCCCTCGTGGTCGGTCTGAACCTCGTGAAAAACGGGGAAGCGGACGGCTTTGTATCCGCCGGAAGCTCTGGAGCCGTTCTCGTCGGCGGACAGGTCATCGTCGGCCGTGTCAAGGGTGTGGAACGCCCGCCGCTAGCACCGCTTATCCCTACGGAAAAGGGTGTCTCTCTTCTGATCGATTGCGGCGCAAACGTTGATGCGAGACCTTCCCACCTGGTACAGTTTGCCCAGATGGGTTCCCTCTATATGAAATATGTGATGGGAATCGAGAATCCGCGTGTGGCGATCGTCAATATCGGTGTGGAAGAAGAAAAGGGAAATGCCCTTGTAAAAGAGACATTCCCGCTCTTAAAAGAGTGCAAAAATATTAACTTCATCGGAAGTATCGAAGCCCGTGAGATCCCCCACGGCGGCGCGGATGTGATCGTCTGCGAGGCCTTTGTGGGAAATGTGATCTTAAAGCTCTACGAGGGCGTGGGCGCGACGATGATGACGATGGTGAAGAAGGGCCTGATGAGCGATCTCAGAAGCAAGATCGGTGCGCTTCTCATCAAACCGGCTTTAAAAACTACGTTAAAGAGCTTCGACGCGAGCCAGTACGGCGGCGCACCGCTCTTAGGCTTAAAAGGACTTGTCGTGAAGACCCACGGAAGTTCCAAGGCAAAAGAGGTAAAGAACTCAATTATCCAGTGTATCTCCTTTAAGGAGAATGAGATTTCTGATAAAATAAAAGAGTGTCTTGCCCCGGAAGAGACAGAAGCATAACCGTTTGGTCGGGTGTTATCTGCGCTGCAGACCGAACCGTTACACATTATAAAATCAAGTCTAAATTATTAAGCAAAATAGGAGAGGATGGAAATTATGGAGTTTGAAAAATTACAGCAGATCATCGCAGAGGTTCTTAATATCGATCCGGAGGAGATCACAATGAACACTACATTCGTTGACGATCTTGGCGCAGATTCCCTGGATGTATTCCAGATCATCATGGGTATCGAGGAAGAGTTCGACATCGAGATCCCGACTGAGGAAGCTGAGAAGATCGCAAGTGTCGGCGATGCTGTTGAGGCAATCAAAAACGCATTAAATTAATCGCAGGAAAAGGTGTCTCTTTACAGGGACACCTTCTTTTAAAGAAAGGTTAATCATGAAAGAAAAACTTGAAAAACTTCAGGAAGTGATCGGTTACCAGTTCCGGGATCCAGGACTTCTGACTCACGCCCTGACCCACAGTTCCTACGCAAATGAAAAGCACTGGGATAAGACGCGCTGCAATGAGCGTCTGGAATTCCTTGGCGATGCTGTGCTCGAGGTGATCTCCAGCGATTTCCTGTTCCACACATACGAGTCTATGCCGGAGGGCGAGATGACGAAACTCCGTGCCAGCCTTGTCTGTGAGCCGACGTTGGCTTACTGCGCGGATGTGATCCCGCTTGGCGACTATCTGCTTCTCGGAAAAGGCGAGGATCTGACCGGTGGAAGAAAGCGTCCGTCTGTTGTTTCCGACGCGATGGAGGCGGTCATTGGCGCGATTTATCTGGATGGTGGTCTTGCTAATGCAAAAGAGTTCATCCATCGTTTTATTCTGAATGATATTGAACATAAACAGCTCTTTTACGATAGCAAAACTATCCTGCAGGAAATGGTTCAGGCAAAGTACAAAGAAACGCTTGTCTATGAACTGATCAAGGAAGAGGGACCGGATCACAACAAGTCCTTTGAGGTCTGCGTAAAAATCGGGGACGAGGAGATCGGAAGAGGTCTCGGACGGACAAAGAAAGCGGCGGAACAGGTTGCCGCCTACCACGGAATCTGTAAGATCCAGTAAGGCACAGATCACGTAGTTTTAAGAAATAGGAAAATTAACGCATGTATTTAAAGAGTATCGAAGTCCAGGGGTTCAAATCCTTTGCCAATAAGATCGTATTTGAATTCCACAACGGAATTACCGGCATCGTTGGTCCGAATGGAAGCGGAAAGAGCAATGTTGCTGATGCAGTCCGCTGGGTGCTCGGTGAGCAGAAAGTAAAACAGCTCAGAAGTTCCTCCATGCAGGATGTGATTTTCTCCGGTACGGAGATGAGAAAGCCCCAGGGATTTGCCTATGTAGCTATCACCCTGGATAATTCCGACCACCAGCTTGCCATCGATTACGACGAGGTCACGGTCTCCAGACGGATCTACCGCTCCGGTGAAAGTGAATATCTCTTAAACGGCAGTGCCTGCCGCTTAAAGGATATCAATGAGCTTTTCTATGATACAGGTATCGGTAAAGAGGGCTATTCCATCATCGGACAGGGCCAGATCGATAAGATCTTAAGCGGACGCCCTGAGGACCGTCGCGAGCTGTTCGATGAGGCAGCCGGAATCGTAAAGTTTAAGAGAAGAAAGGCCATCGCCCAGAAGAAACTGGAGGATGAGAAACAGAATCTCGTCCGTGTATCGGATATCTTAAGTGAACTGGAAAAACAGGTAGGTCCTCTCGCAAAGCAGGCGGAGACGGCGAAGGAGTATTTAAGGCTCCGGGAAGAGTTAAAGCGTTACGATGTAAACCTCTTCCTTACCGACTTGAAGGCCATCGAAGATCAGAAACTGGAGCTCACAAGAAAAGAGCACACGGTAACCGGCGATATGGAGGAATCCAAAACCGCTGCAGAGGCTTTAAAAGAGGAGTATGACCGGATCTCCGAGACAGTCCGGCTGCTGGATGAAAAGATCTCCGAAAAGCAGAACGCCGCGAACGAAGCGAAGATGTCCGCGGGAAACTTAGAAGGTCAGATCAATGTCTTAAGGGAGCAGATCCATGCCGAGGAGTTAAACGCGGAGCACATTAAAAACAGGACTGCTGCCATCGACGAGGAATTATCCGCGAAAAATAAAGAGCAGGAAGCTATCAAAGAGGAGCGGGAAACCCTCGGAAATAAGATCCTGGAAGTACTGGAACATCTCTCTGGCGCAGAAGGTGCCTTAAAGATCTCCGCCACCCACGCCGACAGTCTCGAGCAGTCCATCGAGCAGTTAAAGGGCGCGCTGATCGCGGCTCTGAATGAAAGATCAGAGTTATCTGTAAAGAAACAGCGCTATGATACGATGCTGGAGCAGGTACAGGTCCGCAGATCCGAGGTTGCCCAGAAGCTCCTAAAGGTCAAGAGCGACGAGGAGAACTGGGATAACCAGATTGCAGAGCAGAACGAGCGCCTGACAGCCATCGACGCCGAGATTGAAAAACTTCTTTCCCAGGCAGAATCCCTGGAAGAGGAAGTAAAGACGGCAAACGAAGAGATCCGCCGTTTAAACAAAAACTTAAGCCACACGGAACAGGATTACCACACGGCCCACACAAAGCTGGAATCCTTAAGGAATCTGGCGGAGCGCTATGACGGCTATGGAAACAGCATCAAGCGCGTCATGGAGGTCCGTGACCGGGTAAAAGGCATCCATGGCGTTGTGGCGGACCTCATCGATGTTCCGAAGGAATATGAGATCGCCATCGAGACAGCTCTCGGAGGATCGATCCAGAACATCGTCACGGACTCCGAGCAGACCGCGAAGATCCTGATCGAACACTTGAAAAAGAACCGGTTCGGACGTGCCACATTTCTTCCGTTATCCGCGATCTCCGCGGGAAATGGATTTAACACACCGGGTGCCCTAAAAGAGCCTGGTGCCATCGGAATCGCCGCGGATCTCGTCCATGTGCAGCCGGAATACCAGACCCTGGCAAGATACCTTCTGGGTCGCGTCCTCGTGGTGGATCACATTGACAATGCCATCGCCATCGCGAGAAAATACCGCCACTCCATCCGCATCGTAACGCCGGAAGGAGATCTCTTAAATCCAGGCGGATCCATGAGCGGTGGTGCCTTTAAAAACTCCAGCAATCTTCTCGGAAGAAAGAGGGAGATGGAGGAATTAGAAGAGGCTTGTAAGAAAGCCCTGACTACCGTTGATAAGATCCAGGCGGAAACCGTATTCCAGGAAGGGATCTTCCAGGAAAAGAGCGGCGAACTGGAAAATGTAAAGAGTGACCTCCAGAAGAAATATCTGGAAGAAAATACGACAAAGATTGCGCTGAAACAGTTGGAGGGAAAGAAAGAGGAACTCTACGAGTCCTCCTCGGACATGAACCTGGAAAACCGTCAGCTGGAAGAGCAGATCCACGAACTGCGGGACAGCCTCGCTGCCATCGCAGAAGAGATAAAGAGTCTGGAACAGGAAAATACCGACCGGAACGCAAAGATCGAATCGGATTCCGCAGCTTTAGAGCAGGCGAAGGCAGACCGGGATAATGCATCCGCGGCTCTCTCAGAAGTCCAGCTGGAAGCTGCGAACTTAAAACAGCAGGATTCCTTCCTCGACCAGAATATCCATCGTCTCGAAGAGGAGAAGAACCGTCTTCTCACTGAAAAAATGTCCCTGCGGGACGGACACACGGATAGTAAAAACGAGGTGGAGAAGCGCCTCGCACAGATTGAAGAATTAAAGCAGAAGATTGAGAATGCCGGAAAAGACGCGGAAACCTACTACCAGGAGATGACTGCCGCGCAGGAAGAAAAAGCGGCAAAGAATGAGGCCCAGAAGGGTTTCTTTGAGAAGCGGGAAGCGCTCTCCGCGAGGATCTCCGACCTGGACAAAGAACTTTTCCGTCTCCAGAACCAGAGCGACAAACTGGCAGAACGACAGGATGCGCAGGTGGACTATATGTGGAATGAATATGGTCTCACATTCTCGACGGCGGAGCTCTTGAGAGACGGATCTCTTGACAATGTGGCGGACATGAAACGACAGATCGCTGAGCGGAAAAACGCGATCCGAGGTCTCGGAAATGTCAACGTCAACGCCATCGAGGACTACAAGGAAATTTCTGAGCGCTACGAGTTTATGAAGACCCAGCATGATGATCTTATTACGGCACAGGATGCCCTCTATAAGATCATCGAGGAGCTGGATATCGGAATGCGGAAGCAGTTCACGGAAAAATTTGCCATGATCCGGGCGGAATTTGACAAGGTATTCCGGGAACTCTTCGGAGGCGGACACGGAAGTCTGGAGCTCATCGAGGATGAAGATATCCTGGAGGCAGGAATCCAGATCATTTCCCAGCCGCCGGGAAAGAAGCTCCAGAACATGATGCAGATGTCCGGCGGAGAAAAGGCACTGACGGCCATCGCCCTGCTTTTCGCGATCCAGAACTTAAAACCGTCCCCGTTCTGTCTCTTAGATGAGATTGAGGCGGCCCTGGACGATTCCAATGTGGACCGCTACGCAAAATATCTGCATAAACTGACAAAACATACCCAGTTCATCGTCATCACACACCGGAGAGGCACCATGCTCGCCGCTGACCGTCTCTACGGAATCACGATGCAGGAGAAAGGCGTATCCACGCTTGTCTCCGTGAACCTGATTGAAAATGATTTAAAATAGGGAGGATTCGTATGGAAGAGAAGAAAAAAGGCTTTTTCTCGCGCCTCGTCGAAGGTCTCACAAAGACCAGAGAAAACATTGTGTCCGGAATGGATTCCATCTTTTCCGGCTTCTCCGCGATTGATGACGATTTCTATGAGGAGCTTGAGGAGACCCTGATCATGGGCGATATGGGGATCCAGACCACCATGGCGGTCATCGAGGACCTCAAGAAGAACGTAAAAGAACAGCATATCAAGGACCCGGAGCAGTGCCGGGAAGCCCTGATCGCCAGCATCCGCAGCAAGATGGACCTCGGTGAGAACGCATATGAATTCGAACACCGAAAATCCGTTGTTCTTGTCATCGGTGTCAACGGTGTCGGAAAGACCACATCCATCGGAAAGCTTGCGGACCAGTTAAAGGCAGAGGGAAAGAAAGTCGTCCTCGCCGCAGCTGATACCTTCCGTGCTGCAGCCATCGACCAGCTTGCCGAGTGGGCGAACCGCGCGGGCGTGGAGCTGATCGCCCAGAAAGAGGGATCCGATCCTGCTGCCGTGATCTACGACGCCATCTCCGCAGCAAAATCCAGAAATGCGGATGTGCTGATCTGCGATACGGCGGGAAGACTTCACAATAAGAAAAACCTCATGGAGGAGCTTAAGAAGATCAACCGCATCATCGATAAAGAATACCCGGAAGCTTACCGTGAGACTCTCGTAGTCCTCGACGGAACCACAGGACAGAACGCCCTGGTACAGGCCCGCCAGTTTATGGAAGCAGCTGATATCACCGGCATCATCCTCACAAAGCTTGACGGAACCGCAAAGGGCGGCATCGCCGTTGCGATCCAGTCCGAGCTCGGCATCCCGGTAAAATATGTGGGAGTCGGAGAGAAGATCGATGACTTACAGAAATTCAATTCCGAGGACTTTGTGAAGGCCCTGTTCGCGAAGCAGCCGGAATAACCCGAAAAATATGCCCTGTCAGATGCCTGCGTCAGACGCGGCTGTCCACGGCATTATACAGTAAATGACAGCGTAAGCTGTAACAATAAGGAGAATACAAATGGAAATGCAGGAACTCAGCCTCGAAAAATTTGAAGAAGCTTCCGAGATCGTAAAGAAAGTGACACAGGAGACAAAGCTGATCTACAGCGAATATTTCTCTGAGCGTTACGGAAACAAGATCTATTTTAAACCGGAGAACATGCAGCGTACCGGTGCTTACAAGGTACGCGGCGCTTACTATAAGATCAGCCAGCTCACACCGGAAGAGCGCTCCCGCGGTCTGATCACAGCATCTGCCGGAAACCATGCACAGGGCGTCGCTTACGCCGCAAAGCTTGCAGGCGTTAAGGCGACAGTCGTTATGCCGGTATCCACACCGCTCATCAAGGTAAACCGCACGAAATCCTACGGTGCTGAAGTTGTCCTTTACGGAAATGTCTTCGATGAGGCATGCGCCCACGCTTATGAGCTCGCTGATGAGCACGGATATACCTTTGTTCACCCGTTCAATGACTTAGAGGTGGCTACCGGTCAGGGCAGCATCGCCATGGAGATCATCAAGGAGCTCCCGACCGTAGACTATATCCTCGTTCCGGTTGGCGGCGGCGGACTCTGCACAGGCGTTTCCACCCTGGCAAAGCTCTTAAACCCGAAGATCAAGGTCATCGCCGTTGAACCGGCAGGAGCTGCCTGCTTAAAGGCATCCTTAGAGGCAGGAGAGGTGACAACGGTATCAAAGATCAATACCATCGCCGACGGTACCGCGGTACAGACACCTGGTGACAAGCTGTTCCCGTACCTTCAGGCAAACGTGGATCATGTGATCACCGTGGACGACTCTGAACTGACACTATCCTTCCTCGATATGGCCGAGAATCACAAGATGATCGTCGAGAACTCCGGACTTTTAACTGTAGCGGCCTTAAAGCATCTTGACTTTAAGGGTAAGAAAGTCGTATCCGTATTGAGCGGTGGAAACATGGACGTTCTCACCATGGCTACCGTTGTCCAGAATGGACTGATGCAGAGAGACCGTATCTTCACCGTAAGCGTTATGCTTCCGGATAAGCCGGGTCAGCTGGCAGCTGTTTCCTCACTGATTGCAAAGGAGCAGGGCAACGTGATCAAGCTGGAGCACAACGTATTTGCCAACGTAAACCGTACCGCAGGCGTAGAGCTCACGATCACTCTCGAGTCCTTCGGAACCGAGCATAAGGATCAGATCATCAAGGCTTTAGAGGCAGCAGGCTACTGCCCGGTGATCACTAAGACGAACGGAATCTATATGTAATATTCATTTATTGCCAGATGTCCAGGCAGACCCGGGCAAGATATGCCTGGATATCTGGCAATTTGTTACTTAATAAAGGGGAAAATGTATGTACAGAAGCGAAACTAAGACAGCGCTTCATAAGAATATCCTGTATTTTATCCGTTGGACCGCGATCTCCATCGTGATGGGAACCGTCTGTGGCCTTATCGGAACGGCGTTTGGATACGGGGTCATCTATGCCCAGCGGCTGTTTAAGACCCACAGCTTTATGCTGTACCTGATGCCTGTGGCCGGCGTCCTGATCGTCCTGCTTCACCAGATGTTCCATGAGCTCGGAAACAGGGGAACGAACCTGATCTTAGAGTCCATCTCCTCGGACGAGCGGATCCCGATGGCAACACTGCCCTGTATCTTTATCTCGACGATCTTAAGCCAGGCTGTAGGTGCTTCCGCCGGAAAAGAGGGAGCGGCCTTACAGATCGGCGGATGCATCGGAAATTATTTCGGCGATGTGTTCCATATGGATGAGAGAGATAAGAAAGTCATGATCATGAGCGGCATGAGCGGCTGCTTTGGTGCGATCTTCGGGACGCCGCTTGCGGCAGCCATGTTCGGAATTGAGGTCATCAGCATTGGTGTCGCCTACTACGCGGCTCTCGTTCCCTGCGTATTTGCTTCCTTTATCGGGGCGCAGATTTCAGGAGCTCTCGGTCTTCACGGCGAATCCTTCCTGATCCTTCATATTCCGAAGTTTTCTCTTGTTCCGGCGCTCTACACCGTTGGTCTTGGTCTTACCTGCGCTCTTTTAAGTGTCTGCTTCTGCATCCTGCTCCATGAGACTCAGCATCTCTATAAAAATAAGATCGGGAATGTCTATGTGCGGATCCTTGTTGCGGCAGGACTTTCCATCGCGCTGGCACTTATCTTCGGACGGGATTACTGCGGAGCCGGATTCAACCTTGTTGAGAAAGCAGTTGACGGGGAATCAGCATATCTTGGATTTTTGTTGAAAATGATCTTCACGGCAGTCGCCCTGGGCGGCGGATTTAAAGGCGGAGAGATTGTTCCAACACTGGCGGTGGGAGCTTCCTTCGGATGCACCTTCGGACTGCTCACAGGCTTCGAACCGTCCCTCTGTGCGGCAGCAGGAATGCTCGCTACCTTTGTCGGTGTCACAAACTGCCCGATCGCGACTATGTTCCTGGGATTCGAGCTATTTGGCTTTGAGGCAATGCCGTACTTTGCGGTGGCGGTCGCCATCAGCTTTACGCTGTCGGGATATTATGGTCTCTACAGCGGACAGAAGTTTACATACTCCAAGACGAAGGCGGAGTTTATTAACCGGAAGGCGCACTAAAGGTATCAGACCGTGCTTTAGCACATCAGCAGTCAGGTATTACGGAAATACTCCTCGGGTTTCAAGGGTTTTCTGTGATATCCGATTGCTTTTTTATTGCGGAGATGTTATGATAATCGTTACAGGTCCATATACATGCGGTGCTGTCATGAACCACCGGGCTGTTGTTTTATCCATATGCCCAGGCGTCATGAGAGTTAAAAGGGAAACAGGTCAAAAGCCTGCGCGAGCCCGTCACTGTAGATCCGGAGTACATGAGCATTGTCCGTCACAAACGGACAGTCACTGGCAGTTTCTGCTGGGAAGGCGTCTCATATGCGATGATGGATGAGCCAGGAAACCTGCCGGATGTCTGCTGGGAGAAAAAAGAACCAGGCTGGGACCTGAAAATTCATTTTTCAAGCGAGGAGAAGAGTAAATGAGAAAAGCAAACCTTTATGCCGTTATGACAGCGGCAGCCGTATCCATGGCAATCCTTTCCGGATGCTCCGGAAGCCAGACAGCAGCAACAACTGCTGCAGAGACTACTACAGTCGCAGAGACAACCGCGGAGGAAACTACAGCAGAAGCGACAGAGGCTGAAGAAGAGGACGAAGAGAATTACGATACAGGAGATGCTTCCATGGATAACACAAGAAATCAGGATGAGATCGGCGAGAATGAACTTCTTGTAGTAAGCTTTGGTACAAGCTATAATGACAGCCGCAGACTGACAGTCGGCGCTATCGAGAACGCCATCGAGAACGCATTCCCGGACTATTCCGTTAGAAGAGGTTTCACAAGCCAGATCATCATTGACCATGTAAAGAAAAGAGACAATATTGCGATCGATAACGTGACAGAGGCTTTAAACCGTGCCATCGACAACGGTGTCAAGAATCTTGTTGTACAGCCGACCCACCTTATGAATGGTCTTGAGTACACAGATCTTGTAAATGAGTTAGCAGAAAACTCCGATGCCTTCGAGCATGTTGCTGTCGGCGAGCCGCTTTTAACTTCCGACGATGACTTCAAGACTGTGATCTCCGCAATCACAGACGCAACAAAGGAGTATGATGACGGCGAGACAGCGATCTGCTTCATGGGCCATGGCACAGAGGCCGATTCCAACGCTGTTTACCAGAAAATGCAGGATATGTTAAAGGAAGAGGGCTTTGACAACTACTATGTAGGTACTGTTGAGGCAACTCCGTCCTGTGAGGATGTTATTGCACAGGTAAAAGAGGGCTCCTACAAGAAGGTCGTTTTAGAGCCGCTTATGATCGTAGCTGGTGACCATGCGAACAACGATATGGCCGGTGACGATGACGATTCCTGGAAGAGCCAGTTTGAGGCTGCAGGTTATGAGGTTACCTGCCTTGTAAGAGGACTCGGTGAACTCGAGCCGATCCAGCAGCTCTTTGTGCAGCATGCCCAGGCTGCCGTTGACAGTCTCGCAAAATAAGATAGCTCACTATGGGCGGTCGATGATTCGACCGCCTTTTTCTGATACAGGAATGTAGTGATGCTGACTTATCTGAAGCAGCCAGAATGCTGATAGCAGGCACTGCACTGATAATTTGAAGGGAGAGAAAAATTTTATGCATAAATTAAAACAGTTTACATTTGCACTTGCCGCAGTCTGCGCCCTGTCCACAGCATGCGGACAGCCCGGCACGACTGAGACAACATCTGCCTCTGCTGCAGAAACCAAGGCTGAAACTACGGTGGAGACGACTGCTGCCGTTGAATCAAAAGCCGCCGTTGCCTCCGGCAATGAGACCGCTGCGGAACAGACGATTGACACCGTGGGCCTCGTTCCGGTATCCGCAGCGGACCTGAAAGAGGGAACTTACGATATTTCCGTAGAGTCCAGTTCCTCCATGTTTAAGATCATATCCTGTGCCCTGACCGTCCAGGACGGCGCGATGACCGCGAGAATGACTATGGGCGGAACCGGATATCTCTATGTCTACATGGGAACCGGCGAGGAGGCATCGAAGGTTCCGGAATCCGACCTGATCTCCTTTGAAGAGAATTCTGATGGGACCCACAGCTTTACGGTCCCGGTGGAGACATTAAATGAGGTGCTTCCGTGCACCGCGTTCAGCAAGAAGAAAGAGAAATGGTATGACAGAGAACTCGTCTTTGAGGCATCGGGAATTCCGGCAGATGCGTTTCTCAATACATCCTTAAAGACTGTGGAAGATCTCGGTCTCGCAGATGGAACCTATACTGTAGAAGCCGCTCTGACCGGCGGGTCCGGCCGTGCGTCTGTGGAATCCCCGGCGGTGGTCGAGGTAAAGGACGGAAAGGCAGAAGCGACGATCATCTGGAGCAGCTCCAACTACGACTATATGCGGGTGGACGAGGAGAAGTTTCTTCCGGTCAATACGGAGGGAAATTCCACCTTTGTGATCACGGTGACTGGTTTTGACAGCCCGCTGACTGTTTACGCCGACACGACGGCCATGAGCACTCCGCATGAGATCGAATACACGCTGACCTTTGATTCCAGCACGCTGGAAGAGCAGAAACAATAACACGGTATGGACAAGAACAGAATTCATTTATTCCGCAGAAGGCGGGAGACAGATAAGAGGTACAGGCGGTATGTCAGATGCCTCACCGTGATTCTTTTGAGTGTAGTCATGCTATGTGCTGGGTGCACCGGGAAAGACGCAGAGGGAAGCTCTGCCGGTGGCTCTGGGGAACAGACCGCTGCGGCAGACAGCCGGCAAAACGAAGCCGGCAGCAGCACTGAGGCAGCCCCAAAAACGGAGACAGCTGCTACAGCTTCCCGCAGCTGGAACAATATGTCCCCGGTAAGTTCCATGGATCTTCTCTATGCGGATCAGTTTTCCGTGGATTATTATGAGAATGACATCTCGCTCATCACCATCGAGGATACAGACCAGTTCCTTCTTCTGCCGGAAGGGATGTCCGCGCCGGCCGGACTGCCGGATTCCATCAAAATCCTCCAGAAACCGGTAAAAAATATCTATCTTGTGGCGACATCCGCTATGGATGATTTCATTCACCTGGACGCAATGGATTTGATTGCGCTCTCCGGCACAAAGGACACCGGATGGTATCTGCCGGAAGCAAAAACGGCAATGGAAGAGGGAAAAATTGCCTATGCCGGAAAGTACAGCGCTCCGGACTACGAGAAGATCTTAAGCAGTGACTGCGGTCTCGCCGTGGAGTCCACCATGATCTACCATACTCCCGAGGTAAAAGAACAGTTGGAACGCCTTGGGATCCCGGTTCTCGTGGAGCGGTCCAGCTATGAGGGCCATCCCCTGGGAAGAATGGAGTGGATCCGGCTCTACGGTGTCCTGACGGGAAAAGAGGCTGAGGCGGAACAGATATTTCGCGAAAATATTGACGCTCTGTCCGATGTTCTCGACATGGAACCATCCGGAAAAACGGCCGCTTTTTTCTATGTGACGAATTCCGGCAGCGTCAATGTCAGGAAGAATGGGGACTATATCGCAAAAATGATCGCCCTGGCAGGCGGAACTTACATTCCCGGGAATGCCGGTTCTGATGAGAACGCACTTTCAACGATGAACATGGATTTTGAGTCCTTCTATGCCGCCGCGAAGGATGCGGATGTGCTGATCTACAACAGTACCATTGACGGGGAACTCACCGCGATCGATGAGCTTTGCGCAAAGAATCAGCTTTTTGCGGATTTCAAGGCAGTGAAAGAGGGCAATGTCTGGTGTACCGGGAAGAACATGTTCCAGGAGACCATGGGCCTGGGGGATATGATCCGGGATATGAACGCGGTGTTTGCCGACGATACCGAATATAGCTTTACATATCTTCATCAACTGAAGTGACACGCAGGTGACAGCTGATCAACAGCACGGGATCGTCACTGCGTTGAATTCACACCTGTTGATGAGAACACGAAAAAGTTTAAATTATAGTAACTGTTCAGTAGGTCTGCGCACTTGCTGCGCTGACCGTAAGAAAACATAGGCTGGAAGGCAAAAATCCCATCAGCGAAGCTGATCTGGAATGGATTTTTGCACGTAACTATGAAGGTACTGAATAGTTACAAATTATAAATGAAAGGGGGAAGAACGCCTATGTCAACCCAGTCTAAGCGGATCGTCCGGGCCTACCTGCTGTTATTTGTCCTGCTTGCAGCCTTAAGCTTTCTGAGCCTGGCCGTCGGCAGCGTGCGCGTATCGGCAGCAGATATTCTTGTGGCCCTGGGTGGAAAAGAGGGGACTGATATGACCCGTCATATTCTCTTTGATATCCGCCTCCCCAGAATGCTGGCGGCGTTGATCCTCGGCGGGGCGTTATCGGTGTCGGGCTTTCTGCTGCAGACATTTTTCTCGAATCCCATCGCCGGCCCCTTCGTCCTTGGAATCTCTTCCGGCGCGAAGCTCGCCGTTTCGATCTTCATGATCCTGTTTCTCGGACAGGGACTCATCATGAATTCCTGGGTCATGATCGGTGCGGCTTTTCTCGGTGCAATGGCCTCCATGGGCTTCGTGCTGGCGGTCTCAAAAAAGCTTCCTCAGATGTCCATGTTAGTGGTAAGCGGGATCATGATCGGATATATCTGTTCGGCGGCAACGGATTTTATCGTAACCTTCGCCGATGACTCCAATATCGTGAACCTCCACAACTGGTCCATGGGCAGCTTTTCCGGCATCTCCATGGACGGGGTAAAGATCTGTCTCCTTGTGACTGCAGCAGCTCTCTTTTGTTCCATGCTGCTCTCAAAAGCCATGGGTGCCTATCAGCTGGGGGAGGTCTACGCGAGAAACATGGGTGTCAATATCAAACGGTTCCGGATCGAGCTGATCCTGTTATCCAGCATTCTTTCCGCTACAGTGACAGCCTTTGCGGGCCCCGTCTCCTTCGTGGGGATCGCGGTGCCCCATATGATCAAACAGCTGTTTAAGACCGCGAAGCCCATCGTTGTGATCCCGGGATGTTTCCTTGGCGGTGCAGTATTCTGCCTGTTCAGCGATCTGCTGGCGAGAACGTTGTTTTCACCGACAGAACTTTCCATCAGTTCTGTGACGGCGGTGTTCGGAGCGCCGGTGGTGATTGCCATGATGATAAAAAGAGTGAAACGTTGATAGGAATAGTCTGAAAGGAGAGCCCATGCAGAACTACCTGACAGCAGACAATTTAACCGTCGGATACCGCGGAAAACCGATCCTGTCCGACATCTCCATGAACATCCGCCGCGGATCCATCGTCACGCTGATCGGACCGAACGGGGCTGGAAAATCCACGATCTTAAAGAGCATCATCCGGGAACTTTCCCCATTAGGCGGAAGTGTATTTCTTGACGGCACAGCCCTGGAGGATTACTCGGATCCTGATTTTGCGAAAAAGACCGCGGTGGTCATGACGGGTCGGCCGGATCCGGAGCTTATGACGTGTTTTGACGTGGCGGCAGCAGGAAGATATCCGTATACCGGGCGGTTCGGGATCCTGTCCAAAGAAGACAAGAAAAAGGTCATGGATGCCCTCGAAATGGTCCGGTGCGAAAGCCTTGCGGATGTCCTGTTCCAGAACACCAGCGACGGACAGAAACAGCGGATCCTCTTAGCCCGGGCGATCTGCCAGGAACCGGAGCTTCTCGTTCTCGACGAGCCCACATCCTTTCTCGATATCCGGCACAAACTGGAGCTTCTCGATATCTTGAAGAAACTGGTCCATGAGCGCAATGTGGCAGTCCTCATGTCGCTTCACGAGCTGGATCTTGCGGAGAGGATCTCTGACTATGTGCTCTGCGCGGAAAACGGGACCATCGGGAGAACAGGGACGCCCCAGGAGGTGTTTGAGGGAGACTATATCGCAAAGCTCTACGGAATCGAACACGGGAGCTATCTGACGTCCCTTGGATTTCCGGAACTCCCGAGAACAGACGGAGCGCCGGGGGTCTTTGTCATCGGCGGCATGGGGAGCGGGATTCCTGTGTACCATGCCTTAAACCGGGCGGGGATCCCCTTTGCGGCGGGCGTGATCCATGAAAACGATATGGAGTACCAGACAGCGAGAGTGCTGGCAGCAGAAGTGATCCGGGAAGCGGCCTTCGAACCGGTGGGAGAGCAGGCGTTTCTTAGGGCGAAGAAAGTGCTAGAGTCCTGTGAGGCCGTTTTCTGCCCGTTAAACGTCTTCGGAACTATGAATAAAAAAAACCGGGAACTTCTCCGGATCGGAACGGAACTCGGAAAATTACGGCAAATTCATCTTGACAAATCTGATTCCGGTGATATACTAAATGACAAGTGAAAAAACAACACGTTGACAGGAAGAGTACGTTCGGAAACTGCTCAGAGAGGGATACATTTGGTGAGAGTTATCCTGCACGGAACGAGCTGAAGACCACCCTGGAGTGTCCCTTAATCGGGAACGGTGATTCCGTTATCATCAAATGAAGTGGTATAGAAATTCTATACAAGCAGGGTGGAACCACGGGTAATCTCGTCCCTTGATTATGTGAAAACGCATAATCAAGGGACTTTTTTATTTACGCGAACAACGAGCCAAAGTCCGCGCTTGCGCGAGACCTTGGCGACTGCCGCGATAACAAGGGGAAACTCGCGAAGCGTGTTTTCACTTGTTTGCGCGAGTGACAAAACAGAGACTGTGTTCACACAGGAAACTGAAAACGCGGTATTACAAGCCACGGCTCGCGTGAGATTTTCACTGAGAAAAAGCAGCTGTAAAATATCTCGGCTGCACGAAATTTTTCCAAGAGAAAAAGGAGAATGAACATGAAAGTAACATTAAAAGACGGCTCTTTTAAAGAGTATGCACAGCCGATGGCTGTCATCGACATCGCAAAAGACATCAGCGAAGGTCTTGCAAGAATGGCCTGTGTCGCAGAGATCGACGGAGAAGTAAAGGATCTGCGCACGATCGTTGACAAGGACTGCACTTTAAATATCTTCACAGCAAAGGATCCAGAAGGACTTGCAGCACTCCGCCACACAGCAAGCCATGTAATGGCTCAGGCGATCAAGCGAATCTGGCCGGAGACAAAGCTTGCCATCGGTCCGTCCATTGCTGACGGTTTCTACTACGATATCGACCGTGATGAACCGGTAACATCCGACGACCTCGCAAAGATCGAGGCTGAGATGAAGAAGATCATCAAGGAAGCTCTCCCGTTAGAGCGTTTTGAGCTTCCGAGAGCAGAGGCGATCGCCCTTATGAAAGAGAAGAACGAGCCGTACAAGGTAGAGCTCATTGAGGATCTTCCGGAAGATTCCATCATCAGCTTCTACAAGCAGGGTGAGTTCACCGACCTCTGTGCAGGTCCGCACCTCATGAACACAAAGGAAGTCGGCAAGGCATTCAAGCTCATGAACATCGCAGGCGCTTACTGGCGCGGAAGCGAGAAGAACAAGATGCTGACCCGTATCTACGCAACAGCCTTTGCGAAAAAAGAGGACTTAGACGCTTACGTTACCATGATGGAAGAGGCGAAGAAGCGTGACCACAGAAAGCTCGGCAAAGAGCTCGGTCTCTTCATGATGAGCGATGCAGGTCCAGGATTCCCGTTCTTCCTTCCAAAGGGAATGGTCTTAAAGAACACACTGCTTGACTACTGGCGCGAGATCCACAAAAAAGCAGGTTATGTAGAAATCTCCACACCGATCATCTTAAACAGAAGCCTCTGGGAGACATCCGGTCACTGGGATCACTATAAAAACAACATGTATACAACCGTCATCGACGGCGAAGATTACGCCATCAAACCGATGAACTGCCCGGGCGGCGTTCTTGTTTACGCTTCCGAGCCGCGTTCCTACCGTGACCTTCCGCTCCGTATGGGTGAGCTCGGTATCGTTCACCGCCATGAGAAATCCGGTCAGCTTCACGGACTCATGCGTGTACGCTGTTTCACACAGGATGATGCCCATATCTTCATGACTCCGGAGCAGATCCGTGATGAGATCAAGAACGTAGCAGGTCTGATCAACCAGGTATATTCCCTGTTCGGATTCAAATATCATGTAGAGCTCTCCACAAGACCGGAAGACTCCATGGGAAGCGACGAGGACTGGGAGCTTGCAACAAACTCCTTACAGGGCGCATTAGACGACCTTGGACTTGACTATGTGATCAACGAAGGAGACGGCGCATTCTACGGTCCGAAGATCGACTTCCATCTGGTAGACGCGATCGGCAGAACATGGCAGTGCGGTACGATCCAGCTTGACTTCCAGCTTCCGCAGCGTTTCGAGCTTGAGTACATCGGCGCTGACGGTGAGAAGCACAGACCGATCATGATCCACCGCGTATGCTTCGGTTCCATCGAGCGTTTCATCGGTATCCTGATCGAGCACTTCGCTGGCGCATTCCCGACATGGCTTTCACCGGTTCAGGTTAAGGTTCTCCCGATCTCTGAGAAGTACGAGGAGTACGCAAAATCTGTCAAAGCAGCTCTTGACGCGGCTGACATCCGTGCTGAGATCGACCTCCGTTCTGAGAAGATCGGCTACAAGATCCGTGAGGCACAGGGGCAGAAGATCCCGTACATGTTAGTTGTCGGCCAGAAGGAGCAGGCAGATGGAACTGTATCCGTAAGAAGCCGCTTCAAAGGCGATGAGGGCGCTGAAGATCTCAACGTATTTATCGCAAACATCAAGGCTGAGATCGCTGGCCGTGTAAACCGTCCGGTCGAGGTTAAAAAGGAGGAGGAGAAATAATCCTCTGCTCGTTTAACTAGGTGCTGAAATTTCAGATTTTCGCCGGTCTTCGGAATTTTCCGGGGACCGGCTTTTTTTCTGTTTTTTGTCTGTCTGCTTGCACTTTTTTCCGAATGATGGTATCATATTACGGAATATGACCGTTGGGAGGTTTATCAATTGGCGAAGAAAAAGAACAAGAAAGTCGTTCGTTATCGCCGGCCCCTGAATATCAATGTGGGCATGATCATTTTTGCCCTTATTTTCTTATATATGGCATTTTATCTCTATACCTACCTTCGCAGGGACAAGGTGGAGTTTTATGAAGTTGTGGAGGGAAGTATCGTAAACGATACGAGGCACACCGGAATCATTTTCCGGACAGAGGAGCCGAAATACACGGACCGTGCCGGAAATATCAACTTTTATCTGAGAGAGGGGAAAAGGGCAGCTGTCGGTACGAGAGTCTATTCCATTGATGAGACGGGAACGCTTTCCGCCCTGCTCGCGGAAAAAACGGACGGGTCTGTAGCCCTCTCAAAGGAAAACCTCGCTTCCTTAAAAAAGCAGCTGTCCAGCTTCAGCCAGACATTCACGAACGAAGATTTCCGGGAGGTCTATGATACGAAAAACACCCTGGATGCGGAAGTCCTGGAGTATGTGAGCGTTGATACCTTAAAAAATCTCGACAGCGCAGTCTCTGAACTGGGCGGAAATTTCACCCAGGTGCGGGCGGATCAGTCCGGCATTGTGTCCTACTCGGTGGATTCCATGGAGACACTGACACCGAACCAGGTGACAGCGGATATGTTTGACAAGAGTTCCTACAAGAAATCCAGCGTGCGCTCAGGACAGCTCGTGGAGACCGGGGCACCGGCCTACAAGATCATCACCTCCGAGGACTGGTCCATCGTGTTCCCGATGTCGGAGCAGGAGCTTACCACTTATAATGGAAAGACTTCCCTCGCCGTGAAGTTTAACGGCAGGGATCTTGAGACCTCCGGCGCGTTCTCCACAGTGACAGGCGGAGATGGAAAGACATACGGAAAACTCGATTTTTCTAAATATATGGAACAGTTTGTTTCCGACCGGTATGTGGATTTTGAGATCGTGACCGATGAAGTCCGGGGACTCAAGATCCCGAGAAGCTCCGTCACCGATGTGACTTTCTATGTGATCCCGAAGGATTATTATGTGAGCGCAAAGAAGGATTCTTCCGATTCCTCCTCCGTCTCCCAAAGCGGCTTCCGCAAGGAGACCTACGCGGATGGAAAGACGGTGGGTGTCATCACTTCGTGCACGATCTACTACGCGGATGATGAATACTATTACGTGGATGCCGGGGAGAACAGTGAACTGAAAGCCGGGGATTTCCTTACAAAGGACGATTCCGAAGAGCGTTACCAGATCGGAATGACCCAGACGGTACAGGGCGTCTACAATATCAACCGTGGATACGCGGTATTCAGAAGGATTGAGATCCTTTCTTCGAATGATGAGTATTACACCATCAAAAAGGGCACCGATTATGGTCTGTCCGTCTACGACCACATCGTCCTGGATGCCAACGCCGTGACCGGAAACGGAATGATCATCTATCAGTAGGAGGTTTTTATCATGTCAGTTGCAGAGAATATAAAGAACGTAAGGGAACGAATGAACGCAGCCTGCCTTCGCGCGGGAAGAGATCCGAAGGAGGTCACCCTGATCTCCGTCAGCAAGACGAAGCCGGTCTCCATGTTGATGGAGGCCTATGAGGCGGGAGAGCGCGACTACGGCGAGAATAAGGTACAGGAGATCACGGAGAAGCGCCCGCAGATCCCGGAGGACGCAAAGTTCCACATGATCGGCCATCTCCAAACAAACAAGGTCGGACAAGTCATCGACAAAGTGGTCCTGATCCACTCCTGTGACAGCGTCCACCTGGCAGAGAAGATCGAGAAGGAAGCCGCAAAGCGCGATATGATCGCCAATGTGCTCCTTGAGGTCAATGTGGCGAGAGAGGAGAGCAAATTCGGCATGTTCTTAGAGGACGTAATTCCGAATTTAAAGGAGATCCAGGCATTTCCCCATGTCTGCGTAAAGGGAATGATGACCATTGCACCAAATGTCGAAAATGCAGAAGAAAATCGAAAATATTTTAAAGAATTATATCAATTATATGTTGACATCAAAAATAAAAACATTGATAATGGTACTATGAGTGTGCTGTCCATGGGTATGACCGGTGACTTCGAGGTAGCCGTTGAGGAGGGTGCAACCATGATTAGAGTAGGAACCGGAATCTTTGGTTCCAGATAGATTGGAGAGAACTAGATATGAGCTTTTTAGGCAAGATTATGGATACGATGCGTCTGAACGACGATGAAGATGACGATTACTTCTTAGATGACGATTATGAGGATGAAAAGCCGGCGAGAAAGAACCTTTTCAAGAAGCAGACAGCTGATGATTTCGATGATTATGAGGAGGAGAAGCCAAGATTTTTACCCCGCACCACCAACAGCAATAAGGTTGTTCCGATGCGCCGCGGAAGCGGAATGGAAGTTTCCTTAATTAAACCGACCTCCTTAGATGACGCAAAGGAGATCTGCGATTACCTGCTTGCCGGAAAGGCAGTAGTCCTTAATATGGAGGGAATCCACACCGAGACCGCACAGCGGATCATCGATTTCACATCCGGATCCACATATTCCATGAACGGAAATCTCCAGAAAATTTCCAACTACATTTTTATCGCAACCCCGCAGTCCGTTGAGCTGTCCGGTGACTTCCAGGATCTTCTTACCGGAGGAAACTTAGACGTATCCGGACTCAACATCCATCTTTAATTAAGGATCCATATGGAAAAGGAAGAACAGCTTTTTAGGAAGCGGATCCAGGAACTGGCAGAAAACGCTTACTCCCGCGATATCCCGCTTCACACAGATTTTCTGACGCTCGCAGAACAGACTGTCTTCCAGAATATGTCGGCTACACTGCCGCCGGTGAAGTTCGTACTTTCCGGCGGCTTTCCGATGTCTGAAAGAAAGGTTTTGTGCTTTCTGGCGTCCTATGAGGAGGAACTTTACGCGCCGCCCTTCGTGTGTTTAAAGATCGTTCCCGCAAACAGGCGCTTCGCGGAGAAGCTCACCCACAGAGACTATCTCGGGGCGATCATGAATCTCGGAATCGAGAGGGCCATGATCGGGGACATCGTCCTGCAGGATGGAAATGCCTGGGCGTTTGTCATGGAAAAGATGAGCAGATATCTTGCGGAGAATCTCACGATGATCCGGCACACCTCTGTTGTCACGGAGATCACGGCAGATTTTTCTGAGCTTCCGGAGCCAGAGATGGAGGAAATTTCAGGAACAGTGAGTTCCGTCCGCCTGGATTCTGTTATCGCGCTTTGCGGAAGACTTTCCAGGACGAGGGCAGCATCATATATCGAAGACGAGAAGGTCTCTGTCAACGGGGCTGTCTGCACGAATGTATCGCTGAATCTTCGGGGCGGAGAGATCTTATCGATCCGCGGCATCGGCAAATTCCGGTTTGGCGAGCCAGGAAATCTTACGAAAAAGGGGCGGACATCTGTCGTGGTGTACCGCTATAAATAGGAGGTTAGCCTTATGATCACAGAACATGTAAACCGGATCCCTGTCCATCTCGACGGGAAGACCATTTATGATATCGTACTGGAAGATTCTTTTGACGCCCTTGCAAAGGAGATCTCCGCGCTGGGCACTGAGAAGAAAAAGATCTGCATCATCGCGGATTCCAACGTGGCTGACTTGTATCTTGATGAAGTGACAAAGATCCTTTCCGGTTGCTGCCGTGAGGTCACATCCTACGTGTTCCCGGCAGGAGAAGAGAATAAGAACCTGAAGACAGTCCAGGGCGCTTACGAGCACCTGATCTTAAACCATTATGACAGAAAGGATCTTCTTGTGGCTTTAGGTGGCGGTGTCACGGGAGACCTCTGCGGATTTGTGGCTGCAACCTATCTCCGCGGCGTGGATTTTGTCCAGATCCCGACAACACTGTTGTCCCAGGTGGACTCCGGAATAGGCGGAAAGACCGGTGTAGACTTTGATTCCTACAAAAATATGGTAGGCGCTTTCCACATGCCGAAGCTTGTATACACGAATGTGTCCGTACTTCGCACACTTCCGGACGATCAGTTCTCCGGCGGTATGGGAGAGGTCATCAAGCACGGCCTGATCCGCGATAAGGAGTATTTTGACTGGATCAAGACAAACAAGGAGAAGATCCTCGCAAAAGATGCGGACACCTTAAAGCTTCTGATCCAGGGAAGTGATTTCATCAAGCGGGAGGTCGTTGAGATCGATCCAACAGAGCAGAATGAGCGCGCGACATTAAATTTTGGCCACACCTTAGGCCATGCCATCGAGAAATTAAAGAACTTTACGATGCTTCACGGCCACTGTGTCGCTGTCGGTGCCCTGGCTGCCATGAATATCTGCAAAGAGCGCGGACTTGTAAAACAGGATGAGATCAGCGTGTACAAGGCACTGATGGAGTACTTCGCTATCCCGATATCCGTTTCCGGCCTTGATCCGGAGGAAGTCATCGCTGCGACAAAAAATGATAAGAAGATGGAAGCCGGCGTTATCAAGTTTATTCTTCTGGACCGTGTGGGTCACGCCTATATCGACCGCACCGTCACGAAGGATGAGATGGAGCGCGCCCTGGCAACTATTTTCAGATAGGAGTTTTTATGAATACCATCGGAAAACGCTACGGCATTCTTGCCGTATGTTCCGCCCTGCTCATCGCTCTGGACCAGTGGGCGAAGAGTATGGCTTACAACACGCTGCGGGTCAATGGGCCGCTTGTGCTGATCAAGGGAGTCTTTGAGCTTCTGTACTCGGAAAACAGGGGAGCTGCCTTTGGAATTCTTCAGGGAAAACAGTGGTTTTTCTTCCTGGTTGCTGCGGCTGTTGTGATCGCGGTCCTTGTTTTTGTGGCAAAGCTTCCTTCCGGGAACCGGTATCTGCCGCTCTATATTTCCATGGTCCTTCTTCTTTCCGGCGCGGTCGGAAACCTGATCGACCGTGCGGTGAGAGGATTTGTGGTGGATTTCTTCTACTTCAGCCTCATTGATTTCCCGATCTTTAATGTGGCAGACTGTTATGTAGTCTGCGCGGCCGGACTTCTGATCCTTCTCATCGGCTTTTTCTATAAGGAAGATGAGCTTTCCTTCCTTTCATCGAAAAAAGGAGAATAACCAGTGAGAGAAGAATATTTTGTGACGGAGGAGACGGCGGGAGACCGTATCGATAAGTTCCTTGCGGAACAGTATGAGAATCTTTCACGCTCTTTCCTTCAGAAGCTTTTAAAATCAGGGGAAGTTATGGTAGATGGACGCCCGGTGAAGGCAAGCTACAAGGTGGCTGAGGGGGATCTGATCTCCTTCGAGGTGCCGGAGGCTGTGGAGCCGGAGATCGTGCCGGAGGATATTCCACTGGATATTTTATATGAGGACCATGATGTGATCCTTGTAAATAAGCCGAAGGGGATGGTGGTTCATCCGGCTGCTGGACATTATACGGGGACATTGGTGAATGCGCTGATGTTTCACTGTAAGGAAGACCTCTCCGGGATCAACGGAGTTCTGCGCCCGGGAATCGTCCACAGGATCGATATGGACACCACTGGCGTCATCATCGCATGCAAGAATGATCTCGCCCACAATTCCATAGCGGCACAGCTCAAGGAGCATTCCATCACCCGCCGTTATCAGGCGATCGTTCACGGAGCCCTGAAGGACGATGAGGGAGTGATCGACGAACCTATCGGGAGAAGCCCAAAGGACCGGAAGAAGATGGCAGTCAATTATAACAACGGAAAATCCGCAGTGACCCATTACAAGGTGCTCACACGGTTTAAGGATTTCACCCATATCGAGTGCCGCCTGGAGACGGGTAGAACGCACCAGATCCGCGTCCATATGGCAAGCATTGGACATCCGCTCTTGGGTGATGCCGTTTATGGTCCGGCGAAATGCCCGTATAAGCTTCAGGGGCAGACGCTGCACGCAGGGATTTTAGGGTTCGTGCATCCGCGGACGGGGGAGTATATGGAGTTTTCGGCACCGTTGCCGGAATATTTTGAGGAGCTTTTGAGAAAATTGCCGGGATAATTTTTCCCGGCTTTTTTGTGTAATAAAAAAATCCTCGAAACGTGCCAATGATGCGCACTCGCACGAGGATGTGGATTGTCGCAAGCGACCGCGCTCGGCGCGAGAATGTGACTTGGCACATTCTTACTTATTCTGCTTTATGCATATACTGATACAAAAATTCAGAAAATTTACGGGATAACTCTTGCATATTGACTGCAATTTTTGTATAATATAGCTATCAGAAGGCTTGGTGACAGAAAGGAGCTGTGGCATATGAGTGATAACCTTATTATTACGATCGGAAGAGAATGCGGAAGCGGAGGAAGACATATCGGGCAGGCATTAGCAGAAAAACTCGGTGTAAAATGTTATGACAAAGAGCTCCTGAATCTGGCCGCAAAAGAGAGCGGTCTCTGTAAAGAGCTGTTTGAGACCCACGACGAGAAGCCGACGAGCAGTTTCTTATATTCCCTGGTAATGGATACATATTCCCTTGGATATACGAACTCTGCATATATGGATATGCCGATCAACCACAAGATCTTCCTTGCGCAGTTTGATACGATCAAAAACCTTGCGGACAAGGAATCCTGCGTAATTATCGGACGCTGTGCTGACTACGCGCTGGCTGATTATCCGAACGTGGTATCCGTATTTATTACAGCCAACGAGGACGTGAAGATCAGGACTTTGATGGAACGCCATAAGATTTCTGAGTCCCAGGCGAAGGATGTCATGATCAAGACCGATAAAAAACGTGCCAGTTACTATAACTATTATTCCAGTAAGCGCTGGGGCGATTCCAAGAGCTACGATCTCTGCATGAACAGCAGCAAGATCGGTTATGACGGAGTTGTGAAGATGATCCAGGATTTTGTGGAGATCAAGAAAGGTTATAAGAAATAAGTGATATGAAGACGGGGCAGGAAGCAGAATCAAAGCTGTTTTCTACCCTGTTTTATTGTCTGAAATTATACCAACGTATGTAAAAAGGGCCAGCGCTTTGAGGCACTGGCCTAATAATGTTGAATATGATAGCTTTTTTTATTCCACCGTCACAGATTTCGCAAGATTTCTCGGCTGATCCACATCGAGGCCTTTCTGGACGGAAGCGTAGTAGGCGATGAGCTGGAGGACAACGGCGATCGGGAATACGGTGAATTTATCATCTTCCTTCGGGATCCGGATGATCACATCGGCGATTCCCTCGTCGACAGCGGTATCTTCCGTTACAAGAAGCACCACATAAGCACCTCTCGCCTTCACCTCACGGATATTGGAGATGGTCTTTGCGAAGATGTGTTTCTGAGTCGCAATAGCGATCACCGGAACGTGGTCTGTGATCAGGGCGATAGTTCCGTGCTTTAATTCACCTGCTGCGTAAGCCTCCGCGTGGATGTAGGAGATCTCCTTTAACTTTAACGCGCCTTCCAAGGAGAACGCGTAGTCCATGCCGCGGCCGATAAAGAACACATCCGGGTAATTCACGATGTGGGTGACGATCTCATTGATCGTATTCTCATCGCGGATCATGGTCTCCATGGCGGAAGCGCAGTTTAAGAGATCACTCATGAACTGCTCTGCATGTTCCTCCGTGTATACGCCGCGTACAAGTGCCATGCGGCAGAAGAGAAGATAGAGGGCAGCGATCTGTACCGTGTAGGCTTTTGTGCTCGCCACGGCGATCTCAGGGCCTCCATGGGTATAGATCACGTAGTCGCTCTCGCGGGCGATCGTGGATCCCTTTACGTTTACAACTGAAATTACAGTGGAACCGCATTCCCTTGCGAGTCGGAGTGCCGCCAGGGTATCGATGGTCTCGCCGGACTGGGAGATCACGATGGTGAGGGTCGAGTCATCGATCAGCGGCTCCTCGTAGCGGAACTCAGAGGCGATGGACACGGTCACCGGAATTCTGAGGCGCGGCTCAATGAGGGCTCTCGCCACCATTCCCGCATGCATGGCAGTTCCGCAGGCGATGACACGAATATTTGTGATCCGCTTTAAGAGCTCATCCGGGATCTTCTCATCGGAGAGGTCCGGAAGACCTTTTGTGAGGCGCGGAAGAATCGTCTTTTTTAATACTTCCGGCTGCTCGTGGATCTCCTTCATCATGAAATGCGGGAAGCCGTTCTTCATGGCTGCGTCCGTGTTCCAGGATGCCTCCAGTATCTCCGGCTCCACCTTTGTACCGTCAAGCTCGTAGAGGCTCGCGTGGTAGGCAGTGAGCTGTACGATCTTTCCTTCCGGGACAACAAAGTATTTTTTTGAGTACGGAAGAAGAGCCGTCAGGTCAGAGGCGATCATGGCTCCGGAAGCTGTGTAAGCGGCTACAAGCGGGCTTACGTTTCTCACTGCATAAACTTCACCCGGGCGGTCCTCAAACATGATACAGAAGGCGTAGGAACCTTCCAGCTGTCTTAAGAACTCATGGATGGAGGAGAACGGGTCACCGTTGTAGATCTCGTTTAAGGTCGCAGCGGCAACTTCCGTGTCTGTCTGGGAATGGAGCTTTCCCTCCAGGTGGTATTTTGCTGTCAGGGCATGGTAGTTCTCGATGATGCCGTTATGGATCATCGTCACTTTTCCTGCCACATGCGGATGGGCATTCTCACTTGTCACGCCGCCGTGGGTCGCCCAGCGGGTGTGGCCGATTCCGCAATGGGAAACGATGGGATCTTCCTCGCATACTTTGCGCAAGGCAGCAACTTTTCCGACTTTTTTGATAAAGTGGATTTTTGAGTTCTCGTCAAATAAAGCGATTCCCGCGCTGTCGTAACCGCGGTACTCAAGCTGGGTGAGACCATTGAGCAGTACTGTCTGCGCGTCTAAAGGACCGCAGTATCCGATAATTCCACACATATATTTTCATCTCCAGTTTTTCGTTATGTAATATTAGACTATGTTTAATGCGGCGTCATGCTGTCTTTTGAACCTTGCAGGATCTTCTTAATATTCAGAAGGGACGCAGAAAAATTCCTGTAAGCAAGCTTACGGGACATTCCTGTATCCCCCCCTGACGACTGCACGAGCCAATTTGTTACGATTATAGTATTAAATGGCTGGAAAGTCAATCCGCGCCTGTTTCCATGGGGAAAATTAAAGAAATCTTAACAAATTTTCCTTCCCCTATATGTTATACTAACTCCGTTATATTTACATAATGCAGGAGATGTACGCTCGAAAATGAAGTTGAACGACCATTTAGATTTTCATAAATTACCTTTTGATAAAGAAAAGATCCGCGAGCAGGTGGAGAAGATCGCCGCGGACTGCATGCACTGGGTGACAGGCAGTCAGAATGCGAGACCGCTTTTAGCGATGGTTTTATGTACCTGTATCGCGTTTTCCGCCATGCTTCCCTATATTCCGGTGATCGCCCCGGCGGAGACCAGCACGGAGCGGATCTATGAGCCGGAGACCGTCGATATTCTCGAGGATCCTACAGAAAATACGACGGATGAGACCACAGCGGAGATCGATCCGGATGCACCGGCTCCATATAAATTAAACTTTTCGAACATGTACGAGGAGGGATCGGAAACCAGCTATGCGGAGATCCTGATGAAAGAATTAATCCAGAAGGACTCCAAGTGGTTTGCCGCGATCTATGACATGGCAAACAAAGCTCCGGCAAAGCTTGCCCCGTCCTTTGGCCGCAAGGCGTCCTCTGTTCTCGGACAGTATAACCCGACCTCGAAGACTCATGATAAGAACAATCCGGCTTCCTGGTATGTGGAGCATTTTAAGAATGTCAAGGTTACGTTTTACAACGGCGACGGCGAGGTCACGTCCGCAGTGTCAAATGCCCAGGATATTCTTTCCATGGCAAGTGTTTATGCGTTTTATAACGGGATCACGGATCTTGACACGATCCGCACCTATGTGAATGACCTCTGGACGAAGTCCCATTCCTACCAGGCATCCCTTGGAAATGTCTATTACTGCGACGGCTGCGTGGATCCGAACGCGTCTGCGGAAGAGGGAGATTCCGAGCTGGAAGGCGAGGATACCTTTGTATCCGGACGAAATATCGACACGGAGATCCGGACAGACGCAGGCGATGAGGTCATCGACCAGGCCGGAGATACGGTTTCTGTAAACGGCGAGAGCCACGGTGATGGTTCCTCCGCATCAGGTTCCGCCCAGGATTCCTCCGCACATACGTCCATGGTGGCTGAAACAACGACAGTTCCTCCGTCGGCTGCAAACCATACAGAAGGTGCCACGACGAAAGAGTCCACTACAAGCGCCCTGGATTCCCTGGCTGAGACGGCTGAGAGCGTGATACAGGAGACCACAAAGAAAGCGACGATCATCCGCATGGAGGATAAGACCGAGGCAGCCACGAAAGTTCCGGAGGCGGAAGCTTCAACGACTGCAGCACCGACAACGAAAGAGGAGACGGTTCGCGAAACCACTGCTCCTTCCACGGAAGGAACGGAAGAGACTTCAGTGAAGGTCATCCGAGTCGGCAGCAATGAAGAAGCGGACCATGAATATTCCGGTTATGCTGTCCGGGCGGCAGCGGAAGAGCAGAATGCGGAGACATTCCTTTTAGAGCCGGAAACGGCGGCAGGAAGTGAAGCAGGCAGTGAAACCGGTGGTCTGGAACAGGCAGCCGAAGTGGAGGAGAGCGCTGCCAACGGATATAGCGTCCATACGGCGGCTGCATCCCATGCACTGATCTGTCCCGGACATATCGATCTGAAGATCTCAGCGACTATCCGCACACTCAACGAAAATTCAAATCTTTACAGTGTCGATGACGCAGGAAACACTGTGGGAGAGACGGAGTCCGTATCCGCGGATGGAACCGGCTGGGAAGGCTGGAACAGGAGAATGACTGCTTTTGTGAGCCATATCAACCGTCAGGACTGGACAGAGACATATGGGCTCAACGTAGTCGTGGAGGGCACGAGAGCGCCGCTCTCAACGACGGAGATTGACTCCTACATGAGCAGGCTTCCAAAAGATACTTCAGAGACGAGAAAGAATATTATCCGGTATGCCCTTCAATCTGTCGGAAAAGTTCCGTATTACTGGGGTGGAAAGGCCAGCGCCCAGAATTATACTGGCAACAATTTCGGTTCCGTCACGATCCCGGACCACAAGGGACGTATCTTAAAGGGACTCGACTGCTCCGGATGGGTCAACTGGGTATACTGGTCCGTCACAGGAACGCATCTGCCGTATGAGGGCACAGAGGGCTTAAGGACTCTTGGACGGCAGGTAAGACGTCAGGATTTGAAGCCGGGCGATATCGTGGTAATCACGGGATCCACGCCGCATGTTATCATGTTCCTCGGATTTACCTCAAACGGACAGATCCAGTGTGTCCATGAGACGGGTTCCGCGAACAATGTCACAATTGGCGTGATGAACGCGAACTGGCCGTATTATAGAAATCTGCTGGATTAATGGAATGTAGTTCTGGGAATTAACCGATTTGTCTGGTTCTGGGGACGAAAAAGTAATTTTAAATAATTTGATCTGTATGAATCTGTATGAAATTGATTTTATGATTGTGATGAACATTTTTGTGCGGATCATGTGCAGCACCTTCTTTACAGCACATCAGGGGTCTAGAAAGACTGGAATGCGGCTGGAGAGAAGGTGCTTGCTTTATTTAGATTTAGTGTGCTGAATAAATGAATGATAGATATATTATGGCATTTTTGTTTTGAAAGCTGTCAATGTAGGTAAACTTATCACAATGTCGTAATGAAGAAACCTAGTGCTTACGGCAATTTTTGATTTCTTTGTGTAAAGTACTATCTACATTTTTTGTGTACAATATATCACAAAGCCGTAATATGTAGGTCGGGTTATCACAAAGTCGTCATATATAGGTAAATATGTCACAAAGTCGTCACCAAGTAGGTAAACCGTTAATGTTCCATTTTTCCTCTCTAAAAGAACATCGAATCTTGCAAAATTAAGAAGTAATGGCGTAGGATGGAATATTGCACCAACGTTCATCAGTGTAATTTTTAAATAGTTTTCTTCAGCGAAAAATGAACCATCTCCAAAGTACTGGTTTATAAGGGCTCACACAGCTTTTGTTTTACTAACTAGGAAAGCGCTCGCCGCTACATTGGTTTTTTCCCAGAAATAGATACTTTGATATAATCCGCTTTTCCTTCTTTTCTATGTACAAAAATTAAATGTTATACTAAATATGATATATTGAATCGGAGGTGAAGGATATAAATCTGATTACAGCGGGATCGTCTGTTTGTGACGCCGGTAAAATCGGCAGTTTCCTATATGCCGGATGCCCGATATGAGTTGCCGATAACGAAAGTGAAGAAAAAGAATTAATAAAAATTGAATCGAGGAGGCAGTTCTGCGCTGATAATTGGATACGCTGAAGAAAATATGGCGGGAGTGGATTGAAAGGAAAATTTTTTGGATGCTTATAAGAGAAAAAATTACAGATAATTAACTAAAATAGAAACAATATATTACGAATTATGAAGATATGAAGAAGTGTATTGAAAACAGTACAATTTGATAATATAATTCAAAAAAAAGGAAAGAGTAACGCGGACTGCACCAAGACAGGAGGCAGTATGGGCAAGGAGAAAATTAAAATAAGATATATCATTTTCGTGCTGATAACCATGGGCGTAATATTTTTTGGAAAAATAACTAGGCTTGATAATTTAAACGCAGAAAAAATCGCCGGGATCATACTCGTGTCCCCACCTTATAAAAAGAGAATAACAGGTCAGCAAAAGATTGAAGAATTTACAATCCTGTTTAATGACAGAAAAAAGAAACCTGTATTCTCAATCACTCCACCCAAATGGTCGGGACAAAGGAGCCATTATATCAATGGAAACATACCAATATAATATTATTTTTTGCGGGGAGAACATTACGGTGAACAGACCAAAATATGTCATGGACAAATCGATAGATTTTGAGTTGGATCAGTTCCTGAAAAATATAATTAATAAAGCCCCATTAAGATGGATGCCTCCCGGATAAGGAGGTCGCTATGATGAATAAATCCGTAAAAACATGGTTTCTGTGGCAAAGAGCTATATGGCAGTAACATATGAATGTGAATAGGAAAGTTTGTTTCATATAACATATGAAAACAAAAGGATTAACGAATATTGAAAAGGAGATGATTCCAATGGATATGTCCCATGTAGATAACTAGCACTGCACACTAAGTAACGAGACATACTAAACAATGAAAAGGAGAGCACTCTATGAAAAAAAGATTTCTGGTACTCTGCAGCATGACACTATTCCTCTTGTCTGCCTATTCATCCACCTCTTTTGCAGATCAAAAGGCGGGGGAATCTAAAACCTATACGGTAGATGATATCAATAATGGCTTCACCAATTATTTAGTATAAATTAAACATAACTTTGAACTTCACAGCAAGAGGGAAAAATGAAAAAAACAAAGTTTGAGATTTTGATTTTTATATGTATGATACTTTTGGGATTAGGGTGTTTTCTTATTGCCACGAAAAATAACCAATATAATTTTTTCGAGGATATTTTATCACGTTATCCCGAAGAGAATATTGCAGGAACTCTTATGGTAGATTTAACACATGATGGTAATGATGAGTTACTTGTTATAAGCCAGGATGCCTTGGAAATCACATTGGAAATATATGCTATAATAGATGGCAATCCTATTGTAATATATAAAGACCATGCCTCTGATAACCATGCTGGATGGCGTTGGTACTATTTAACTGTTGTTGACCATAAAAACTATATCCTACAGTATACACCTGAGATATGGAATGGCATAGGAAATTACCATTTTGAAATATTTTCCTTTAATCAGAAGGGCCAGAAAGAAATATTAGAGACACAGGAACTGCCATATGATTCGATACATACTTCAGAGGATAATAAGCAGGATTTATTAATCAAAACACAGAATTTTAAAGCTATCTATGAAAAATGGCAAACCAACAGCATACCATTGATTACCATAGGCAGCGATCCGCTAACCGGTGATAATGATAATTATGTCCTGGAGAAAAAAAGTAATATTGAATAATTCCTATTATAGCGTAAATGTGTTTAATAATAAAAGCTTTGGGAAATCTAATAGAAGTAGTTTGCCTTTGTTTGGCATAAAGACCGATTGCCTTGATTACTGATACGGTTTTATCACCAGCATACCCTTATGCGGATGTCGTATTTCAAAGTGATACAAACTCAGGAAGTTATTTTCCCTGTTATACCGGTTGTATTACATTGATTGATGCAATATGTCGTGCAGTAAGCAGTAATTCTAATATTAATACGGACGATCATATTCGGCAAATGGAACGACGTCTATTAAATCATAAAATTTTCATATGGGGTATTGAAAGATAATGTCGTATTATTAGCACTGGCATAATGCGGCATTATTTTTATATTAGGATACGAGGAGGACTGACATGTTTGCAAATAAAAAGGCAGGAATTATAATTCCGAAAAAATAGTAGAAAAGCGGGATTTCCATGTGATTGTGATAAGTGTCCTACATCTTTGTGACATGTTTACCTACATCGACAATATATTATGGCATTTTTTGTTTTGAAAGCCGGAATATTGACATTGGGGATGGAATAGAGTATGATATGGATAGATTTCCAACTATTCGTGAAAGAACAGTTTATCGAATAGTTATGGCAAAATTCCGGTCATCTACCATGTTTTCCATGAAATGAGGTTTTCTAATGAAATTACAAAGACTTTTAAGCCTGGTTCGTCAGGCTGTTGATGATTATGCTCTCATCGATGATCAGGACCATATTGCTGTCGGTGTCTCCGGCGGCAAGGACAGCCTGGCTCTTCTCTATGCGCTCCATGAACTGCAGCGCTTTTACCCGAAACATTTTACGCTTCATGCATTCACAGTCGATCTCGGATTCGGAATTCAGGATTTTAGCGGTATAAAGACCTTTTGCGACGGCTTTCAGGTTCCTCTCACGATAATCCCCACCGAGATCGGAAAAATCGTTTTTGAGACCCGTAAAGAGTCCAATCCATGCTCTCTGTGTGCGAAAATGCGCAAAGGAGCCCTAAATCTTGAGGCAAAGGCCGCCGGATGCAATAAGATCGCTTACGCGCATCATAAGGATGATATTATTGAGACGATGCTGTTGTCTTTGATGTTCGAAGGACGTTTTTATACGTTTCCACCAAAGACATTTTTGGACCGCACAGAACTTACGGTGATCCGCCCTCTCATGTATGTCTCTGAGGCGGATGTGATCGGATTTAAGAATAAATATAATCTTCCGGTGTGCAAAAATCCATGCCCTGCGGATGGACATACGAAACGCGAGTATGTTAAGAATTTAACCAGTCAGTTAAATAAAGAAAATCCGGGAATTAAGGAACGGCTGTTTCATGCGGTAATTTCCGGAAATATTGAAGGGTGGAATTCTGGGAATATCGGAATGGATGAAATTTGCCATGAAAATGACCGTGAAAGCAAGAATAAAAAGGAGGAATTCTGATGGCCACACTCTCCTACCATGAACAGAAGAATATAGAAAATACAAAAAAGCTCCGGGAACTTCAGAAAGAACTCCCCTATTTCTGCACGGATTTCTTCCGTGGAATTGAAGCAAGTACCTCTGTAAGGACCAGGATCGCGTATGCACATGACCTGAAAATCTTTTTTCAGTTCTTAAAAACTGCAAATCCCAGAACTTTTGATAATCCTGCACATACTCTTACGCCGGGTGATCTTGAAAAATTGACGGTATCAGATCTCGAAGAATATATTGATTATCTGAAGTGTCATCCCAGCGATACCTGTGAAGACGTTGTCAATACAGAACGTGGACTCATGCGAAAGGTCTCTTCTCTCCGCAGCTTTTACAGTTATTTCTTCCGAAATGAGCTGATCGAGAAGAACCCCGCCGCTCTCGTGCGCATGCCGAAGCTCCACGAAAAGGAAATTATCCGTCTGGAGATCGATGAGGTGGCAAAGCTGCTCGATGAGGTCGAGGAAGGTGATAAACTGACTGAGAAGCAGAAACTTTACCATGAGCGAACAAAAGTTCGGGATCTTGCCATGATGTCACTCCTTCTGGGAACCGGCATCCGCGTCTCCGAATGCGTTGGATTAAATATCAATGACATCGACCTAGATACCTGCGGTGCCAGAGTCTACCGGAAAGGCGGCAAGGAATCCGTGATCTATTTCAGCGACGAAGTCCGCGACGTGCTGGAAGACTATCTGGACGAGCGCGAAATGATCGATGCCGTCCCTGGAAATGAGGACGCCCTTTTTCTCTCCATGCAGCGAAAACGGATCAATGTGCGCAGCGTGGAAAATCTCGTAAAAAAATACGCGAAACTTGTCACACCGCTGAAAAAGATTACCCCGCATAAGCTCCGCAGCACCTACGGTACCAGCCTTTATCGTGAAACAGGCGATATCTACCTCGTTGCCTCCGTCTTAGGCCATAATGATGTCAATACGACAAGAAAACATTATGCGGCTCAGGAAGAAGAACGCAGACGGTCGGCGCGGAACGTTGTAAGGCTGCGCGAAGATTGACATATAAATGAAAAAGTAAAAAAATTTTTTTGATGAAAAAGGCTAATTTCGTACTTTATTTCCGTGTAAAGTGAAAACTACCGTTAATCCGCTTTGACATGACATTTGCAACTTACTATGCCAAGAAACGCGGAGAAAGCAAACCACATCGAGTTAGCCATTACTCATATGGTCAAAAGGCTTATTTAGAGTCATCTATGCATTGGAGAGGCAAGATATCGACTTTAATGCACAGAAACTTCGTTAATCTCTATTGGATTCATACTAATTTCTCCCATCTGAAATACGATGTATTCAGATGGCTTATTAAAGTTACCATTTTTACAATTCAAAAAAGGTTCAAAATTCTCTTGACTGTTTATAGTTTGTCACCTCCTGGTCTATTTTCTTTCACACTATCACCTCCAGAATCACACGCGCTCAAATGACAGATATCTCGTTCCCTGAAACGTATGTTTCCCAATGTCGCCTTCCGCCAGCATTCCGTATTCTCTGCCAGAAACCGGCAGTTCCATCCGGTCACCGCTCTCTACCTGAAACGTGACATAGTAGCTGGTACTTGAAGTCGAATGGTAGCCATGCGTTCCAGACAGGTCACCCGCATTTGCATGGCTATGATGTGTGATATTTTCACGCTTTGCGACGATGGTTGCACTCATTGACAAACGCGGTGACTGATTGTTTTTATGCCATGTTCCGATTCCTGTCACAAACTGGAAGATGATCATGCCAAAAACCATTACGAAGATAATCGGAAACATAAACCCAAACAGCATAAACATATAGCTCACCTCTTCTTCATCTTTCGTCCAATGATTACTCTGAGCACAAAACATACGACAATCACGAAAAGCGAGGCAGCGATATACAGTAATGCTTCTGTATACCACGGTGCAGAATACGATTCGTATAGTTTCGGAAAGCGCTTATACCCATAGAAATCCATACCCGTTTTAATCACAATCATGTAGAAACTTGCATAGATAATATATTTTAATAAATCGTATAGTTTATTCATGCCATTGCCTCCGCGATATTCTGTTTTAACCTTTTGGCCTCGGCAAACTGGAAGTTATCGAAGAGCATCCCTTAATTGCAACAAGCTACTACGGATACTTTCTCCAGCTCCACCAATAGCCTGCGCTATAATGATTGCGGCAACTATAATTGCCACTGCGACAATAATTTTTCCAATCAAATATTGATATTCTTTCATTTTGATTACCTCCATCTACAAGTATCGATTTTCTCAATTCTCAAAACAGGGAGTTGTCAGTCCTTCTTGTTCTTTTCAATAGCATTAATAGTGCAAGCAAAACCTGTAATCATTGAAAGTAGTATTGCTCCACCCATTGCTTCGTTCATTCCAGCACCAAAGAAAAAACCGACCAACGCTGCAATTACCATTAGAATGATTGAAATGATTACTCTCATAATATATGCCTCCATAAATTTGAAATTTATCGCAACATTTCATTCTTGGATTATACTCGCTTATAGATAATTGGTTCATCATATCCAAAAGTTTTCTTTCCATTAACTTCCATGCTTTCAGATACCTCCAGACAACTATCAGAAAACTTTTCCCAAAGCTTAAATGTCATTACCGGTGAAAACTGGCTTGTACTGCCTCCTTCCCAGATTCCATCTTTTTCATGATAGAGCGCCGGAGTGAATTTTTCAGATTTTTTCAATTCAGTGTAGTCAGCATTTTTCATAGAATCATATGAAAACGTACTTTTATCTTCTCCTTCTGGTATTTCATAAGAATACAACACAATTCCATCTTCTTTCTCTGTAATAAGGAAAAGATGTGGGGAAGCATGGCGTTTACCATTTGTCTCATAGTAGCTTTCTTCAACAACAAATTTACCATTAAAATCTTTAGGAAGATTCAAAATTTTCTCATTACAGATTGTATTAATGTGTTCTGCATAAGGATATGTTTTCCCTTCTCTCTGCATATTATCAAACTGCTCTTTGTTATTAAAGTGTCCCGTCATCATATTAATAAAATTATCGAGCTTCATCATGCTTTTTACCTCCAAATTCCGACTTGTTACTCACATGATATCATATTTTTTCTTCAATTACATCCACCAAATTTTAGTACACTGCCATTCGGCTTGCTTCTGTAACCGGCATCCGTTTAATCTTCTCCTGCATTGTTTCCTTTGCATCTTCATTGAAATGATAACGGACAACATAGACTGTCTGGCAATTTTCTTTGTAAATGTGTTCCCCTCTGTTTTTGTATACACAATATGGATTTGTGAAAACATTCGCTATGATTGTCCGTAGGAGGACGGATCATGGTTGACTATACACCGCTTTGGAAAACGATACATGAACGGGAAAATAACTCAATATGCGATGCTTCAGGATAAAGTCCTCGATAACCATACGCTTGACAGGTTGAAAAACACGCACCGCATTCTCGTTACTTCAGTGATGAG
>NZ_QWGI01000016.1:0-2027 GCF_003435125.1 Clostridium sp. AM25-23AC | reverse complement strand
ACGCACCGCATTCTCGTTACTTCAGTGATGAGTTAGGTGCGCTATTTATTTACAATAATATCGAACATATGTTTACATGCTTAGTAACATATGGTATAATATTCATATGGAAAAATATATATTTACTATTAAAGAAAATTCTCTTTCGTATGGTAGAGGATATGTGTACTCGCTTCAATATCATCTGGTCTGATGCACGAAATACCGAAAGAAAGTTCTGACCAATGGTGTAGATCAGGAGTGCAAAGAAATGTTGCAGGAAATCGCACAAGAATATCAATTTCGGATCCTTGCGATGGAAGTAATGCCGGACCATATCCACCTGTTGCTGGATTGTAAACCGCAGTTCTTTATTTCGGATATGATCAAGATCATGAAAGGAAATCTTGCGAGACAGTTGTTTCTTGCACATCCGGAACTGAAAAGGGAGCTGTGGGGCGGACATCTCTGGAACCCATCTTACTGCGCTGTGACCGTCAGTGACCGAAGTCGGGAACAGATCATGGCTTATATCGAAGGACAGAAAGAAAAAGAGAACAGAAAGTAGAGGAAACCTATGCAGGTCGTATCCAGCTATGGCGCGGAAATTAAAAACAAGAATATCCCGATCCGCCATACGCTGGCGCTTTACCGGGAGGCGGTCCGCTGTCTGACGGAGATATATGAGACCGTATGGACAGAGTTATCCATGATCGATCAGATAAAACGGAGATTTAACGAGGCGGAACATCTGGTACATGAAACAAAGAAGAATCATGCAAGATTTGACTTCGATGCCCGTTTTCCGAAAATGCCGTCATATCTGAGAAGAGCGGCGATCCAGCATGCGCTCGGGAGTGTTTCCTCGTACCATACAAGATTGGAACAGTGGAAAAATGGAGCGATTTCCGGAAAACCGAAGCTTGTATATGAAAACCATGCGATGCCGATATTTTATCGGAATGTCATGTACAAACCAGGAGAAGAGAGTGAAGACGCGGCCTGCCTGAAGCTTTATGATGGTCATGACTGGAAATGGTTCCGCGCAGGTCTGCTTCATACGGATATGGAGTACCTGCGCAGGCACTGGTCCGGAAAAAAGTCTTCTGCTCCGGTTTTGGAAAAACGACATCAGAAATATTTTCTCCGCTTTTCTTATACGGAAGAAGTTACATTATCAAAAACACCTGTAAAGGATCAGCTTATCTGCAGTGTGGATCTTGGAATCAATACGGATGCAGTCTGTAGTATCATGCGGTCAGACGGAACTGTCCTGGACCGGAAATTTATCAATTTCCCCAGTGAAAAAGACCGGCTGTCCCATGTACTCGGAAGGATCCGGAGATTCCAGAAGGAACACGGTTCCAAGCAGATCGGAAGCCGATGGGCGTATGCGAAACGTCTGAATACGGAACTTGCCAGAAAGACTGCCCGTTCGATCACAGAATATGCTCATGAGAATCATGCGGATGTGATCGTGTTTGAGTACCTGGAAATGAAGGGAAAGATTTCAGGAAAGAAACGACAGAAACTGCACCTTTGGAAGAAACGGGAGATCCAGACTATGTGTGAACACAAAGCACACCGGTATGGGATCCGTGTGTCCCGTGTCTGCGCATGGAATACAAGCCGTCTGGCGTATGATGGAAGCGGACCGGTCAGCCGAGATCCGAAGAACCACAGCCTGTGTGTTTTCCAATCTGGAAAACAGTATAACTGTGATCTGTCAGCATCCTACAATATCGGAGCGAGATACTGGATTCGGGAAATCATAAAAACCTTACCGGAAACGGAAAGGTCTTCACTGGAGGCAAAAGTACCTGCGGTGAAGCGCAGAACCTCATGCGTTTATGCTGATCTGCTCATCCTTCAGAATGAGTATGGATGTTCGAAAGCTGCATAAACACAGGCAGATATCCGGAGGACTACCTGTTATGTGGAACCCAGCCGTACCCGGCATGGAGGATGCGCATATCTGCGCAGTTCTAAGTTTCAGGCGTATCCGCCGGTATCCGGTCTTGCCGTTTAAAACGGCTGAGAAGCATGTG
>NZ_QWGI01000015.1:0-101297 GCF_003435125.1 Clostridium sp. AM25-23AC | reverse complement strand
TCTTTATATTATTTTATCTAGCACAACAGGTTAAATTATATGGAGGTTTTTTATCATGAGAGCACCGATCAAAGAGTATGAGGCAGTTGAGAAAGCAGCAATGAACTTTGTTAAGAGCGTAGCTGAGGGAAACAGCAAATACGCGAAAGAGCTTTTTACCGATGAGGCAGTCCTTTTTGGATATCTTGATGGTAAGCTGGAACATGGTTCCATCGAACAGTTCTACAAGAATGTTGATACCGTTCCGGGCGGCGATAATTTCAAGGCAAGAGTCGACGTTGTACTTGTGGAGGAATCTCTTGCAGTTGTTCGTGTCCTCGAAGAGGGATGGGGCAACAGAATTGACTTCACAGATGTTCTTCTCCTCTTAAAGATGGGTGGAGAGTGGAAGTGCGTTGCAAAGGCATATAACCAGAACTCCAATACGATCCAGAAATAAAAACAGTACTGGATGTGCCCCTGAAATGCGGGAATTTCACCAGTAGCGAAATGATAACCGAAAGGAAGAGTGATCTGTGACCCACTATATTGCAGCCCTGACGATAAAAGACAGGAAACGGGAAGAATATATCGGAGCGCTGAAACATGCGAAGCTGGTAGAACAGTTCCGGGAACAGCATGGAAATGTCCATTATTTTATCAGTGAATCGGTAGACGATCCGGATGTTGTGATCGTTTCCGATCTCTGGGAGACAAAGGCAGATTTTGATGCGCATTGCAGTTCTGAGATCGTGAAGAAGACATGGGCAGAATTGTATGATCAGTATGTAGTTTCGGAAAAGTCGAATCTTTACGAAAAATAATAAAAAGGAAAACGGATGGGTCAGAGATGATTCCGTCCGTTTTTTGCGCGGAAGGGAAATTCTCAACTGTAACTGGATCATGCGGGAGTTTTATTTTGGAAAATTTCTGGTCATAAAGAGCACGGGAGAGTGATCTCTTCTGGTAAAGCTCCATTATTTTTACACAAAATAGAAAATATGGTATATAATACACCCGGACAATATGAAAATATTCAAAATGATACAGAAGTGAAAAGATCGGAAAGGACAACAGAACGTGGAGCAGACAGGAAAAAAGTCAAAAGAAATGGATATGTTAAACGGCGGACTCGCGGGAAAACTGATCCTGTTTTCAATTCCGCTGGCATTCAGCAGTATTTTACAGCAGTTATTTAATTCCGCGGATGTGGCGGTCGTCGGGCGGTTCGCCGGGGACCAGGCGCTGGCGGCGGTCGGGAGCTGTGTGGCGCTCGTTGGAATTTTTGTAAACCTGATCGTGGGACTCGCGGTGGGACCGAACGCGGCGCTTGCGAACCTGATCGGACAGAAAAACCGCGGAAAGATCAACAGCATGGTCCACACGATCCTGACCTTCGGCGCGGTTCTCGGAATTGCGCTTCTCGTGATCGGAATGCTGGTGGCAAGACGGATCCTTGTGGCATCCGGAACGCCGGAGACAGTGCTGGATCAGGCACTCTTATATATCAGGATCTATTTTGTGGGAATCCCGTTTATGGTCGCGTACAACTTTGGTGCTGCCATTGTCAGAAGCTACGGTGATACGAGGAGACCAATGTGCTACCTTATCGTGTCCGGCGTGCTGAATGTAATTTTAAACCTGCTCCTTGTGATCGGATTCCATCTGGGAGTTGCGGGTGTTGCCATCGCCACGGTGATCTCCAACGTGGTCAGCACATTTCTCATTATCTCCCATCTGTACCGCAGGAATGATGAGTTCAGCTTCCGGTTTGACAGGATGCGGATCGATACAAATGAGCTGAAAAAGGTGCTGGCAATCGGTATCCCGGCAGGAATTCAGGGTGCGATCTTTTCTGTTTCCAACGTGTTTATTCAAAGCGGAATCAACATGTTCGGTGTGTCGGCCATCGCGGGTTCATCCCTGGCGCTGAATTTTGAGTATTTTACATATGATATTGCAGGTGCTTTTGCCCAGGCGGCGGTTACATTTACGAGTCAGAACTTCGGCGCAGGCAACATGAAGAGATGCAAAAAGATCTTCTGGCTTTGTCTGCTCTTTGGATTCGGATTTACGGAGATCCTCAGTGTGATTTTTATCGTGTGGGAAGATTTTTTCGTCAGCATCTATACGACGAGCGCTGCGGTGGCGGCATACGGGATCATACGAATGGATCGGGTGTGTGCATTGGAAGGTTTAACTGCGACATATGAGGTTGCCAGTTCCTGCCTGCGAGGAACCGGAAAGTCTCTGGAGCCATCTGTCATCACAATCCTCGGTACGGTCGTATTCCGTCTGATCTGGCTCACAACGATATTCCGCATGTTCACGACTTATGATATGTTGATGAATGTGTATGTGGCGTCCTGGCTGTTTACGGGATGTTCAATGTTCGTGGTCTACTTCTTCCATATGAGGAAGATGGATAAGCTGTTTGCGGCAAGATAGAGAGAAAAAACTGTTACTGTCTGCATCGTTCGTAAATAATAAAAAAGCGTTTTCCTGCGGTATATCAGTTGATGAGATGTCCGGACAGGAGAACGCTTTTTAAAGTTAAAGACCTGGAGATCAGATGATCTGGTTGATAAGTTATAAGTCAGTTGGAACGGTTTCCTGACTTATAAGTGAATGATCTTCGCCCCCAGAAGTTCTGCGTCGTCCTCCGCATGGGTAGCGATGATCAGGAGCTTTCCGGCACAGAGCTCTTTGACCAGATCGATCGTGAGCTGCCTTGTATCCGCGTCCAGTCCGGTAAATGGCTCATCCATGAGAATGATATCGGTCGGTGCGAGGATCGCGCGCAGGATCGCGACACGCCTCTTCATGCCGCCGGAAAATTCACAGACAGGCTTACTCAGGGCGTCTTCCGGGAGAAGACGGAGCAGGTATGCGGTCAGAGCTTCGCTGGAATATCGCTTTCCAAGAGCGAAGCGGAGGTTTTCAATGGCGGTATAGCCTTCCAGAAGACGGTTTTCCTGAAAAACTGCGGAGATCAGGGGACGCATTCCCCGGATCCTGCAAGGATCAGATTTTGATACCATGCCGGAAGATGCTTTTATATCGTTATTGCCGGTATCCCCTGCTGATGTACCGAACATGATCACACCGGAATCCGGCTTTTCAAGTCCGAGGATCAGACGGAACATTGTAGTCTTTCCGTTTCCGGATGGTGCCATCAGACAGTAAAAAGTTCCGGAGGAAAATTCCAGGGAGAGATTGGAGAGAACCGGCTGCCCGTCGTAGGATTTGGTGACAGAGCGGAGTGTGAGGGCAGTGTCATTTTTTTTATTTATCGGACTCATTCACATAGGCCCCCTTTCCGGCACATTTCTTCAGAATCCACAGAAAACCTTTCTCAAACAGACTGCTCACAAGAATGATGACGACCGTCCACGCGAAGAGCTCCGCGGTGCTCAGATAGATCTTCGCGAGATACAGCCCCTCGCCGATGGAACCGTCCGGCACACCGATGACTTCGGCGGCGATCCCGGACTTAAATCCCATGCCGAGAGCGGTGCGGCAGGCGCTTTTTAAGTACGGGTAGAGTGCTGTGCGGTAGATATAGAGCGCCCGACGGATAAACGGGATGTGGAAGACTTCCGCCATCTCTAAAAGCTCCCGATCCGCAGATATCAGCCCGGCTTTCGTGTTCACATGGATCATGGGATAGACCACGAGGAACGAGATAAAGACGGAGAGGTTTTTAGAGCCGGTCCAGATCAGCGCCAGGATCACGAAGGAAGCGACGGGAACCGTCTTCATGAGCTGCACCGGTGGCTCTAAGAATTCGTCCACGATGGGAAAACGGTACGCCAGAGATCCGGTGAAAAGTCCAAGAAAAAACGCCAGAAAGAATCCGATGCTGATCCGCCAGAAAGAAAACGCGATGGCGGACCAGAAATCCGGGAGTAGGATCTGCTCACAGAGCGCCCGCAGCGTATCGGCAGGCCCCACAAGGAAAATATGATTCCGGATCAGGGAGGCAGCGGTCTGCCAGAGAACGATCCAGAAAAGGATGATCGAGAGCCTGCGGAGAAATCCGGAAAAACGATGATCCATGGCGGCTGTCTCCTTCCATAAAGTGTAATAAAAATCAATGCTGTTTTCCAGCGGTTGAATTTCTTCATGTAATCGTAATAATAAAATTATAGTAACTATTCAGTGCCTTCATAGTTACGTGCAAAAATCCATTCCAGATCAGCCTCGCTGATGGGATTTTTGCCTTCCAGCCCATGTTTTCTTACGGTCAGCGCAGCAAGTACGCAGACCTACTGAACAGTTACAAATTATAACAGATATTTCTCATGGCTCAAGCTATTAATCTGACTTATGTAAACTAAATTCCGTGAGAATAAACGAAGATATAGAAATGAGGTATGACTGTTTTGCCAGCCATACCTCGTTTTTCACAGTCGGCATGAATGCTTGTAACTGTTGAGAACTTTCACAGTCACAATTACTTTACATAGTAGAAGCTATCATTCGGCAGCTCACCGCCGACGGAGGCCGGGTTCTGGTCGTACAGAGCCTGAAGGTAACCGGAAAGTGCTGTTTTCATCTCATCACCGGAGATAAAGGTGATGTTGCAGTACGGAAGCGCTTTTTTCGCGATCGGAGCCTTTGCGACGATCTCAGCCTTTGCGATGAGCTCGGCTGCGGCATCCGGATCCTCCGCGGTGAAGGCGATGGATGCCTCATGTTCCTGTAAGAATGTATCGACGAGATCCTCGTGCTCCTTTAAGAAATCATTGTTTACAATGGTAACACCTGTTACAAGACGGCTTCCGGAACCTTCGCCCTGGACATTATCCCACTCTTTTGTGAGGTCCATGATGATGGAGAGCTTTTCGTTCTGGGCGAGAGCGGCAGTTACGAACGGCTGCGGAAGAAGACCGATGGCGTTCGGATCCTCAGCGAGGACGGAAGCAACCTCAGATGCCTCGGACTTGAATTCAAGAGTTACATCATCCTCTCCGAGTCCTGCGGCGGAGAGCACATAGCGGAGTGCGTATTCCGGAGTAGTTCCCTTTCCCGGAAGATATACGGTCTTTCCCTTTAACTGATCAATCGTTGTCACGGAGCTGTCGGCAGATACGAAGTAGAGAACGCCGAGAGTATTGATATCGATCACGGAGATATTTTTGTTTGTCTTATTGTAGAGAACGCTTGCGACGTTCGCCGGAAGCAGGGCGATATCGACTTTTCCGCCTGCGACCATGGCGGTCATCTCGTCAGCTGCGGTGACCATAGTGAATTCGTAGCTGTTCTCGGACTCCCCGTTTGCGGCCTCATCCATGAGCTTTACAAGTCCCATGGTGGTCGGTCCCTTTAAACCGCCGACACGGACAACGGTCTCCTCGCCGGTGTTTTCAGCGGCGGACTCGGAAGCGGCTTCCGTTGTGGTTTCCTCAGCGGCAGTCGTTGTCTCCTCCGCGGAAGAAGCGGCAGCTGTTGTTTCGGTTTTGGATGATGAGCAGCCTGCAAGGAGAGATCCCGCGATCGCGGCAGCCATCATGACGGATAACATTTTTCTCATAACTTAGTTCCTCCTGAAAAAAATCTGACAGACACGGGTCTTGTCCCACTGTCTGCGTGAATGATAAATCCCCGGTATGCACACGAAAAGAGCATACCGGGGATCCTGAATATGACAGATATTCCCGTATCAGATTCTTTTCGTCTTTTCCCTCAGGACAGTTGACCTTTGGGGTTAGCACGACCGAACTAAATAGAATATATCATGGGGATTTGAGAATGTCAATCCAACATGAGACTGGGGAAAACATGTTTTAAAGGCGAAGGCTGCATATGCCAAACCGAAAATAATCGGAAACGGAGTGGCGGGAAAGAGGCGGAACCGGAACCTGACTTTGTGAAAAAAAGAGACAAAGAAAGCGGTGCTGGACAGCCGCATACTGCGAACAAATATCCGACACAGATAGACAGAAAAACATAGGAAAATACAAGGAATTTCGCTGCCTGTACTTTATTGTATACAATTTAAGAAAATAAGGTTTTTCCCCGGAATGCGTTGGATTATATACAATTTCCGACTTGCTTTGCAAAGGGGGATATGCGATAATATGATGCGAAAACATTAAAAATTAAGGTAAGATAGAGGATTCAAAATTTAGGAGGAAATGGTATGAAAACCAACGATGAGGCACTGCTTAAGATCAAGTATAACGTGCTGCGCACAGTTTCCAGGCTGGCTTTCGAGGGCAGACTCGAGGAAGAGAGAGACAATATCCCGTTCAAACTGATCCCGGGCCCGAAGGCACAGTTCCGTTGCTGCGTATATAAGGAGAGAGAGATCATCCGTCAGAGAGTCCGTCTCGCGGAAGGAAAATGTCCGAGTGACAAACAGAGCAACAATATCATTCAGGTTATCTCTTCTGCATGTGAGGAGTGTCCGATCACAAGATTCGTTGTAACCGATAACTGTCAGAAATGTATGGGTAAAGCCTGTCAGAACGCATGTAACTTTGGTGCGATCTCGATTGGCCGTGACCGTGCCCATATTGATCCGAGTGTCTGTAAAGAGTGCGGACGCTGTGCTCAGGCATGTCCGTACAATGCGATCGCTGAGCTGATCCGTCCGTGCCGCCGTGCATGTCCGGTAGATGCGATCACAATGGATCCGGAGACCGGAATCTGTCAGATCGATGAAAAGAAATGTATCCAGTGCGGTGCCTGCGTAAGAAGCTGCCCGTTCGGTGCAATTTCCTCCAAGGTATATGTTGTACAGGTGATCGAAGCGATCAGGACCGGCAAGAAGGTCGTTGCCATGGTTGCTCCGGCTGCTGAAGGTGAGTTCGGCCAGGATATCACAATGGAGAGCTGGCGTACTGCATTAAAGAAGGTTGGCTTTGCCGATATGGTAGAGGTTGCTGCCGGTGCTGATATGACAGCAGCTTACGAGGCAATGGAATGGGCAGAGGCATTTAAGGAAGGCAAGAAGATGACGACCTCCTGCTGTCCGGCATTTGTAAATATGATCAAGAAACACTACCCGACTCTGATCGATAATATGTCCACAACGGTATCCCCGATGTGCGCGGTATCCAGAATGTTAAAAGCGATCGATCCGGAGACGATCACAGTATTTATCGGACCGTGTATGGCGAAGAAATCCGAGGCTGCTGACAAGTCCATCGAGAACAATGCAGATTATGTTCTGACCTTCGGTGAGGCGATCGAAATGCTGCGCGGAAAAGAAGTTGAGCTTGAGCCGGCTGAGGAGACAAAGCAGGAAGGCAGTGTCTTCGGAAAACGCTTCGGCAATGGCGGCGGCGTGACAAACGCGGTGATCGAGTGCTTAAAGGAAAAGGGAGAGAGCACAGACGTTAAGGTTGCTCGCTGCAGCGGTGCGGCTGAGGTCAAGAAAGCCCTTCTTCTTCTCAAGGTAGGCAGACTTCCGGAAGACTTCATTGAGGGTATGATGTGCCAGGGCGGCTGCGTAGGCGGACCGAGCAATCTGAAACAGGAGATGGCATTCAAGAAAGACCGTGACGCTGTGATCGCGAAGGCAGACGGCCGCGGAGTATGGGAGAACTTAAAGAATTACGATATGGATTCTTTCTCCATGCATCGCAGCTACGAGAAGCCGGAGGCTTAATGTAGGCTTACATAACATATGAATATGGCAGGGTGTCCGGCTGAGGCTGGCGGACATCTGTGAACAAAAGAACAGCATGTATTTTCTGGAGAATTTCTGGAAGGTATATGCTGTTTTGATGCCATGGATCCGGGGGGGGGTGTCGGCTTAACAGCGGAAAAATGTGACCTGCAGCAAGTGCTCATGCCTGGGTGAACGGAAGATGGTACTATCTGAACGTGGACGGAGATATGGCGATCGGCTGGATCCTTGTGAACGGAGTCTGGTATTACCTGAATCCGATGGCAGGAGTCCTTGATCCGGGTGGAAATCCGATACCGGAGGGCGCAATGTACGTAAGTGCTGTGACGCCGGATGGCTATCATGTCGGAGTATCCGGGGCGCTGATCGGAAGATAACAGACAGCGGCAGGTATCGAAAATGATATCTGCCGCTGTTTTTATGTGCTTTATCCAGGTTCGATAAGAATCCCACCTTTTTCAGGTGGTAGTAACAGCAAATTCGTCTCAGTGGAAGTCAGTTTTCGACTGAGACGAATTTGTATTTAGAAGCTTATGGTATGTAGATTACAACCGACACTTATTGACACGCTTGGAAGAAAGCTCTTCCACCTTTTTTAACGTCTTCGCCAGATTCGGATCCACATATTCCTCTTTTTCGAGGTTTTTCTGAGCTGTGGAAAGCATCAGCTTGATACGGTTTAACTGGTTTACCTCACTGGCCCCCGGGTCATAGTCGACGGCAATGATGTTGGCCTTGGGGTTCGCGTAGCGAAGTTCCTTGATAACACCTTTTCCGACGATGTGGTTCGGCAGGCAGCCGAAAGGCTGAACGCAGACGATGTTGTTGACACCGCTCTTGATGAGCTCCAGCATCTCACCGGTCAGGAACCAGCCCTCACCGGTCTGGTTTCCGAGGGAGACAAAGCCGTTTGCCATCACTGCCAGCTCCTTGATCCTTGACGGCGGAGTGAAGTGGGTGCTCTTTTCAAGAGCAATTCTTGCGGCCTTTCTCATGTACTCCAGAAGGGAGATCGCCATGTTGCAGAGATGCGCCGTGGAGCGCTTCATTCCCAGGTTGTCTGCCTTGAAGTTGCTGTTGTAGAAGCAGTAAAGCAGGAAATCCATGAGATCCGGCATTACCGCCTCAGCGCCCTCGGACTCTAAGAGCTCCACGATATGGTTGTTGGCGGTCGGTGAGAATTTCACGAGGATCTCTCCGACGATTCCGACCTTCGGCTTGTGGACATTCGTGCGCTCTAAGTTATCGAAGTCATGGATGATGCCGCGGATATTCTTCACGAAGGTCATCATTCCGGCGCTCTTTGTGGAGAGTGCTTTGACACAGATCTTCTTCCATTTCTCGTGGAGCGCATTTGCAGAGCCAGGAACGGCCTCGTAAGGTCTTGTAGCGTAGAGAACACGCATAAATACATCACCGTATACAACAGCCTGAAGAGCCTTCACAAGCATAGCCGGCGTGTAGGTGAATCCCGGATTCGTCTCCATGCCGTTCGCGTTGATGGAGATGACCGGGATCTGCGCCATTCCGGCCTTTTCAAGGGCACGGCGGATAAATCCGATATAGTTTGACGCACGGCAGCCGCCTCCGGTCTGGCTCATAAGGACAGCCGTGTGGTCGAGATCATACTTTCCGGACAGCAGGGCATCCATGATCTGTCCGATAACGATCAGGGACGGATAGCAGGCGTCGTTGTTTACATATTTTAATCCCGTATCGACGGCTGTCTTGTCATCGTTCTGGAGAACGACGAGGTTGTAGCCGAAGCTGCGGATCGCCGGCTCGATGAGCTCGAAGTGGATCGGGGACATCTGCGGGCAGAGCAGCGTGTAGTTTTTCTTCATGTCCTTCGTGAACATCACACGGTTGTAGGCGCTGGACACGATGGTTCTCGTGTAGCGGCGCTCCTCGCGGACGCGGAGAGCGGAGATCAAAGAACGGATACGGATCCTTGCGGCTCCGAGGTTGTTGACCTCATCGATCTTTAAGACCGTATAGATCTTCCCGGATCGGGTGAGAATATCACTGACCTGATCGGTGGTCACGGCGTCGAGACCGCAGCCGAAGGAGTTTAACTGAACGAGATCCAGGTTATCCTGTGTCTTTACAAAGGCCGCCGCCGCATAGAGGCGGGAGTGGTACATCCACTGGTCGGTAACGACGAGCGGGCGCTCCACCTTTCCTAAATGGGATACGGAGTCCTCCGTGAGGACAGCGAAACCGTAGGAGGTGATCATATCGGCGATGCCGTGGTTGATCTCCGGATCGATGTGGTACGGACGTCCCGCAAGGACGATGCCGTGTTTTCCGGTGTCTTTTAAGTACTGTAAGACTTCCTCGCCTTTCTTCTCCACATCGGTTCTCGCCTGGGCGAGTTCATCCCAGGCCTTTTTAGCAGCCTTCTTCGTCTCGGATTCCGGAATATCAAATTCCTTCTTAAAGACTTCCTGAAGCTGCTTTGAAAGGACCGCCTCGCTTGTGAACGCCATGAACGGATTTAAGAACTTCACGTTCTTTTCCTTTAATTCCTCCATGTTGTTCTTGATGTTCTCCGAGTAGGAGGTGACCATCGGGCAGTTGTAGTGGTTTCCGGCTCCCGGAACCTCTTTCCGCTCGTAAGGAATACACGGATAGAAGATAAACGGCACATCGCGTTTGATGAGCCAGGAAATGTGTCCGTGGGCAAGCTTTGCCGGGTAACATTCAGACTCACTCGGGATCGTCTCGATGCCCAGCTCGTAGATCTGGTGGCTGGACTGTGGGGACAGCATCACGCGGAAGCCGAGCTCCTTAAAGAAGGTTGCCCAGTACGGGAAGTTCTCGTACATGTTGAGGACCCGCGGGATTCCCACAACGCCGTGGGTCGCCTTGTCGGCTGTCAACGGCTCATAGTCGAAGAGTCTGTGATACTTCCATGTAAAGAGGTTCGGGATGTCACGTTTTGCCTTTTCCACGCCGAGACCGCGCTCACAGCGGTTTCCGGAAATATACTGACGTCCACCCTCGAACCGGTTGATCGTCAGGACACAGTGGTTTACGCATCCGCGGCAGCGGCTCATGGTTGTCGTGTAGGTCAAATTGATCATATCGTCCAGAGAGAGCATCGTCGTCTCATGGGGACGGTGCATGTAACGCTCACGGGCGATCAGTGCCGCACCGAAGGCACCCATGATACCTGCGATATCCGGGCGGACGGCATTGCAGCCGGAGATCCGCTCGAAGCTTCGTAGGACTGCGTCATTGTAGAAGGTTCCGCCCTGTACAACGACGTTCTTTCCGAGGTCGCCGGCGGAAGTGATCTTGATGACCTTAAACAGGGCGTTCTTGATCACAGAGTAGGCGAGGCCGGCGGAGATATCCGCAACAGAAGCGCCTTCTTTCTGCGCCTGTTTTACGTTGGAGTTCATGAATACGGTACATCTCGTTCCGAGATCCACCGGGTTCTGGGCAAAAAGTGCCGCCTTCGCGAAATCCTGAACGCTGTAGTTTAAGGATTTTGCGAAGGTCTCGATGAAGGAACCGCAGCCGGAGGAACATGCCTCGTTGAGCTGGACACTGTCCACGGTGCCGTCCTTGATGCGGATACATTTCATATCCTGACCACCGATATCGAGGATGCAGTCTACGGACGGATCGAAGAATGCCGCCGCGTAGTAGTGGGAGATCGTCTCGACCTCGCCCTCATCCAGCATGAAGGCCGCCTTTAAGAGGGCCTCGCCGTAGCCGGTGGAGCAGGAGTAGGCGATCTTCGCGCTGTCCGGAAGCAGGGACTTAATCTCCTTTATGGAAGAGATCGCGGTCGCCAACGGGCTTCCGTTGTTGCTGCTGTAAAAGCTGTAGAGCAGGGAACCATCCTCGCCGACGAGTGCCACCTTCGTTGTGGTGGAACCAGCATCGATTCCTAAGAATACATTTCCCTCATAGGTGGCGAGGTCGCCGCGGCGGACCTTGTACTGGTCATGGCGGTCGGTGAATTCCTTATAATCTGCCTCATCCTTAAATAAAGGCTGCATTCTCTTTACTTCAAATTTCATCTTGATGCCGCCGGAGAGATCCGAGATCAGCTTATCAAGGGAGAAGATCTCCGCATCATCTTTTGCGTTCATGGCAGCGCCCGTGGCTGCAAAGAGGTGGGAGTGATCCGGAGCGATAATGGCGTCTCCGGTCAGATTTAAGGTGCGGATAAAGGCGTTCCGAAGTTCCGGTAAGAAGTGCAGCGGACCTCCGAGGAACGCTACGTTTCCGCGGATCGGCTTGCCGCAGGCGAGACCGCTGATGGTCTGGTTTACGACTGCCTGGAAGATCGAGGCGGCGAGGTCCTCACGGGTAGCCCCATCGTTGATCAGCGGCTGGATATCGGATTTCGCGAATACGCCGCAGCGGGCAGCGATCGGGTAGATCGCCTTATAATTCTTTGCATATTCATTCAGACCGGCGGCATCCGTCTGTAATAAGGAAGCCATCTGGTCGATAAAGGAACCGGTACCGCCGGCGCAGATCCCGTTCATACGCTGGTCGATTCCGCCTGTAAAGTAGATGATCTTCGCGTCCTCGCCGCCGAGCTCGATGGCGACATCCGTCCGCGGAGCATAGTCCTGAAGTGCGGTTGCAACCGCTACGACTTCCTGGACAAATGGAATATGTAAGTAACCCGACAGAGTGAGTCCGCCGGAACCTGTAATATTGGGCCGTAAAGAGAGTTCACCGAGTTCTCCCTTACACTTTTTCAGAAGCGAGGCCAGGGTTTCCTGGATATTGGCGTAATGCCGCTCATAATCCGCGAATAAAATTTTGTTGTTGTCGTCGATCACGGCAACTTTTACTGTAGTGGAACCGATATCGATTCCAAGACGATAACATTGATTCATACGAGCGGGGAGTTCTCCCCATACCTCCTTTTCAACAGAAAAAAACGAGCCGTCCGCGAAACGCAGGCAGCCAGCCGGAATGCGGGCATCAACATGCCGAACCGTTCAGCCATACAATTTTTTGCCGGAATCGGCACATAGCTGAACTGTTATGTCAAAATTCCGCACATAGTATAACACATTAAAAAAGGAAATACAATTGACGGAACTGGCATCTTGAGGTTAAAAACGGTTAAAATTCTGTAAAGAATGTGTAAAGATTTTAGAAGAAAGCGTTGCGGGGATGGATAGACATTCCAGTAACGATATCATAAAGCGTTTGACAAAAGAAACGGTTGGGAATTATAATACGGGGCGTAGGAGAAATAGATATTTCTATTAGGAAAGGAAAGCTTCAATGAATTTTATGAACAAGATGGAGCGGAAATTCGGACGGTACGCGATTCCGAATCTCATGTATTATATCGTGATCCTGTATGCGGTGGGCGTGCTGGTCCAGATGATGGCACCGGCATTCTACATCCAGTACCTGATGTTGGATGCGAGGGCGATCCTTCACGGACAGATCTGGCGAGTCGTTACATTTATGATCTGGCCGCCGTCTGGCAGTCTTTTCTTCAACCTGATAGCGATCTACCTTTACTACAATCTGGGAATGACTCTGGAGCGGGTTTGGGGAACCTTCCGGTTTAATGTGTACTTTTTTATGGGTGTGATCGGTCATGTCCTTGCGGCACTGCTGATCTACATCATCACAGGGCAGGTCTATATTCTCACCACAGATTATCTGAACTTTTCCCTGTTTTTTGCATTTGCGGCCACATTCCCGGAAATGCAGTTTTACCTGTTTTTTGTACTTCCGATCAAGGCGAAGTATCTGGCACTTTTTGATGGACTTTACTTCGTCTATGGATTCCTTTTCGGCGGCATGTCGCAGAGAATTGCGATCGTTATGTCTTTACTTAATTTTATCGTATACCTCTTCATGTCCAGGGGGAGCCGTCTGAATCCGAAGGAGATCCGGAGAAAACAGGTTTTTCACTCACAGATGCGCGAGGCACAGAAGACAGCAGCGAAGATCGGACGCCATCGCTGTGCTGTCTGCGGACGGACGGAGGAGGATGATCCGAATCTGGTATTCCGCTACTGTTCCAAGTGTGAAGGCGACTATGAATATTGTCAGGACCATCTGTATACCCATAAGCATGTGACAAAGGGCGGGATGGATCCAAGACAGGCTAACAGTAATCAGGAGGCATAATAATGAAGAAAACAAAGATTATCTGTACTATGGGACCGAACAGTGATGACAGAGAGGTCATGAAACAGTTGCTCTTAAACGGAATGGATGTTGCCCGTTTTAACTTCTCCCATGGAACGCACGATGAGCAGAGAGCCCGTTACAAACAGCTCCGCGAGGTTGCGGAAGAGGTTGGAAAACCGGTAGCAGCTCTTCTTGATACAAAGGGCCCGGAGATCCGTACCGGTGTGTTAAAGGACGGAAAGAAAGTAACCCTGACAGCAGGCGAGGAGATCATCCTTACAACAGAGGACATCATCGGTGACGCAAAGAGAGTCCACATCAACTATAACGGTTTAAATGAGGATGTAACAGAGGGCAACGTGATCCTGATCGATGACGGTCTGATCGAGCTCCATGTTGAACGTGTCGAGGGAACCGAGATCTACTGCAGGATCATGAATGGCGGCGAGCTCGGAGAGAGAAAGGGCGTCAACGTCCCGAATGTAAAGATCAAGCTTCCGGCATTAACAGATAAAGATAAGGAAGATATCCGTTTCGGTATCGAGCTTGGGTTCGACTATATCGCGGCTTCTTTTATCCGTTCCGCAGATGCGATCCGTGAGATCCGCCAGATGTTGGATGAGGGCGGTTCCTCAATGGGAATCATCGCGAAGATCGAGAACGCTGAGGGACTTGAGAACCTTGACGAGATCATCGAGGCCAGCGACGGAATCATGGTAGCCCGCGGAGATCTGGGCGTTGAGATCGCACCGGAGAAGCTTCCGCACCTTCAGAAAATGATGATCAAAAAGTGCAGCGCTGCATGTAAGGTCGTTATCACAGCGACCCAGATGCTGGATTCCATGATCCGCAACCCGAGACCGACCCGCGCGGAGGTTTCCGATGTTGCGAACGCTGTATATGACGGAACAGATGTCGTTATGTTATCCGGTGAGACTGCAAACGGCAAGTATCCGGTCGAGGCATTAAAGATGATGGCTCATATCGTTGAGGAGACCGAGTCCCACATGAACGGTGACTTCTATGAGAAGAGAACCGTATCCGACGATAACCGCCACAATATTTCCAATGCAGTGAGCTACGCATCCGTTGCGACGGCACAGTCTCTTGATGCGGCTGTCATCATCGCGCCGAGTATCAGCGGCTACACAGCGAGAATGCTTTCCAAGTGGCATCCGTCCACAAAACTTGTCGGAATGTCCCCGAGTATCTCCGCAGTCCGCAAGATGATGCTCTACTGGGGAGTTACTCCGTTCCAGGCAAAGAGAGCGGAATCCACTGACACTTTAATTGAGAACAGTATTGACATTTTAAAAGAGAATGGTATTGTAAAAACAGGCGATATCGCAGTTGTAACCGCAGGAGTCGTTGATTATGCGAAAAGACATGAGCCGGCTGCTTCTACCAATATCATGCGTGTAGTAAATATCGACTAAAAGAAAGAGTCCGGCCTGCCGGGCTTTGCACCGGGCGCGGCTGTCTGTAGTGCACTGTATCTTTGTGTAGTGTATACAGCACAGGATCGAGCGCCTTAGGGTGCGGAATATATTGACTGATAAGGAGAGAACGTACATGGAGAAGAAACCGTTTGTAACGAAGGAACAGCTGGAAGAGATCGCAAAGACCTATCCGACTCCTTTCTATCTTTATGATGAAAAGGGAATCCGTGAGAATGCGATGAAATTAAAGGAAGCGTTTTCCTGGAATAAAGGCTTCAGAGAGTATTTTGCAGTAAAGGCAACCCCGAACCCGTTCATCTTAAAAACATTGCAGGAGCTTGGATGCGGAACGGACTGTTCCTCAAAGACAGAGCTTCTGATGTCCGATGCATGCGGTTTTTCCGGCCATGACATCATGTTCTCTTCCAACGATACCCCGCCGGAAGAGTTCAAACTGGCTTACGACCTCGGTGCGATCATCAACCTGGATGATTTCACACATATCGAGTGTCTGGAGAAGACGATCGGAACGATCCCGGAGACGATCTGCTGCCGTTTCAATCCGGGCGGATTATTCAAGGTAACAACTGATATCATGGATAACCCGGGTGATGCGAAGTACGGCATGACAGAGGCCCAGATCACAGAGGCTTACAAGATCTTAAAGGCAAAGGGCGCGAAGAACTTCGGTATCCATGCGTTCCTTGCAAGCAACACTGTGACAAATGAGTATTATCCGCTTCTCGCGAAGGTTCTTTTTGAACTTGCCGTGAAGTTAAAGAAAGAGACTGGCGCCGACATCAAGTTCATCAACCTCTCTGGCGGAATCGGAATCCCGTACAGACCGGACCAGGAGCCGAACGATATCAAGGTTATCGGTGAGGGCGTAAGAAAAGTTTACGAGGAAGTTCTCGTTCCGGCAGGAATGGGCGATGTTGCGATCTTCACAGAGCTTGGCCGTTTCATGCTGGCTCCGTACGGTGCGCTTGTCACAAGAGCGATCCATGAGAAGCACACTTACAAAGAGTATATCGGTGTGGATGCCTGCGCGGTAAACCTGATGCGTCCGGCAATGTACGGCGCTTACCACCACATCACTGTGATGGGCAAGGAGAACGAGCCGTGTGATCACAAGTACGATGTGACAGGTTCCCTCTGCGAGAACAACGATAAATTTGCGATCGACCGCATGCTCCCGAAGATCGATATGGGTGACCTTTTATTCATCCACGATGCGGGTGCACATGGATTCGCGATGGGTTACAACTACAACGGAAAGTTAAAGAGCGCGGAGCTTCTTCTCAAGGAAGACGGCAGTGTCCAGATGATCCGCCGTGCAGAGACTCCGAAGGATTACTTTGCTACATTTGATTTCTGCGATATTCTTAAGAATGTCAGAAACGTGTAAGAAACAGACGGCTGATCTGGACCGGCGTGGCGGACAGCAGTTAAAAACAGAGAGACGGTACTTAGCCCTGGAACGAGTTGAGTGCCGTCTCTTTTTTATGTGCTAAAGATGCACACTCGTGCGAAGATGCAGATTGCCGCAAGTGACCGCGCGAGGCGCCGATGGTGGCCGGGAACAAGGTTTAAGCATGGGAAGTGGGAGATCTTTCTGGAAAAATGGCATGAAAAAACCCTGTACATATTGTACAGGGATTCATCATTTAGGATTTCAATTTCAAAAAGGTTTAGGATAAAGGATTTAAAATATCTCGTGCATTTCTTATGGTTAAAGTATAGCACATCACCCCGGAAAATGATTGTATATTCTTTGAATGAATTATTAAGATTTCTTTAAGATTCGGAAGCTGTTTTCGAAGAATGTGGAAAAGTGTCGGAAATACTGCAAATTGTGGGTGGGGATATGCACAGATGTATATTTTGGGCAGCAGCGCAAGACGAAGTGATTATGAATATCCTGTAAGTAAGAGGAATAGAATAGAGGAATCTTACATGTGAACCATATTAAAGATCAGATCCGCTGCGGCGCGGCTTACCGCCTGGGACTCACTGGAAAAGGCATCGGCGTGGCGGTTTTGGATACCGGGATCTTTCTTCACCGGGATTTTGACAGCCGGGTCACCGGGTTCGCAGACATGGTAAACGGGAAGACCTTCGCCTACGATGACTGCGGGCATGGGACCCATATCTGCGGGATCATCGGCGGCAGCGGGCGCATGTCCGGCGGGCGGTACAGCGGGATCGCGCCGGGCTGTGACCTCGTCATGGTGAAGGTCCTGGATCGGAAAGGAAATGGATATTCTTCGGATGTCCTGGCGGGAATCTCCTGGATTTTGGAGAGAAAGGAGAAGCTGGGGATCCGGATCTTAAATATATCGGTGGGTGCCTGCTCGAAGCGGGGGACGAGCGAAAATTCCGCTCTGGTGAAAGGCGTGAACCGGGCATGGGATGCCGGGCTTGTTGTTGTGGTGGCGGCGGGAAACAATGGTCCCAGGAACATGAGCATCACGACACCGGGGATCAGCAGAAAGGTGATCACGGTGGGGTGCTCAGATGACGACAGGGAGGTCCTGGTGGGCGGAAACCGGATGGTGGACTACTCCGGCCGCGGTCCTACAGCCGCCTGTATCTGTAAGCCCGACCTCGTGGCCCCAGGCTGCAGCGTCGTCAGCTGCTCTGGCCGGGCGGATAAATACACCATCAAAAGCGGCACCTCCATGAGCACTCCCATCGTCTCCGGTGCCACAGCGCTCCTTCTGGAACGGTACCCGGATATGACGAATAAGGATGTGAAGCTGAAGCTTCGGGAAAGCTGCAGGGATATCGGGCTTCCGAGAAATCAGCAGGGGTGGGGGCTGCTGGATGTGGAGAAACTGGTGAGTAAGTAGAAATCATGTAACTGTTCAGTAGGTCTGCGCACTTGCTGCGCTGACCGTAAGAAAACATAGGCTGGAGGGCAAAAATCCCATCAGCGAAGCTGATCTGGAATGGATTTTTGCGTGTAACTATGAAGGGACTGAATAGTTACGAAATTATAATAAACTGGAGTATATTAAAATCCCTTATAAAGTATGCTATATTAAAAACAAAGAGTGCCACCGATAGAAGGCTGGTCCATAGGTATCAAAAAAATAACCGTTCGATTTCTTAGGTCGGGGCGGTTATTTTTTTGCATTTACAGTATCTTTTCCACAAAATTCTAACATATCTAAGATATTCCATCAATCGACTCCAGTATAAAACAGAACAAATTCTAAAAGAAATTTAAGGCCGTTCTGGGCTTTGATATTTTACACAGATTTTACATACTGCCTACAAAGCATTTTACATTCCCCTGATATTCTGATACATGGTAAGAAAGAGATAAACAAAATGTTAATGAATTTGAAGAGGGGAAATTTATGGATTTTTTTGGTGTATTGACGATGCTTGGCGGGCTCGCGCTGTTCCTTTACGGAATGGAGACTATGGGAAAAGGTCTCGAAAAGCTTTCCGGTGGAAGACTGGAAAGAATTCTTGAAAAACTGACATCAAATCCGATCAAGGCGGTCCTTTTAGGAGCGGGAGTTACGGCGATCATCCAGTCGTCATCCGCAACCACCGTCATGGTCGTAGGTTTCGTAAACTCCGGTATCATGAAGCTGACCCAGGCGGTCGGCATTATCATGGGCGCGAATATCGGAACGACGGTGACGTCCTGGCTCTTAAGCCTTACCGGAATTGAGAGTGGAAATTTCTTTGTACAGCTGTTAAAGCCGACATCATTTTCACCGGTTCTGGCACTCATCGGCGTCTGTTTTATCATGTTCTCCAAGAAGGAGAAGAAAAAAGATGCCGGAACCATCATGATCGGTTTCGCGATTTTAATGACCGGAATGGAGACAATGAGCGGTGCCGTCAAACCGCTGGCAAATGTCCCGGAATTTACCGGAATCCTGACAATGTTCTCAAACCCGGTCCTCGGAATGATCGCAGGCGCTGTCCTCACAGCGATCATCCAGAGCTCCTCCGCGTCCGTCGGTATTCTTCAGGCGTTATGCGCCACAGGGGCGGTAAATTTCAGTACTGCGCTCCCGATCATTATGGGACAGAATATCGGAACCTGTGTGACAGCGATGCTCTCCGGTATCGGTGCCTCAAAGAACGCAAAGCGCGCGGCACTGGTCCATCTTTACTTTAATATTATCGGTACCGTTATTTTTATGATCGTCTTTTATACGATCAACGCGGTCGTTCATTTTTCCTTCCTGGACACAGCGGCAAGCGCTATGGGAATTGCCGTGATCCACAGCAGCTTTAATATTGCGGCAACGATCATGCTTCTTCCGTTCGGCAACGGCCTTGTAAAGCTTGCATGCCTCACGATCCCGGAAGAGAAGAAGGAAGCTCCGGTCCAGAACCAGGAAAAAGACGCGTTCCGCCTTCTCGACCAGCGTTTCCTCGACACGCCGGCTTTTGCGGTTGAGCAGTGCCGTCAGACGACGATCCAGATGGCGAAGCTTGCACGGGAATGCTTCTTCACGGCGGTGGATCTGCTTCACGGCTATGATGACGAAAAGGCAGCCCGTGTGGAGACCCTGGAAAACCTTGTGGACCGGTATGAGGATGAGCTTGGAACTTACATGGTAAAGCTTGGCGGAAAGAATCTTTCCAAATCAGACAGCCATACCGTATCCCTGCTTTTACACTGTATCGGAGATTTTGAGCGTATTTCCGATCACGGCATGAACCTGAAAGATTCCGCAAAAGAGATGAAGGAAAAAGAAATGCAGTTCTCCAGCAAGGCAGAGAAGGAACTTGGCATATTCTTCGACGCAGTAAAGGAGATCCTGAACCTGTCCATCGATGCCTTTGAGACGAACAATACGGATGAGGCAGCCAGAGTGGAGCCCCTTGAGGAGGTTATCGACGATATTAATACCGTCGTAAAGGCAAACCATATCCGAAGACTCCAGAAGGGAAAATGTACGATCGAGCAGGGATTTGTGCTTTCTGATATTTCCATGAATCTGGAGCGTGTTTCCGACCATTGCTCCAACATCGCAGTCAGCGTCATTGAGATCGACCGTGACGGTTTTGATACCCACGGTTACCTTGACAACCTGAAGCGTGACGGAGATCCGCATTTCGCGGCGATGGTAGAGCAGTACCGCGGCAAATATATGCTTCCGGTATAGGCAGATATGTAGTAGAATGGTAACTGTTCAGTAGGTCTGCGCATTTACTGCGCTGACCGTAAGAAAACATAGGCTGGAAGGCAAAAATCCCATCAGCGAAGCTGATCTGGAATGGATTTTTGCACGTAACTATGAAGGTACTGAATAGTTACGTAGAATGGTAACTGTTCAGTAGGTCTGCGCATTTACTGCGCTGACCGTAAGAAAACTTAGACTAGAAGGCAAAAATCCTATCGGCACAGCCGATTTGGAATGGATTTTTGCGCGTAACTGTGTATTGAACAGTTACGTAGAATGTTTTTAAGGTACTGAACGGTTATGCAGAAAGTGAGACAGGAGGAAAGGACCATGGCTCTGATTTATGCGGTAGAAGATGATAAAAATATTCTGGAAATTGAGATGTTCGCGCTAAAGAACAGCGGATATCAGGTGGAAGGATTTGAATGTGCCCGCGATTTTTATAAAAAGCTGGAAGAGAAGCAGCCGGACCTTGCCCTTTTGGACATTATGCTGCCGGATGAGGACGGACTGGAGATCGTTGCAAAGCTCCGCCGTCGTCCGGAGACGAAAAAGCTTCCAATCATCATGGTGACGGCAAAGAGTACCGAGATCGACAAGGTAAAGGGACTTGATGTCGGAGCTGATGACTACCTGACAAAGCCTTTTGGTGTCATGGAGCTGATCGCCAGAGTAAAGGCGGTGCTCAGAAGGACGATGGAGGAAGATAAATTCCTGACCTTGGGGGATATCTTCCTGGATGATGAGAAACATATGGTATACGTGAAGGATGTTCCGTGCAGCCTGACATTTAAGGAATATGAGCTCTTAAAGCTCCTACTCCACAATGCGGGGATCGTAGTGACGCGAGAGATCATTTTAGAGCGCGTATGGGGAATCGACTTTGAAGGTGAGTCGAGAACGCTGGACATGCATATCCGGACGCTCAGACAGAAACTCGGTGAAGCGGGTTCCATGATCCGCACTGTGAGAAATGTGGGGTATATGATCGAATGAAACGGAAAATCCATATGGAACTTCTGGCCACGGCAGTGTTCGCAATTTTACTGACACTGCTGTGTGCCTTATTTGTTTTTTACGGGGTCTACCGGAAACAGGTCATCGGGGATCTGAAGGCTGATGCCCTCGTCATGAAAAACCTGCATATCTTCGACGATATTTCCGATCTGCACCCGGATGCCTACGACCTGAACCCGGATACGCTGCGCATCACGGTGGTGAATGCTAACGGGAGCGTTATTTTTGACAGCAACGCGGATTTTTCTGTGATGGATAACCATGAAGGCCGCCCGGAGATCCTCATGGCGGCGAAGTCCGGAGAAGGAAGCGGAACCCGCCGGTCCACAACGCTGGATAAAAATCTGTTCTACTATGCGATCCGGCTGGGTAACGGGCGGATCTTAAGGATCGCGAGGGAGGGCGACAATATTTTTGCCCTGACCCAGAACATGATGATGACGGTAGTCGGAGTATTTGTCCTTCTCTTTTTCTTCTGTATCATGATGGCTAATTACTTTACGAAGAACCTTGTGGCGCCGATCGAGCAGATGGCGGAGAATCTTTCGGAGCCGGGGACGCAGGCGGCCTATAAGGAGCTGGTACCGTTTATGAATAAGATCCGGCAGCAGCATGAGGATATCTTAAAGAGCTCCCAGGTCCGGCAGGAATTTACGGCGAACGTGTCCCATGAGCTCAAGACCCCGCTCACGGCGATCTCCGGCTATGCGGAACTGATCGAACACGGCATGTCCGGGGAGAATACGGAACGGTTTGCGTCGGAGATCCATAAAAACGCGGCGAGACTTCTGACCCTGATCAATGATATCATCCAGCTTTCCCAGCTTGACGGCGGAAAGAAAGATGTGGAGTATAGAGATCTGGATCTGTTTCCGCTGGCGAGAGAATGTGTGGACATGCTCCAGATGAATGCCCAGAAACAGAACGTGACGATCCGGGTCCAGGGCGGAGAAGCACCGGTTTTCGCGGATAAGCAGCTGATGGAGGAATTGATCTATAATCTTTGCGACAACGCGATCCGGTACAATAAAAAGGACGGAACTGTGACGGTGACGACCGGCATTGAGAACGGGCATACGTTCCTTTCTGTGAAAGACACCGGAATCGGTATCTCTGCGGAACATCAGGAGCGTGTATTTGAGCGATTCTACCGTGTGGATAAGAGCCGCTCGAAGGCGACGGGAGGAACCGGTCTGGGACTTGCGATCGTAAAGCACATCGTTGCCCAGCACGGGGCAAAATTGACCCTTGAGAGTGAGCAGGGCAAGGGAACGGAGATCCGCGTAGAGTTCTCGGAGGCGTTAAAGCAGCATGAGATTGAAACTGCAAAACAGCGTCAGGAGGTTCATGCGGAGCGGTCAGAAAATGGTTCGTCAGATTGAAGCAAAAGACAGATGATCTGCAGGTCATATGTGACAATATTTACAAAAATTACAAAATTTGCTGCTTTACTTCAAAAACACGTTGATACAGAAGGAAAACTGTGATAGTATGTAACACATAAGTGCAGTCCAGGCGGACAAACGTCCGTCTGGACACTCTGGAGAGTCTCCGTATGGAGCGCCGAAGGTGTAAGACCGGTTCATGTCCATGGTACCGGTCGATCTCTCAGGCAAAAGGACAGGGCATACAAATAACCACAATGGGACAAAACCCGTTGTATGCAAATGTTCTACTCTTTGGAGAGCTGATCAATATCAGCTCTTATTTTATTGCATGGAAATTCAGAGGGGATATTCCATGATGCCGGACAGCCGGAAATTTAAAGAAAAGGCTGGCGGCTATGATGATGAAAGAGGAGGATAATTAAAATGGACACACTGATGCAGCTTGTAACAAAGGGAAATGATTTTCTGTGGAGCTTTCTCCTGCTCGTTCTCTTATGCGGAACCGGACTTTACTATACGATCCGCCTGAGATTTATCCAGGTCAGAAAGTTCGGGGAGGGCGTCCGTCAGGTATTCGGGCATTTCAGCATGAACGGTGAAAAGCACGAAAAAGGCGAGATGACTCCGTTCCAGTCCATCGCGACAGCCATCGCAGCCCAGGTAGGTACAGGAAACCTTGCCGGAGCGGCGACAGCCCTCATCGGCGGAGGCCCGGGCGCGATCTTCTGGATGTGGATCAGTGCATTCCTCGGAATGGCGACGATCTACGGAGAGGCAGTTCTGGCACAGACATATAAGACAGAGGTAAACGGTGAGGTGACAGGAGGTCCTGTCTACTACATCAAGGCGGCGTTCAAGGGAACATTCGGAAAGGCGCTTTCCACTCTGTTCGCGGTATTTATTATTCTTGCGCTGGGCTTTATGGGAAATATGGTTCAGTCCAATTCTATCGGAGCAGCGTTTGTGGAAGCATTTCAGGTATTCCATGTGGAACTTTCACCGGTGATCGTCGGCATTGTCGTCGCAGTGATCGCAGCGGTGATCTTCCTTGGAGGAACAAAGAGTCTGGCAACGGTAGTTGAGAAAATCGTTCCGATCATGGCCGGCGTCTATATCGTCGGCAGTCTGGTCCTGATCTGCATGAACATCACGGCTCTTCCGGCAGCGTTCCTTTCCATTATCGAGGGCGCGTTTGCGCCGGAAGCAGTTCTCGGCGCAGGCGCTGGAATCACGGTGCGTGAGGCGATCCGCTATGGTGTTGCCCGCGGCCTCTTCTCAAACGAGGCAGGTATGGGATCCACCCCGCATGCCCACGCGAGAGCGAAGGCGGAATCTCCACATCATCAGGGGCTCTGTGCAATGGTCAGCGTGTTCATCGACACATTTATCGTCCTGAACCTGACGGTATTCTCTGTCCTCACAACAGGCGTTATGAGCACAGGAAAGGACGGCACCGCGCTCACTCAGGCGGCATTCATGAAGGGATTCGGCAGCGCGGGGATCATCTTCGTTGCAGTCTGCCTGTTCTTCTTCGCGTTCTCCACGATCTTAAGCTGGCATTTCTTCGGACTTGTGAATGTGAAGTATTTATTCGGCGAGAAGGCATCAAAGCTCTACTCCCTGAGCGTTGTTGTCTGCATCGTGATCGGTTCCTGCCTGAAGCTGGAGCTTGTATGGTCCTTAGCGGACTTCTTCAACGGGCTTATGGTCATTCCGAATGTTCTGGCGCTTCTGGCGCTCAGCGGACTGGTAGCGCGGGCTTCGAAGGAGAGATAGGAAGTCCTGGCGTGAGCTGGATGGGAATACATATATAATAAATAGGATAGAATGGCGGCAGAACATGTATTGTGGGCATGGGCTGCCGCCTTTTGTTGTTTACGCGGAGCATGGGGAAGGAAGCTGTGAGGCGGATATTGGAGATCAGACAAATTTTTCATGGCTGACCAGGTAAAAAATGAGGGTCTGAATTTGTGGAGAATGCCGATTGACAGGGCGAAGGAATTTCGATATAGTACGGGTATCTGAAATCGTTCTGGGAGGTCTGTCCCGGATAGCAGATAGTTCATGATGCGGGAAAGCATCGTCCTGGCGGCGGATCGCTGCAGGCCTCAGTGAGAAGATAAGATGGAAAGAAGTAAAGGACAGGCAGAAGGGTATTTTATGACAGCGGAGAGCAGAAAGTCTGGTATTGAAACGTGGGGATCTGCCGGAGAGGGGATGAAGTATGATGGTGTTACTGTGCGCGGGTAGGGATTTTCTGAACTGAAAAATCCGTACAATACAGTGGCGGTAGTGGATTTTTCCGATTTGGAATGCGAAGCATCAGCAAAATCAGTTGCTGTTTGCGCAAGGCGTGAACAGTAACTGCGAATTGATCAAAAGCGGTCGGAATGATAAGAAACAGTTGACTTTTTACATGGATTATATTATGATTAACAGGTACAGAACATTTGTTCGCATACGGCACTCCGCTTTCGTGGACGTGAAGTATGTGAAGAAATATGCGGATTGAAAAATCAGTGATTATTGGATGTCCGGGGACGCGGGGAACGCTGCGGGGCCGGATCTTGGAGGAAGAATATGAATAAAGATGATAAATTAAAAGCCCTTGACGCGGCTCTCACACAGATTGAAAAAGCTTACGGAAAAGGCTCCGTTATGAAGCTCGGTGATTCCGGTGCGAATATGAATATCGAGACGGTTCCGACGGGTTCCTTAAGCCTTGATATTGCTCTCGGACTCGGCGGCCTTCCGAAAGGACGTGTCGTTGAGATCTACGGACCGGAGTCCAGTGGTAAAACAACGGTCGCTCTCCATATGGTAGCGGAAGTCCAGAAGCGCGGCGGGATCGCCGGATTTATCGACGCTGAACACGCTCTCGATCCGGTATACGCGAAGAATATCGGAGTTGATATCGACAATCTCTATATCTCCCAGCCGGATAACGGCGAGCAGGCCTTAGAGATCACAGAGACGATGGTGCGTTCCGGTGCCGTTGATATCGTGATCGTGGACTCTGTAGCGGCACTTGTTCCGAAGGCGGAGATCGACGGCGATATGGGTGACTCCCACGTCGGCTTACAGGCCCGCCTGATGTCCCAGGCCTTAAGAAAACTGACCGCCATCATCAGCAAAACAAACTGTATCGTGATCTTTATCAACCAGCTCCGTGAGAAGGTCGGCGTTATGTTCGGAAACCCGGAGACGACCACTGGTGGACGCGCCCTTAAGTTCTATTCTTCCGTTCGTCTTGACGTAAGAAGAACCGAGTCCTTAAAGCAGAGCGGCGAGGTGATCGGAAACCACGTCCGCGTAAAAGTTGTAAAGAATAAGATCGCTCCGCCATTTAAAGAGGCTGAGTTTGATATTATGTTCGGAAAGGGAATCTCCCGCGAGGGCGATGTTCTTGATCTGGCTGCTGACGCAAATATCGTCGAGAAGAGCGGTTCCTGGTACGCGTATAAGGGAGCGAAGATCGGTCAGGGACGCGAGAACGCGAAGACCTACCTTGCGCAGAATCCGCTGATCTGCGAGGAGATCGAGAACCAGGTGAGGGAGCTTCACGGACTGGAAGCGCAGCATGTTGCCCCGGGTGAGGCAGCTGCGGCACCGGCGGTTAATGAGGCTGAGGAAGCTGACGAGTAATAAAAATAATGATGAAAAAGAGAACTGTCTGGCGGGTACGGCACTTTAGAAAGAAGCTTGAGACAGGAAGGCAGTTCTGACAGGAAAGCATAGATGAAAGAATGGCAGCAGGAAGAGCACCGGGAGCAGAAAATGTATGCCGGTGCGGATGGAGACGCGGTTCCGGAGGAGTTCCGGGAGGCGCGGAACAAAGGTCTCTACTATCTTCAGTTTTCCGGAAAAACAGAAAATGAAATGCGCAAGAAGCTGGCGGAACAGGGGTTTTCGCCAGCCTCTGTTGAAGATGCGCTTCTTTTTCTGAAACACTACCGGTATCTGGACGATGAGGACTACGCGAGGCGGTATGTGGAGAAAAACGACCACAAAAAGAGCATCCGCCAGATGAAATTTGACCTCCGCCAGAAAGGCGTCAGCGACGATCTGGTGGAGATGGTCTTTGAGGATATGGAGGTGGACGAGTCTGCCCAGATCCTCGGACTTTTGAGAAAGAAAAATTACGACCCGGAAGAACCGGATCCCGCGAAACGCCAGAAGATCTACGCATTTCTGGCGCGAAAAGGTTTTTCCTACGACGCGATCAACAGTGCGATGAAGCAGTGGGAATAGAGCTGTTTCCGGCCCCAAAGGACAGGATATGACAGGCTTCGTGGGGATGCACAGAAGTACCCGGAATGAGGGCATTATACTTGACATAATGCATAAAACAGTTTAAAATTGAAGTGTTGTAATTAGTACAATGAAAACTAAATAAAGGAGGTGCTCCTGTGTCACCAATAATCAGCGTTATTATAACAGCAATTATTGTGGCTCCTATTACCTGGGTCGTGGCTGTCGCTTACCGCAAGAACAGTTATGAAAGCAAGATCGGTAGCGCAGAGGAAAAATCCAGAGAAATAATAGATGAAGCATTGAAGGTCGCCGAGACGAAGAAGAAAGAAGCTCTCCTGGAAGCGAAGGAAGAGAATTTAAAAGCGAAAAACGAGCTTGAAAAGGAAACCAGAGAACGGAGAGCCGAGATCCAGCGTTATGAGCGCCGCGTACTGAGCAAAGAGGAAAACCTCGACAAAAAATCTGAGGCAATGGAGAGAAAAGAATCCAGTCTTGCCGCGAAGGAAGAGACTTTAAGAAAGCGTTCTTCCGAGGTCGAGGAATTATTTGCTAAGGAGCAGGAAGAACTGGAGAAGATCTCCGGACTTACCAGCGAGCAGGCGAAGGAATATCTTCTGAAATCCGTAGAGGAAGATGTAAAACACGACACCGCAAAGCTCATCAAGGAATTAGAAGCCAAAGCAAAGGAAGAAGCTGACAAGAAAGCCAAAGAATATGTGGTTACCGCCATCCAGAGATGTGCAGCTGACCATGTGGCTGAGACTACAGTTTCTGTCGTTCAGCTCCCGAGCGATGAGATGAAGGGCCGCATCATTGGACGTGAGGGACGTAATATCCGTACTCTCGAGACAATGACAGGTGTGGAACTCATTATCGATGATACACCGGAAGCTGTCGTATTATCCGGTTTTGATCCGGTAAGACGTGAAGTTGCAAGAATTGCTCTTGAAAGACTGATCGTGGATGGACGTATCCATCCGGCGAGAATCGAAGAGATGGTGGAGAAAGCGCAGAAGGAAGTTGAAAACATGATGCGCGAGGAAGGTGAAGCCGCAATCCTTGAGGTCGGCATTCACAATATCCATCCGGAGCTCGTCAAGCTCCTCGGCAAGATGAAATTCAGAACCAGCTATGGTCAGAATGCATTGAAGCATTCCATCGAGGTCGCACAGTTATCCGGTTTACTGGCAGCCGAGATTGGTGTTGACGTCAGAATGGCAAAGCGTGCCGGCTTATTACATGACATTGGAAAATCCGTTGACCATGAGATGGAAGGTTCCCATGTACAGCTCGGATCGGAACTCTGTAAGAAATACAAAGAGTCCCCGATCGTTATCAATGCTGTGGAATCCCACCATGGCGATGTTGAGCCGACGAACCTTATTTCCTGCATCGTTCAGGCAGCAGATACGATCTCCGCTGCAAGACCGGGCGCAAGAAGAGAAACGTTGGAGACATACACGAACCGCTTAAAGCAGCTTGAGGATATCACAAACTCCTTCAAGGGAGTAGACAAGTCCTTTGCGATCCAGGCGGGACGCGAAGTGCGCATTATGGTAGTACCGGAGCAGATCAGCGATGACGATATGGTTCTTCTCGCAAGAGATATATCCAAGAAGATCGAAGAGAGCCTGGAGTATCCGGGACAGATCAAAGTCAACGTGATCCGCGAGTCCAGAGTTACCGATTACGCGAAATAAAAATGAAAGCCGTTGCTGTGCAGAGAGAATCTGTATGGCAGCGGTTTTTTTAACAGGAAATTTAGAAGTCTCTGTGCTGCCGAAGCTTTTGCAATATGAGCAAAGATTGGTCTGCTGCAGATGAGAGATAACAGAGAATATAAAACAGGAGGTAATATTGATATGGCAAAGATTGGTTTTATCGGAATGGGAAACATGGGAACCGCTATCATGCGGGGACTTTTAAAGACATATAAGCCGGAAGAGCTGCTTTTCACAAGCGCCCATGAGGCGAAGATGCAGAAAATTACGGAGGAGACAGGTGTTGCCCATGTCTCAACAGCAACTGACTGCGCAGAGCAGGTAAAATACCTGGTGCTGGCAGTAAAGCCGCAGGTACTTCCGACAGTTTTTAAGGAATTAAACGGAAAGATCAGGAAAGATCAGGTTGTGATCTCCATCGCGGCTGGATATGCGATCGCGGATCTCCAGGCAGGTCTCGGAGACAGTGCGAGAATCGTCCGCTCCATGCCGAATACACCGGCTATGGTCGGCGAGGGAATGTCCGGGGTGAGCTACGATGAGGCGCTGTTTACCGATGAGGAAAAGGATGTCATCGACGGATTCTTTACTTCCTTCGGAAAGATGGAGAAAGTGGATGAGAAGCTGATGGATGTTGTTGGAAGCGCCAGCGGCTGCTCCCCGGCCTATGTATACATGTTTATCGAGGCGCTGGCTGACGGCTGCGTAAAGAACGGACTCCCGCGCCAGGCCGCTTACAAGATGGTTGCCCAGGCCGTTTTAGGAAGCGCGAAGATGGTCCTTGAGACAGGAAAACATCCGGGCGAATTAAAGGATATGGTATGCTCACCGGGAGGAACCACTATCGAGGGACTTGCTGCCCTTGAGGAGAACGGATTCCGCGGTGCGATCATTAAGGCGTGTGATGCAAACTTTGAGAAGAATAAAAAGTTAAAAGGCTGATAATTACGTGAAAGACACGGAAATTTCCGTAGCAGTGTGAAAAATGTAAAAAAATAAGTTCTGAGCAGAGGAAAATACTGCAGGGTAATTCCGCAGAATAGAAAATCTGAGAGGAATTGTTTAGAATGTCTGTTAAGGCAGTTAACAGATACATTCATGAAAGGAAAAGACTTTAGTATGGAAAAAACAACTCGTTTAAAACGTGATCTTGCATACACCGGAACGATCTTAAAGATCTACCGGGATACCGTTGTCGCGAACGGAATCGAGGAAGTGTATGACTATATCCACCACGATGGCGCGGCAGCCGTTCTTCCGGTGACAAAGGACGGAAAGATCCTCATGGTGCGTCAGTACCGGAACGCCTTAGACCGGTTCACGCTGGAAATTCCGGCAGGAAAACTTGATGCGCCGGATGAGCCGAAGATCGAGTGCGCGGCGAGAGAACTTGAGGAGGAGACAGGATTCCGCAGCGAAACCCTGGAATTCCTGATGACAGTCAACACGACAGTGGCTTTCTGCGATGAGCAGATCGGTGTCTATATCGCAAAAGACCTGATCCCGTCAAAGCAGCATCTCGATGCGGATGAGAGTATTGATGTGGAAGAGTGGGAAGTAAAGGATCTTCTTGATATGATCTACACCGGCAAGATGACAGACGCGAAGACGATTGCGGCAATCCTTGCGTACGCTCAGAAAGAGGGAATTCGATAGAAAAAACGGCAGAAGCCAGTAACCGGAAAGTGTCAGTGAGGATAGGGCTGGCTGTCTGCCTGTGGAAAGATTGCTGCAATTAGAAAAAAGCCTGGTAACTGTTCAGTAGGTCTGCGCACTTGCTGCGCTGACCGTAAGAAAACATAGGCTGGAAGGCAAAAATCCCATCAGCGAAGCTGATCTGGAATGGATTTTTGCACGTAACTATGAAGGTACTGAATAGTTACAAATCCTGTGGATAAAGTAGGCCCATATGCGCATACATTGTGAAAAAGGAACATGGACGGTATCGCTATGGCCGGAATTCACAGGCATCGGAGATTTTGGGACAGTCAGATGTTCTGGCTGTCCTTTTTTTTATTCTTGGGGACCGTTCTGGGGACAGTTTTCTTCAATAAGATGAGCGCAGAGATGAAAAGCACACTTGAAAGCTGGTTCTCCGGGATCCTCACATCATCGGAGATCGTGTCGGCGGACCGGTATAGTCTGTTTGTGGGAGTATTGAAAAAACGGTTTGTGTGGATTTTATTGGGAATTCTGATCTGCCAGGCAGTTTTTGCCAGAATCCTGTTTTACGCGGGAGCAGTCTATCTGGCATTTACATCCGCAATCGCTGTCTGTGTGTTGACGATGCATGCGGGAATTTATGGGATCCTGCGCTTTTTCGGACTTGTATTTCCGCAGGGATTCTTTTATATACTGGCGGCTTACCTTTTATGGATCATGGTCGTGGAGCAGGCGGATGGAAAAGAGAAAATCAGGTTATGGATGATGGTATTTTTTATGGTGCTTGGAATTATATCTGAGATATTCATAAATCCAAATTTCTCAGCGCTGATCTTCCAACTGTTTTAGAAAGGCATATCTGAAAATCGTAGATTTGAATTAGGACGTCAACGGAAGAGACAATATCTGACGAAAGGCGTTGATGGCGTGGTACGGTAGTCAGGATAATGGGGCGGAAAAGTGGAATTTTCCCAGGAAATACGCGGCTTTCAGCCCTTTTTTTTATAAAAAAATTTTGCGCATTTTGACAAGATATTGCCATTGTGGATATATACAGTTCCATATCTAGCGATTAGTTATGTAAAATAGTCTAAAATGGGATCCAAGTGGGAAAAATCCGTTTGATTTTGCCCTAAAATGGGACTATAATGTAGAAAAATACTGGTTTTGCCGGGAAAAACAGCGTATCGGGGGGATGGTGGAAAACTTAGGCCTATGTCCCCTGTTTCCCAAAGGCAGACATCGTGAAACTAAAAAACAGATAGAGTATAAACGTGTATAGACACAGGTGCTGAAAATTTCGAACAGGAAAATTTTGTGTAACTGTTCTGTGGATTTGCGCACTTACTGCGCTGACCAGGAGAAAACATAAGCGGGTGAAGCTGCTGAATAGTTATGATTTCGTATAGGATCGTGAAAAGCGCGGATAACTGTGTCTGGAAATGAACGGGGAAAAGGTATGAGAGAGGAAATTCAAACCTTCATAAACTATATGGAGGAAGAAAAACACGCGTCAAAAAATACAACGCTTTCTTATCAGAGAGATCTGTTAAAAATGGCAGATTATCTGGAGGAAAACGGAATCACAGACTGCGGGAAAGTGACAAAGACGGCTTTAAATTCCTATATCCTTTTCCTGGAGAGAGAAGGAAAAGCAGTGTCGACAGTTTCGAGGGCACTGGCATCCACGAGATCGTTCTTTGGCTGGCTGTTTAAGGAAGGGAAGATCCGCCGTGATCCGGCAGATTCGATGCATGCGCCGAAGATCGAGAAAAAGGTGCCTGTGATCCTCACAGTTGACGAGGTGACGAAACTCCTGGAGCAGCCGTCCGGCGCGAATCCGAAGGAGATCCGCGATAAGGCAATGCTGGAACTCTTATACGCGACAGGGATCCGCGTGACGGAACTCGTGAATCTAAAGCTCTCCGATGTAAATATGTCCATCGGCTTTATCACCTGCCGCGATGAGCACAAGGAGCGGATGATTCCCTTTGGCCATGCGGCGAAGGACGCTCTTGCGAAATATCTGGAGTCTGCCCGTGAGACATTTTTAAAAGGAACACGATCGGAACTGCTGTTTACAAATTACAGCGGCAGAGCCATGAGTCGTCAGGGATTCTGGAAGATTATCAAATACTACGGGGAGCGGGCAGGAATCGAGGAAGACATCACACCCCACACTCTGCGCCATTCTTTCGCGGCGCACCTCTTAAGCAATGGCGCTGACATGCGTGCCGTCCAGACCATGATGGGTCATTCCGACCTGGCATCCACCCAGATGTACACGGCATATGCCATGGACAACGCGGTCAGAGAGGCGTACCAGGGAGCGCATCCGAGAAAGTAAAAGTGAAAACTTAGGCTGGAAGGTAAAAATCCCATCGGCGAAGCCGATTTTGAATGGATTGGAGAAGGAAAAACGCTTACTGGTCATCAGTAGTTGTTTATAAAATATGAAAAGAGCACCTGCGGCTTCAATGTTTTGGAAAATTCCTTAAAACATTGGAGCGCAAAGATGCTCTTTTTTCTATTTTACATGTGTGGTTTTCAGCATACAGATTCAAAGGAAGCTTTTTACTGCCCTATTTCTGATCGATCTTCGCGAGAATACTTCTGGCAACGGATAAGCCATTCGCGGATGCCTGCTGAAGTCCGCGGGTCACGGACGCACCGTCACCGATGGCGCGGAGGCCGTGGATGTTTGTCTCGAAGTCCTTATCGACAACGACCTTGTTGGAGTAGAATTTAACCTCCACTCCGTAAAGCAGTGTCTCATCGCTGGCGATACCCGGAGTTACCTTGTCGAGGGCCTTTAACATCTCCTTGATGTCCACCATGATGCGGTGCGGGAGAACTAAGGAAAGGTCGCCCGGAACGGCATCCTTTAAGGTCGGGATGATGTTGTTTCTGCAGAGACGTTCCTCCGTGGTGCGGCGGCCTCTCTGGAAATCACCGAAGGTCTGGACCAGGATCTTTCCGTCGCATAGCATGTTGGACAGCTGGGCGATATGTTTGCCGTACTCGATCGGGGTCTTGAAGGGCTTTGTGAAGTTCTTGGAAACCAGGATCGCAAAGTTTGTGTTGTTTGTCTTATATTCTTTTGATTTATAAGCGTGACCATTTACGACAGCCAGGCCGTTCTCATAGTATTCGGTAGCAACCTCACCGGACGGGTTCGTACAGAATGTACGGACCTTATCGTCGAAGGTCGGTGTGTAGTATACAAGCTTTGCCTCGTAGAGGTTCTTGTTGAGGAACTCCATGACCTCGTCGCGGACCTCAACACGGACGCCGATGTCGACGGTTCCTACTTCGGTATCGATTCCGTGGTCATCGCAGATGTGGGAGAACCAGTCGGAGCCTTCACGTCCGATGGCGGAGACGATCTCATCTGCGTAGTATGTCTCATCTTTATCGGTGATAACACCCTTTGCGGTACCGTCCTCGATGATGATATCCTTGACCATGGTGTTGAATTCCATGTGGATTCCGTTCGCGAGAAGGTGTTCCTGCAGTCTTGTGTAGATCTTATAACCTTCCTCGGTTCCGAGGTGGCGGATCGGGCATTCGATGAGTTTTAAGTTTGCGTTGATGGCTTTCTTGCGGATCTTGCGGATCTCCTGCTGTTTGTCAACACCGTAGACGTTCTTGTCAGCGCCGAACTGCAGATAGATATCGTCGGATTCCCGGATGAGTTCAGTTGCCTTGTCATATCCTAAGATCTCCGGCAGATTTCCGCCGACGTCCGGGGAAAGGGAGAGCTTTCCGTCGGAGAAAGCTCCTGCTCCGGCGAAACCGGTGGTGATAGAACATGGTTTGCAGCCCACGCACACCTTTGTTTTTCTCTTCGGACAGACACGTTTCTCGATCGGTCTTCCTTTTTCAATCATCAGAATGTTTAATTCTGGCTTTTCTTTGATCAGCTCATACGCGCAGAAAATTCCGGACGGGCCTGCGCCGATGATGATCACGTCAAAATGTTCTCCGGATTTCATATCACAAGTCTCCTTTCGGGTGAGCGAATACGGGCACCCAGACAGGGAGCACTCCTTGCACACCATCCTTTATCGTATCATAGTTCCCATTGGTGCGCAAGGCAAGTGTGAAGAAAATCACGAAGATGGAGTCGCGAAAATCAGCAGATCATTTTCTGGAAAGACACAGGACAGCGGTATATATACCAGAATGTGTGGAAAGTCCATAAAAGTCGGTTTCCCACGCGTATCTGTATATGCATGATCTGCATAAAAAGATAAGGACATAGGGGAAAACAAAAAATATTATTGGTTTAATTGTCTAAAAAAAAACGTTAAACAAAAGATTATTAAGTAAAATGATAAAATACTTGATTTATTTAACACGCCCGTGGTAGAATCAGCAATATATTAAGAAACGAATTCAATAAGACGTTTAGGAGTAAATAAACATGTCTGCGAGGGGCAGACATCACCGGTAAAAAATAGATTGCAAGAGGAGAGGATCATATGAGCAGATTGGAGATCATGTCCCCGACCCGCGCGCGGATCGTGATGGAGGGACTTTATAAAGATCTGGAACGAAGAATCGAGTCAAGCCCGCCGGGGCTCTGTCCGGTTGATATGGCCAGAGCATTTCTGGAGCTGTGCCATGCGCAGACCTGCGGAAAGTGTGTGCCGTGCCGGATCGGTCTCGGACAATTGAACCAGCTGATCCGGGATGTATTAAATGGAAAAGCGACAATGGACACGCTGGAGCTTATGGAAAAAACGGCGCTGTCGATCATGGACTCCGCCGATTGCGCCATCGGCTATGAGGCGGCGAACATGGTCTACAAGGGACTCATCGGCTACCGCGATGACTATGTGGAGCATATCAGGAACGGACGCTGTACCTGTACCTACAACCAGCCGGTTCCCTGTGTCGCGATCTGTCCTGCCCATGTGGACATTCCGGGCTATGTGGCGCTTGTGGAAGAAGGAAGATATGCTGATGCGATCCGCCTGATCCGCAAGGACAACCCGTTCCCAACCACCTGCGGCTTTATCTGTGAGCATCCCTGCGAGGCGAGATGCCGCCGGAATATGGTGGATGATGCGGTCAACATCAGAGGACTCAAGCGGTTTGCGGCGGACTACGCAGGCTTTGTGGATCCGCCGGAATGTGCTCCGTCAACGGGAAAGAAGGTCGCTGTCCTCGGCGGCGGTCCCGGTGGTTTAAGCGCAGCTTACTACTTACAGCTCATGGGACATCAGACTACCGTATATGAGATGCTTCCGAAGCTTGGCGGCATGCTCCGCTACGGAATCCCGAACTACCGTCTCCCAAAGGATCGGCTGGATGAGGATATCAACGCGATCTTAAAGACAGGAGTGGAAGTAAAACAGGGCTTAAAAATCGGCGTGGACATTACGATTCAGGAACTTCGGGAACAGTATGACGCGGTGCTCATCACCATCGGTGCCAGCACGGATAAAAAACTTGGACTTCCGGGCGAGGACGCGGACGGCGTGCTCTCCGCGGTACAGTTCTTAAGAAGTGTTGGAAAAGACGAGATCATCGATCTGACCGGAAAAGAAGTCGTTGTCATCGGCGGCGGAAACGTGTCCATGGATGCGGTCCGAACGGCGAAGAGACTGGGTGCGAAGAAAGTCAGCATTTTATATAGAAGACGAAGAAACGATATGACAGCGTTGCCGGGAGAGATCGAGGGCGCTGTCGCCGAAGGTATCGAGATCGTGACCTTAAAGGCCCCGGCGTCCCTGGATGTCGGCGAGGATCACAAGATTCACGGCATCTACGCGACCCCGCAGATGATCAGTGCGATCAAGGATGGACGTGCCAGCGTGAAGCCGACAGGCGAGCCGGATGTCTACATCCCATGCGACATCCTCATCAAGGCCATCGGACAGGATATCGAGTCCGGACATTTCGAGAAGGCCGGGATTCCGGTATCCCGCGGCAAGATCGTCACCTTAAAGAGCGGCGCTTTTGAGAACATGCCTGGCGTATTCGCGGGCGGCGACTGCTCCAGCGGTCCGGCTTCCGTCATTAAAGCCATCGCGGCGGCGAAGGTCGTTGCGGCGAACATCGATGAATACCTCGGCTACCACCACGAGATCACCAGCGGTGTGGAGATCCCGGAGGCGAGCCTGAAAGACAAGACCCCGTGCGGACGCGTGAACTTAACGGAACGTGATGCCTGCGAGCGTGTCTGCGATTTCAACGCAGTGGAGAACTGCATGACCGAGAAGGAGGCGAAGCAGGAAGCCGGACGGTGCCTGCGCTGCGACCATTTCGGATACGGAATCTTTAAAGGAGGCAGGAGTACATTATGGTAAATATGATCATCGACGGAAAACATGTTTCGGCAGAGGAAAATATCACGATCATGGAAGCTGCTGAGAGAAACGGGATCCCGATCCCGAAGCTCTGTTACTTAAAGGGGATCAACGAGATCGCGGCCTGCAGAGTCTGCGTCGTGGAGCTGGAAGGAAAAGAGAAGCTGATCACATCCTGCAACAATGTTGTGAAGGACGGCATGGTGATCTACACCAACAGCCCGAAGGTCAGAAATCATAGAAGAAATACGGTACAGTTATTATTATCCCAGCATGATAACCGGTGCGTTGTCTGTCCGAGAAACGGGAACTGCCAGTTACAGCAGGTTGCCTGCGACCTGAACATTCTGGACATTCCGTTCAGGCAGGAACCGGAATATCAGCCGTGGGATAAGGATTTCCCGCTGATCCGCAATTCCGCGAAGTGCATCAAGTGCATGCGCTGCGTGCAGGTCTGCGACAAGATCCAGGGACTGGGAATCTGGGATGTGGAGGGAACCGGCTCCAGAACGACCGTGAATGTGGCGGGACATAAGACGATCCGGGAAGCTGACTGTGCTCTCTGCGGTCAGTGTATCACCCACTGTCCGGTTGGCGCGCTCTCAGAGAGAGATGATACGGAGAAGGTCTGGGATGCAATCGAGAATAAGGATAAGATCGTGGTAGCTCAGGTTGCACCGGCGGTCCGCGCGGCCTGGGGCGAGGAACTCGGCCTGGCGGACGAGGACGCGCCGGTGGGCAAGATCTTTGATGCTTTAAAACGCATGGGCGTGAACTACGTCTTTGATACGGTATTCTCTGCAGATCTCACGATCATGGAGGAGAGCACGGAGTTTATAAAACGGTTTACGAGCGGCGAGCTGAAGGAGAGGCCGATGTTCACGTCCTGCTGCCCCGGCTGGGTGCGCTTCGCAAAGACACAGTTCCCGTATATGGTGAACTATCTCTCCACCGCAAAATCTCCGCAGCAGATGTTCGGCGCTGTCATGAAGACATATTTCGCAGAAAAGCTTGGTGTTTCTACGGATCAGATCTTTACGCTGTCCATTATGCCGTGTGTGGCAAAGAAAGGCGAGCGGGAGATGGATCTCTTCTACGGCGAGTATGCCGGACATGATGTGGATGCGGTGCTCACGACGCGGGAACTTGTGAAGATGATCCGCTCCGCCCATATCCGCCCGGATACCTTAGTGGAGATCCCTGGCGACAGCCCGATGCACGCGGGAACCGGCGCGGGCGTGATCTTCGGAGCGACCGGCGGCGTTATGGAGGCGGCTCTCCGCACCGCGTATTTTGCCTTAAAAGGCGAGAATCCTCCAGCAGACGCTTTTAAAGCGGTCCGCAGCGGAGGTTTTCAGGAGGATGCCGGAGTTCAGGAAGCGGAATTTGCCATCGGTGACATCAAACTCCGCACAGCAGCGGTCAGCGGACTCGGAAACACGAGAAGACTTTTACAGCAGATCGAGCGCGGCGAGGTCCACTACGATTTCGTGGAAGTCATGGCCTGCCCGGGCGGCTGTGTCGGCGGAGGCGGACAGCCGATCCACGATGGTGAGGAGCTGGCGTTTGCGAGAGGCAGAAAGCTCTATGCGCTGGACGCAAAAGCTGATATCCGCTACTCTCATGAGAACCCGGATATCAGGGAGATCTACAGCGATTTCTTTGGAAAGCCGATGTCCCATAAGGCGCATATGCTGCTGCATACGGAGCATTGGAAAAATAATTAAAGTGCCGGTTAAATGACGGATACAGGAAAAGCACGCAGATGCAGGAATGAAAAAACAATTGATTTTATGTCGAAAATTCAAGTTGAATGTCTGTGAAGGATAGTTACTGTAAACGCAAGTGTATGTGCTTCCTGAAAAGGATTGCATGAATTCTAAAAATATGGTAATCTATGGATAGATGTATTCCATGAAGCGGAATGCACAAGGGAGGAGCGCAAAAGCACAAATTCCGCACGATTCGGACGGTACATCAGGGGGTATCTGCCGGAGTATGAAAAACGAGTATAGGATATAAAAGAATCTGCCGCTAACGGCTGTGATCATGGACTGAATGGGTGTCATGATGGAGCTGCTGGCGGCAGATTCTTGTCATAACTGCCCCTTGCACTGGACGTTCAAAACTGATAAAATGTAGAAATCAGGGGACTTTGGAAAAAGGCCCCTTAAATGCGTTACGGTTTTGAAAAATAAGATTCTGCATTGACCGCGGCAGGGAAGACATGGCGGCCAGCGGAAATTCGAAAAGGAGATAAAAATGTTAATTATAGCAGGTCTCGGAAACCCGGGAAAGGAATATGAAAATACAAGACATAATGCGGGCTTTATGGTGATGGACGCTCTGGCGGAGAAGATTGGGGCGGATATCTCGGAGAAAAAGCATAAGGCGCTCTGTGGGAAGGGCGTCATCGGCGGGGAGAAGGTCATTCTCATGAAGCCGCAGACCTATATGAATTCCAGCGGGGAGAGCATCCGCGCAGCGGCAGATTATTATAAGGTAGATCCGGAGGATATCCTGATTGTGTACGACGATATCAGCTTGGCACCGGGACAGTTACGGATCCGCGCGAAGGGAAGCGCGGGCGGACATAACGGAATCAAGAGTATCATCGCTCATCTTGGGACACAAGAATTTCCGCGGGTGAAGGTCGGAGTCGGCGAGAAGCCGTCCCGAATGGACCTCGCGGACTATGTGCTGGGGCATTTCTCAAAGGAAGAACAGGCAACGATGGATGACGCAGTGAAGGAAGCGGCGGAAGCGGTGTGCGAGATCGTGAACGTGGGGATCGCGCAGGCGATGAATGATCATAACCGCAAGAAGGAAGAGAAGTAAAAAAACAGGAGGAACCATGGCTGAAGTTTTTGCAAATCCGCTCGTAGATCTGGCGGAGTATACTGATATGAAGCAGGATCTGGACCAGGGGAAAGGCCCAGTCCAGATCAGCGGCGTGACGGATTCCCAGAAAGTCCATGTGATGCATGAACTCTCAAAGGACAATCCGTGGCGGCTCGTCGTGACCTATGACGATACCCGCGCGAAGGAGATCTTCGATGATTTCAGCTATTTTGAGCCGAATACCTGGCTGTATCCGGCAAGGGATCTTCTGTTTTACAGCTCGGATATCCACGGAAATCTTCTGACAAGACAGAGAATGCAGGTTTTTAAGCATTTGTTGGAAGATGAAGGCGGAGTTGTTGTGACAACGGTGGATGGTCTGATGGACCATCTTCTGCCGCTTTCCATGATCAAAGAAAGCTGCCTGAATATCATGGTGGGGCAGACGCTTGATATGGAGGAGATCAAGCATCTTCTCACCGGCATGGGCTATGAGCGCATGGGACAGGTGGATGGCATGGGACAGTTTTCTGTCCGTGGCGGAATTTTAGATGTGTTCCCACTGACGGAGGAGGTTCCGGTCCGGATCGAGCTCTGGGGCGACGAGGTGGATTCCATCCGTTCCTTTGATGCCGAGAGCCAGCGGTCGATCCAGCAGATGGACGAAGTTACGATCTATCCGGCGGCGGAGCTGATCCTCACGAAGGAACATATCGAAGAGGGAATTTTGTGCCTGGAAGCCGACGAGAAAAAGCAGGAAAAAGCGTTCCGGGACCAGAAAAAGCCGGAGGAGGCCCAGCGGATCCGGCGGGCTGTCGGGGAGCTTGTAGAATCCTTAAAGGAGGGCTTTGATGTTCAGACGCTGGATGCGTATATCAGATACTTTTGTAAGGATACAGTTTCATTTCTTGACTATATGAAAGAAGTGGGCGCTAAGGTCACTTTGGTGTCTTCTGCGACAGAAACAGGAAAACAGGCAGCTGGTCTCGCGTTGATCTTAGACGAGCCCCAGCGCATGAAGGAAAAAGCCGAGACCGTTGAGACCGAGTTCCGCGAGAGCATGTCCCACCGTCTGGAGCAGGGCTATATTCTGCCGGGGCAGGCGGACCTCTTATTCGCTTCAAAGACAGTGCTGGCGGAGTGCCATACGCCTCACTCGATCTTCATGACAGGTCTCGACCAGCGTCTTCCGGGGATGACTGTAAAGGCGAAATACAGCCTGACCGGAAAGAACTTAAACTCCTATCAGAACAGCTTCGAGATCCTGATCAAGGATCTCACAAAATGGAAAAAGGACGGTTACCGCGTTGTTCTCCTTTCCGCGTCAAGAACCAGGGCGAGTCGCCTTGCTGGGGACTTAAGAGAGTATGATCTCCGTGCCTTCTGCCCGGAGGATGCGGGGCGCCCGGTGGCTCCGGGGGAGATCCTGGTCACCTACGGAAAGCTTCACAAGGGCTTTGAGTATCCGTTGATCAAGTTCGTCGTCATCACCGAGGGCGATATGTTTGGCGTGGAAAAACGGAAGAAGAAGCGGAAAAAGTACAATTACGAGGGAAAGAAGATCAGCAGCTTCTCCGAACTTTCCGTCGGCGACTACGTGGTGCATGAGAGCCATGGTCTCGGTATCTATAAGGGAATTGAGAAGATCGAGCAGGATCATGTCATCAAGGACTATATCAAGGTCGAGTACGGTGACGGCGGAAACCTCTATCTTCCGGCGACCCGTCTGGAGGGAATCCAGAAGTATGCCGGGGCTGACGCAAAGGTCCCGAAGTTAAATAAGCTTGGCGGGACTGAGTGGACGAAGACGAAGACAAAGGTCCGCACGGCAGTCCGGGAGATCGCAAAGGAGCTTGTGGAGCTCTATGCGGCGCGTCAGGACGCGGAGGGATTTCAGTACGGACCGGATACGGTGTGGCAGAAGGAATTTGAGGAGATGTTCCCCTACGATGAGACGGACGACCAGCTTACCGCCATTGATGATACGAAGCGGGACATGGAGAGCAAGAAGATCATGGACCGCCTGATCTGCGGAGATGTGGGCTACGGAAAGACGGAGATCGCGCTCCGGGCAGCTTTTAAAGCCGTACAGGAAGAAAAACAGGTGGTCTATCTGGTCCCGACAACGATCCTCGCGCAGCAGATTTACAATACCTTTGTTCAGAGAATGAAGGATTTTCCGGTGCGGGTGGACATGATGTCGCGCTTCCGGACACCGGGGGAGATGAAGAAGACAGTAGAAGGACTGAAAAAGGGGTATGTGGATATTATTATCGGCACACACAGAGTCCTGTCAAAGGATGTACAGTTTAAGAACCTTGGACTTCTGATCGTCGATGAGGAGCAGCGGTTCGGAGTGACTCATAAGGAAAAGATCAAGCAGATGAAGCAGAACGTGGACGTTCTGACCCTGACAGCGACGCCGATCCCGCGGACTCTGCATATGAGCCTTATCGGGATCCGTGACATGAGCGTTCTCGAGGAGCCGCCGGTGGACCGTGTTCCGATCCAGACCTATGTCATGGAGTACAACGACGAGATGATCCGCGAGGCGATCCACAGAGAGTTAGGGCGCGGCGGGCAGGTGTACTATGTATACAACCGTGTCAACAACATCGATGAGGTGGCAAACCATGTGGCATCTCTCGTGCCCGACGCGAATGTGGCTTTTGCCCATGGACAGATGAATGAGCACCAGCTTGAGAAGATCATGCTGGATTTCATCAACGGCGATATTGATGTTCTCGTGTCTACAACGATCATTGAGACGGGACTGGACATTCCGAATGCCAACACGATGATCATTCAGGACGCGGATCGTCTGGGGCTTTCCCAGCTCTACCAGATCCGGGGGCGGATCGGACGGTCGAACCGGACATCCTACGCCTTCCTCATGTATAAGCGCGATAAGATGTTAAAGGAGGACGCGGAAAAACGTCTTCAGGCGATCCGGGAATTCACGGAGCTGGGCTCGGGAATCAAGATCGCGATGCGTGACCTTGAGATCCGCGGCGCGGGAAATATTCTCGGAGCGGAACAGCATGGACACATGGAGGCAGTCGGATATGACCTTTACTGCAAGATGCTCAACGAGGCGGTCATTGCCTTAAAGGGCGGACAGGAAGAGGAAGAGACCTTTGAGACCGTGGTGGACTGCGATATCGACGCATTTATTCCGGACGGATATATCAAGAATGAGTATCTGAAGCTTGATGTATACAAGAGAATTTCCGCCATCGAGACGGACGACGAGTATATGGATATGCAGGATGAGCTGATCGACCGCTTTGGCGATATTCCGAAATCTGTGGATAACCTGCTGCGTGTAGCGGAATTAAAAGCTATGGCCCACCGCGCCTACGTGACCGAGGTGGATATCAACACCCAGGAGATCCGCATCGAACTCTACCCGAAGGCAAAGCTCGATGTCACCGGGATTCCGGCGCTTATTGCCGAGTATAAGACTGCGTTACGCTTTGCCCAGGGAGAGAAGCCGGTGCTGTTCTATCAGGATAAAGGAAAGAAGCATAAGGATTGCGAGCCGATGATGGAGAAGGCGAAGGAATTGCTGGGGAAGCTTGGGGAACTGGCTGAGAGCAAGAAATGAGTATATGAAAAATGGGGGATGAAGACTAAAGAATGACGATAAAGAAACCTAAGTTATCTTTGGATGAGCAAATTGAACACTTGAAGGATAAAGGTATTCTGTTTAACATTATGGATGAGAGTGATGCTAAGAAATATTTAGAACAAAATAATAATTATTTTAAGCTCACAGCGTACAGAAAAAACTATAACAAACATCCAGATGGGAAGAATAAAGGAAAATATATAAATCTTGAATTTGCGTATCTGGTAGATATGGCAATTATAGACATGAGGCTTCGATATCAAATCGTTCATATGGCACTTGATATCGAGCATCATGCAAAACTCCAGCTTTTGAGAAAACTGGATGAGTATGATGAGGATGGCTATCAAATCGTACAGGATTATATTAATTCTTTGACGGAAAGACAGAAAAAGATATATGACGGTGAAATCGAGAGATGCAGAAGGAGCATTTATTGTAGTGGTATTATTGAAAAGTATGATGATGCTTATCCTGTATGGGCGTTTGTAGAAATCATAACGTTGGGAAGATTTGTTGATTTCTATGGGTTTTGTGCAAAAAGATTTACGGATAGGGACATGATGGATAATTACTATAATTTGTTAACATGTAAAAAGATTAGAAATGCATCTGCACACAATAACTGTATTCTTAATGATTTAAAAGCTAGAACTTCGACGAATGTAACCAATGCATCGATTACCGCCAAACTTATGACCATTCAGGGCATGAATATGAATTTTCGTAAAAATCGCATGAGTAATGCAAGGATTCAGCAAATAGTAATATTGTTCTATCGTAACTGTTCAATAGGTCTGCGCACTTGCTGCGCTGACCGTAAGAAAACATAGGCTGGAAGGCAAAAATCCCATCAGCGAAGCTGATCTGGAATGGATTTTTGCACGTAACTATGAAGGTACTGAATAGTTACGTTCTATCTACATAAAACAATGGTTGAGAGTGATGGAATACGGAAAGTAGCAGAGGACGAGCTTCAGAAATTAATGGGACGAGTTAATAAACATCAGGAGTATTATCTATCAAATTCAATGATTAGTAGTACATTTAATTTTCTCAAATTAGTGGTTGACAATTGGTTCAAGACAGCATAAAATATAGATACATGGAAAAAGTTTAACTTTTGCGGAGCGGCATTGTGGATACGATGTTTGCTCCGCTTTTCTTTTTAGAAAATGTGTTTTGCGGTAAAAAGAGGTACAAATTTGGATGAAATAGCGTTAAAATTATGTGATATACAGGGGAGATTATTTGAGCTATCAGCGAATCAGAAGTATGATAGTATAAAATTCATTCGTGTGTTTATGAATTCAGATGTGTCAAGAGCGCTTGACTCAAAATATAATCGTATGCAATGGGCAGGGGAAGAATATCTCTTGGAGGAAGTTGTGGATAATGCTGGCAATAAAGTGTCGGTTGGCGGAGAAGTATTTTCAAAAGATGTCCTGTATTGGATTGGCTACATTTATCGTTATTGGCATTACTACAGCGGTGAGGATAGCAAAAAGATATACAAACAAGCACCGGTCGAAGTTATGAAACGAAATTATATGATGTTTCATACGATGGATCCGGTTCTCGCGATTGAGGATTTGAAGAAAATTTATAATCAGAAAAAATAAGAGAAACACGTACTGACTGGAGTTGGATAGAGCTCAATTTTAGACAGTACGTGTTTTACTTATATGAACAGCGAGAAAAAGGAATATGAAAATCACAGTGATTTGAGAAACAAATTGTGATTTCTGAAGTTTTAGAGAAAAGTGCAGGTATAGATCAGAGAGTCTGTATGCAGAAAACTTATTTCGAACACCCCAGAATTTCTTCTGCCCGCTTCACCGTGTCTGCAGTCGGCGGATCCACATCTTTTAAGGTGTAGGGGATTCCAAGGGACTCCCATTTGTAGATGCCGAGTGTATGGTACGGAAGAACTTCCACTTTTTTTACATTGGACAGCGTATCTAAAAACGCACGGATTCCATGAAGATTCTCATTGTCATCGGTTACGCCTGGAACGAGGACATGGCGGATCCACATGGGTTTGCCGATCTCATTCAGGTATCTGGCGAAGGCCAGAATATTTTCGTTGGTATGGCCGGTGAGAGCGCGGTGCTTTTCCGGATCGATGTGTTTTAAGTCCAGCATGACAAGATCGGTATTTTCCATGAGATCGGTGAGCTTTGAGAAAAATGGATCTTCTCTTGTAAACGGCTGTCCTGCGGTGTCAAGCACTGTGCCGACGCCGTTTTCTTTTGCAAGGCGGAAAAGCTCATTCATGAAATCGATCTGTAAGAGCGGTTCGCCTCCACTGACCGTGATGCCGCCCTCTTTGCCCCAGTAGCGCTTGTAGCGGAGTGCCTGTCTGATCAGGGCAGAGGGGGTCATTTCTTTATAATTACAGACGGAAGAAGGCGCTGCGCTGTCAGAAGCTGTATTTTGGACAGTATTCGCATGAGCTGCGTTTTCGGAGATCTGTTGCTCAGAAACGGCAGCAGCGTTCGCTAATTTCCATGTATCCGGATTATGACAATACCGGCACCGCATATGGCAGCCCTGAAGAAAAGTCACAAAGCGGACTCCGGGTCCGTCTACGGAACCAAAACTGTCGATGGAGTGAATGTAGCCTGTTGTTTCCATATAAAAGTTTCCCTTCTCCCGGAATCTGCCGGGGATAAAAATAAAGGTAAAATGAGTAGTGGGTGCAAAAGCGCAAACACTAAAATCTCAATGCCAAGCCAGAAAAAAACTTCATAATTTAGACTCAGCCGGGAATAAACAACATTCCCGGCTGATTTTAAATCGATAAAGTTAGTGAGCGATTGCTGCTTATTTTACATCGCCTCGTGGCAGGTTCTTGCAATGACATCCAGCTGCTGCTCTCTTGTCAGATCAATGAATTTAACGGCATAACCGGAAACACGGATCGTGAAGTTTGCGTACTCCGGCTTTTCCGGATGTTCCATCGCGTCCTTCAGCTTATCAAGACCGAATACGTTCACGTTGAGGTGATGAGCGCCCTGATCAAAATATCCGTCGAGAACATGGACAAGGTTGTTCTTTCTCTCATCCTCAGAATGTCCGAGAGCACCCGGAGCGATCGTCTCGGTGTTGGAGATTCCGTCGAGTGCGTACTCATACGGAAGCTTTGCGACAGAGTTTAAGGAAGCGAGAAGACCGTTCTGCTCTGCACCGTAGGATGGAGTAGCGCCCGGAGCAAATGGAGTAAATGCCGCGCGGCCGTCCGGAAGAGCGCCTGTTGCCTTACCATAAACCACATTGGATGTGATCGTAAGGATCGAAGTAGTCGGTTCGGAATTTCTGTAGGTGTGGTACTTCTTAACCTTCTTTAAGAATGTCTTTAACAGCCAAACCGCGATATCATCCGCACGGTCATCATCGTTTCCGTAACGCGGGAAATCACCCTCTGTTACGAAGCTTGTCGCCATACCGTTCTCGTCGCGGACAACCTTTACCTTTGCGTACTTGATCGCAGAGAGGGAGTCTACCACGTGGGAGAAGCCTGCGATACCGGTTGCGAAGGTACGCCGTACATCGGTATCGATGAGAGCCATCTCGGCTGCCTCATAGTAATATTTATCGTGCATATACTGGATCAGGTTCAGGATGTTTACATAGATTCCTGCCAGCCAGTCCATCATCAGGTCATACTTATGCATCACCTCGTCATAATCAAGATACTCGGAGGTGATCGGTGCGTACTCCGGACCAGCCTGCATCGGCTTTCCGTCCTTTGTCTTGTACTTCTCGTCTTTACCGCCGTTGATCGCGTAGAGCAGGCACTTCGCAAGGTTTGCACGTGCTCCGAAGAACTGCATCTCCTTACCTGTCTGGGTAGCGGATACGCAGCAGCAGATGCTGTAGTCATCGCCCCATACCGGACGCATCACATCATCATTCTCATACTGGATTGAGGATGTGTCAACGGAGATCTTTGCCGCGTACTTTTTGAAATTCTCCGGGAGACGGGAGGAGTAAAGTACAGTCAGGTTCGGCTCCGGGGACGGTCCCATGTTCTCTAAAGTATGGAGGAAACGGAAGTCTGTCTTTGTTACCATGTGACGCCCATCCTGTCCGAGACCTGCAACTTCCAGTGTCGCCCAAACCGGATCACCGGAGAAGAGCTGGTTGTAGGACGGAATTCTCGCGAACTTCACCATGCGGAATTTCATGGTCATATGGTCGATCAGCTCCTGTGCCTGGGACTCGGTAAGTGTACCTTCCTCGAGGTCACGGTTTACGTAGATATCGATAAAGGTAGAGATACGTCCAACGCTCATAGCTGCGCCGTTCTGAGTCTTAACAGCGGCAAGATAGCCGAAATAAAGCCACTGGATTGCCTCTTTTGCGTTTGTTGCCGGAGCGGAAATGTCATAGCCGTAGATCTTTGCCATCTCTTTCATGCCCTTTAAGGCACGGATCTGCTCTGCGATCTCCTCTCTCTGGCGGATGATCTCATCGTACATCGCACCGTTTCCGCAGAGATCCAGGTCTTTCTTCTTTTCTTCGATCAGGAAGTCGATACCGTAGAGGGCCACACGGCGGTAGTCGCCGACGATACGTCCACGTCCGTAGGTATCCGGAAGACCGGTTACGATGTGGCAGTGGCGGGCAGCCTTCATCTCCGGTGTGTAGGCATCAAAAACAGCCTGGTTGTGAGTTTTGTGGTATTCAGTGAAGATCTTGTGGAACTTCTCATTTACCTTATATCCGTAAGTTTCGGCAGCTTCCTCCGCCATCTTGATTCCGCCGAAAGGCATGAATGCACGTTTTAACGGTTTGTCTGTCTGGAGTCCGACGATGGTCTCGAGGTCTTTTAAGCTCTCGTCGATATAGCCCGGGCCGTAGGAAGTCAGGCTGGACACGATCTCAGTCTCGCACTCTAAGACACCGCCTTTTTTGCGTTCCTCTTTCTGGAGCTCCTGAAGACGTCCCCAGAGTTTATCGGTAGCTTCGGTCGGAGCTGCAAGGAAATCCTCGGTTCCGTCGTACTGGGTATAGTTATTCTGGATGAATTCGCGGACATTGACCTCGTCGGTCCATTTTGCGCCCTGGAATCCTCTCCAGGCTTTTTTGAAAACATCAGCGTTTCCGTTTCTGGTATTCTGTTCAGACATGGTGGTTCCTCCTTGTTTCCATTACTATTACATATTGTTAAAAAGGGATCATTCTGAAATCTTCGGTTGTGAAGAAATGCTTCGCCATTATAACAGATCGTGACAGGAAAAAACAATACTCTAAATGAGAATCATTATCAAAATCTGTCATATGGGAAATTTTCTCTTTAGGGAGATCTCAGCTGTTACAGAATCACAGCGCGGCGCAGAATGCGCCATCAGACAAAAGGGCAAAAAAACAGCCCACGGTCTGCGCTATGATTGCCCAGACGGTCGGCTTTCTTCGATCATACTTCACGTGGTTTATCCACTTATCCGTCAGTCATATGATCGGTATAAGCTATATATACCAGATGTTGTGGGGGAAGTCAAGTGGAAATAAAAGGTCTGACCAAAAACGCAAAGGGCAGTAATTCATATGGGTTGACGGAAATGTCCCATGCGGGGTACAATGAAATTATATTACTTTCGGGGGAAACAGGGGGGAATTGCGGATGCTGAGAGTACTGATCGCCGACGACGAGAGCAAGGTGTGCCAGCTGATCGAGAAGCTTGTGGACTGGGATGCGCTTGGGATGGAGGTTGTCGCAGTTGCCGAGAACGGGATCGAGGCGTTGGGAAAAATAAAAGAATTTCACCCGGATATCGTGATCACGGATATCCGGATGCCGGGATATGACGGGCTGGACCTGATCCGGCTGGGAAAAGAGGAAGCTCCGGAGGCAGAGTTTGTGATCATTAGCGGTTACCGCCATTTTGAATACGCGCAGATGGCGATCCGGTACGGGGTGAACGCGTATCTCTTAAAACCGATAAAAAAGGACGAGCTGACGGAGACATTAAAACGCCTCAGCACCCGTTTCCGGGTGCAGACGGAGCAGCTGAGCCAGGAGGAGAAGACCAGACTGGCGATCAGAAGCGATGAGAAGAACCTGAGACAGGCCTTTTTACAGGATCTTGTGGGGAGAAGAAATAAGGAGACCCTGTCGCAGCCGCTTTTGGAGATCAACCGGGAATTTCACTATCGTTTTGAGCCGGGGGAATTCTGCATCGCCATCTTAAAACTGGACGGTCGTGTCTGCGACGAGGAGCAGAATGTCCAGTTTATGGCGGAGAAAGTCCAGTCTGCGGCGGAAAGATTTTTAAAAGACTATGTCATGGAGACAGAGAATACGGAGCTCAACGGATTCCATTTCTTTCTGCTGAACTATGACGCAGAGGACCGGATGCAGATCCGGAGACAGATGAAAGCCCTGCTCTCGGAGATTCGGGTCCAGGGGGATATTTTAAAGAACCTGTCGGTGACACTGGCACTCGGAGAGGGCGTGGGAAGTCTCCCGGAGATCGGCAGTTCCTTGAAAAATGCCAGACTCCTCATCGAGGAGCGGCTGCTCGCAGGAACGGGAAAGCTGATGGAAGGAAAGATCGAAAGCGGGGAGTCCTTCGCGGACAGTGAGATCTTCGCGAAATTTAATGACCGGATCGCCCACACGCTGGAGAGTCTGGATTCCTTTGCAGTGCGGGAAGAACTGATCTATCTGAAAACGAAAATGCTGGCTGAAAAGGAGATCAGCGGTCATGAGATCCTTCAGATGACGAAGGAGATCTGCAACCAGTACCTGTTTTTTATGAAAAAGTACCGCCTTCCGGTGGAAGAGAACTTTATGGAGAACTTCAGCGTCAGTGCCGACAACTGTGCAGATGCGGCGGAGCTTTTCGATTATCTGACGAGACGGATCACGACTTCCTATGAGAAGGCAGCAAGGTTAAAGCGGCAGGATGAAAACCGCCCGATCCGCGTGGTGAAAAAGTATGTGGAAGAACATTTTGGAGAGCCGCTGACGCTGGAAGAACTCAGTCAGGTTGTGGATCTCTCCCCGACATACCTTAGCACGATCTTTAAAAAGGATACGGGGATGACGTTTCTGGAATACCTCTCGAAGGTTCGCATGGACATGGCAAAAAAGCTCTTAAAGGAGACAAATGACACGGTGGCCGATATCTGCGGGAAGGTCGGTTACAGCGATGTGCGGTATTTCACGAAGACCTTTACAAAATATGCGGGTTTAAAGCCCAAGGAATACAGAAAGCTGTACTCATGATGGAGAAGAAATATACCGATGAGAAAAATTACCTGTCCGTCCGGATCAAATGGTGTGCACTTCTCGCAGCCGGGCTGATCGGGGCATTCCTCGTGAGAATGTGGGTGGTGTGCATCCGGGAAATGCAGTCCCTGATGGTCCCGGCTGTATTTACGGCGCTTTCCGCTGCTCTGGCGGTGATCGTCTACCGGACGGTGCTGATCCCATACCGGGAGACTCGGAAGATCTATGAGCAGTTTGTCATGGGCTATGTCATGGAGGACCTTTTTAAGGTCCGCTATCCGTTTTCACCGGAGAGTGAGCAGGCAGTCCTGCGCCTGAACGAGATCATCGACCGGAACAACCTGATCGCGATCTCGAAGAAACAGGCGGAGTATCTGGCGCTTCAGAACCAGATCAATCCCCATTTCCTCTACAACACGCTGGAGGGGATCCGGAGTGAGGCGCTGATCGCGGGGCTGGACAGCATCGCGGAGATGACGGAGGCGCTGGCGACCTTCTTCCGCTACACGATCTCAAACCTGGAAAATCTCGTGACGCTGGAGGACGAACTTGCCAATATCGAGAATTATTACTATATTCAACAGTTCCGATTCGGTTCCAAACTGGACCTGAAGATCCAGTATGACCGGGATCCGGACGACGATTTCACGGAGATGGATTTTCTGCAGTGCAAACTTCCGAAGCTGACATTGCAGCCGATCGTGGAAAATTCCATCTACCACGGGATCGAGCGAAAGATCGGAAAAGGTCATCTTGTGATCCGGATCAGTGCGAGTGAGGAACGGCTCTACATCAGAATTTCCGATGATGGACGCGGAATGACGGACGAAAAACTGAAGGAACTGAATGAAAAACTGCGCCGTCTTGATGTGGAGACAGATGTCCCGGAAAAAGAGGAGGAGAAGAAGCCGGCCCGCGGCGGGATCGCGGTGGTGAACGTGAACAGGCGGATCAGGCTCCTCTTCGGCGAGGAGTACGGAATCCATGTCTACAGCAAAGAGGGGATCGGAACTGATGTCATAGTGGAGCTTCCGCTGGTGCGCGACGGGGATCGTCAGGGAGGATGGCGATGAGAAAAGAACTTCTTCGAATATCGCATGTCGATCTTGAACGGGACGGAGAGCTGCTCTTGGATGATCTGGAATTCCAGATGTTTGCCGGGGAGATCGTTGGCCTAGTGGCTCGGAACCGGAAAGGCCAGAAAGAGATGGTGGATCTGATCTGCCGGAACGATCCGATCAGCCTGGGATCCGTGTGGTATGACGGAAACGTTGTAAATAGCTACGCCTACAGCAGCGGCGAGTCCAACAAGGTGGCGCTGATCGAGCAGAAGAGCCATCTCGTGCAGGGACTCAGCGTTGTGGACAACCTTTTTATCCTGCGGGAAGGTTTCCGGAAATATTTTATCAATGAGCAGGTGATCTTTAGCCAGGCGGTCCGCTTTTTTGAGGAAAAAGGGCTGAAAGTGGACCTGGAAAAGAGAGTGGAGAACCTGACAGAGCTTGAGAGATGCTTTGTGGAGCTCGGAAAGGCGCTGCTTTCGGGCTGTCATCTCATTATCGTGGATAACCCGGCGAACTATTTGAGCCAGTATGAGCTCTTCGAGTTCCAGCAGATGTTAAAGAAGATCCGGAAAGAGGGGATCTCCGTGCTCTATGTGGGAAACCACCACCAGGAGCTCTTTAAGATCGCGGACCGGACCGCACTTTTTTCGGACGGTCACATCTACAAGGTCTTTGAGCGGGATGAGATGACGGACGAAAAGATGGCACCGTACATCTCAGAATGGAAGATCATGTCCACGGAGAATGATCAGGATGCCGAGGATGACGGGATCCTGCACTTTCACACCGTGGGAGTCGGAAATTTAAATGGTCTTCGCTTCATCCTGCACCGCGGTGAGTGTATGACGATCCTCGACAAGGAGAATAAGATCGCAGGGGACATGATGGATCTGATGACCGGGAAGAAGCGGTGCAGATCAGGATGGATCACAGTGGAACATGTGACCTACACGCAGAAAAAAGCGGCGGATTATCTCGATGAGGGGATCGCCGTGATCCCGGCGGACGGGGTAAACCGGCTGCTGTTTCTGGATGGGAGCTACATGGAGAACCTGACATTTCTCCTAGACCGAAAACTCAAAAAAAGCCTGATTCCGGGGAAGATCTATAGGAGCATCCATTCAGAATATCTGCCGCTCGTGGGGCCGGTGATCGACGCGCCCTGTGTGCGCGATATTCCGCAGGAAGACCAGTTTGCCCTGCTCTATCATAAGATGAATCTTCTGCGTCCGCGGATCATGGTCTGCATCCAGCCGCTCGCAAAGGGCGACATGTTCTGCCGCATGAGAATTTTAAATGTGCTGCGCCAGATCCAGAAACAGGGGACGGCGATACTCATGATCACCGCGAGTATCTCCGATACGCTTGATATCTCGGACCGACTGCTCGTCGTGGAGCAGGGGAAGGTGGCGGCAGTGTATGAGAAGAGTGAGTTTAAGAGAATTGTGAGGTAGGATTGGAGCTGCCCCGTCCTGTTGTATACATCAAAATATTGTCCCCCATAACCGTAGGATTGTCCTCTGTTACGGGGGACATTTTTCATGTAAGATGGAACTAACAGGGGAGGTCTATATGAACGAGTATATAGGAATCGATATCGGCGGGACGAAAACAGCCATCGTTCGTGGAGACGAGAACGGAACGATCCTTGAAAAGAAGCGATTCGCGACGACAACGAAGGGAGAAACTCTGGAAATGATCTTTCAGAGCGTTGCGGATCTGAAAACAGATCAGACGAAAGCGATCGGCGTCAGCTGCGGCGGACCGTTAAACAGCAGGACGGGTGTGATCCTGGGACCTCCGAATCTTCCGGGATGGGACGAAGTTCCGATTACGGATATGCTGACGGAGCGGTTCGGACTTCCGGCATATTTAAGAAATGATGCGGATGCCTGTGCCGTGGCGGAATGGCAGTTCGGAGCCGGAAAAGGCGCGGAGAACATGATCTTTCTTACCTTCGGGACCGGGATCGGCGCGGGGCTGATCTTAAACGGAAAGCTCTACGAAGGAACATGCGGGCTGGCCGGGGAGATCGGTCATGTACGGCTTTTTGAGGATGGACACGTTGGCTACGGAAAGTCCGGCTCGTACGAAGGATATGTGAGCGGCGGCGGGATCGCCCAGTACGGAAAAGGAACCGCGGCGGAGCTAGGAAAACGGGCGGAAGAAGGAGATCCGGAGACGTTGCAGATCTGGGCGCAGACAGGAGAACATCTTGGAAGCATGCTGGCGATCCTGATCGACCTTTTAAATCCGGAGGTGATCGTCATCGGAAGTATTTTCGTCCGGGCGGAGAAGTATCTGAGAGCTTCCATGGAAGAAAAGATCCGGAAAGAAGCACTGAAACCGGGCGTAGAGATCTGCCGGATCGTTCCGGCGGGACTCGGGGAATCAATCGGAGATATCGCGGCACTCTGTGTCGCCATGAACCTGTAAAAAATGAAAATGCCGGGATTTGCGGAGAAACCACAAAAAGAATGTAACTGTCCGGAATCCCTGCAGTTACAGGAAAAACATTAGAAATATAGCCACAAAAGGATGTGCAGGGCATATTTTCGCACACATAAAACGACCCGGTAGACCGGATCAAACGAGAAACCAAAACTGGAAAGTGGGGGAGAAGATGGGCGAAGTAATTGTTTCAATGAAAGACATCGTCAAGACATTCCCGGGCGTCAAAGCCCTGGATCATGTAAATTTCGAACTCCGGTCGGGAGAGGTCATGGCGCTTCTCGGGGAGAACGGAGCAGGAAAATCTACACTGATGAAGATCTTAAGCGGTGTTTATACAAAAGACAGCGGAACGATGACCATATTCGGAACGGAATATGACAATCTGACGCCGAAGCAGGCACAGGACGTCGGCGTTGCGATCATCCACCAGGAGTTAAACATGTGCCGCCACTTATCGGTCGCGGAAAACATGTTCCTCGGAAGAGAGAAGGTCAACGGGATCGTCTTAAATGACCGGGAGATGGAGGCAGAGGCGGCAAAGATCCTCGGCGATCTGAAGATCGACATCGACCCGAGACAGACCGTCGGCGATCTTCCGGTATCCAAACAGCAGATGGTCGAGATCGCGAAGGCACTTTCGATCCACGCGAAGATCCTGATCATGGATGAGCCGACTTCTTCCCTGACAGCAAAAGAGATCGAGGAGCTCTTCCGGATCATCCGCCAGTTAAAGGCAGACGGCTGCGGAATCGTCTATATTTCCCATCGTCTGGAGGAGCTGAAGGCCATCGTGGACCGGGTGACGATTATGCGTGACGGTCAGTATATCACAGACGGAAATTTCGCAGATATGACGATGGAACAGATCATCGCAAACATGGTCGGCCGTGAGATCAAGGAACAGTTCCCGAGAGTCTCCTGCCCGAAAGGAAAGAAGATCTTCGAGGTGAAAAACTTAAATGCCGGACATCTCGTCCGCGACATCAATTTCTCCCTCTATGAGGGCGAGATCGTCGGATTCGCGGGACTGATGGGAGCGGGACGTACCGAGACAACGAGAGCGATCTTCGGAGTTGACCCGAAGACCAGAGGGGAGATCTGGCTGGACGGAAAAGAAGTGAAGATCACCTGTCCGATGGACGCGATCAAAGCCGGGATCGTACTGGCGCCGGAGGACCGGAAAAAAGACGGTCTCTGCACGAAACTCAGCATCCGTCATAACCTGGCACTCCCGAACCTGGACCTCATCTGCAGCAAGCTCGGCGTGATCAGCAGTAAAAAGGAGGACGACCTCTGCGAGAAGGCGGTGAAGGACCTCCTGATCAAGACCCCGACGGTGGAGGTCAACGCGGGCAATCTTTCCGGAGGAAACCAGCAGAAAGTGGTTGTCGGAAAGTGGCTGGCGAGAAATTCCAGAGTCGTGATCTTCGATGAGCCGACACGAGGCATCGATGTAGGCGCGAAGGTCGAGATCTACAACCTGATGAACCAGTTAAAGAAACAGGGCATTGCCGTTATGTTCGTCTCCTCGGAGATGCCGGAAGTCCTGGGAATCGCGGACCGCGTCATCGTCATGTGCGACGGAAAGATCACCGGCGAAGTCATGGCGAAGGAGACAAGCCAGAATGAGGTTCTGAAGTTCGCTACCGAATTTGAGAAGAAACAACAGGTTAGCTGAGGGAGGACAGGAGAATGAATGAAAAGAAGCAGAGTACAGTAAAGCGGATCCTGGGGACACGCGGAATGGGCGCGGTCATCACGGCATTCGCGGGACTGATCATCATCTATGTAGCATTCGGTCTCATCGACCGTAAAGTATTTGCAGGACAGAACGTCATGAACCTTCTGCGTTCCATGTCAAAGTACCTTCTGATCGGCGTCGGACAGAGCTATCTTCTGATCACCGGAAACATCGATCTCTCGATCGGTTCCATGGTCGGAATGAGCGCCATGATCTCGGCAACCCTGATGGCGATGGGCGTCAATCCGTTCGTTGCGATGGCGGTTGCGATGGCGTGCTGCCTGGTTACCGGAGTGATCAACGGAATGTTAGTCGGAAAGTTCAAGCTTCCGCCGTTCATCGCTACCCTGGGTACCATGTTCGTGACACGAGGCGTTGCCTACATGGTCAATAACAACCGAAACACGGATGCCATCGCCACCGGTATCGGAAAGGAAGCAGGGGATAAGTTCCAGAACGTCTTCTACTATGGAAAGACACTTGGTGTTTACAACACCTTCTGGATCGCTCTCGTGATCTTTCTGATCTTCTTCTTCCTGCTCTCAAAGACCCGCACAGGAAGACATATTTACGCGATCGGCTCCAACGTGGATGCTGCGAAACTGTCCGGTGTGAATGTTGTAAATACAACAATTAAGGCATATCTGGTAAGTGCTGTCTGCGCGTGTGTCGTTGGTTATATCCTCTGCGCACAGGCAGGAATGGGCAACATGGAAGCAGGAAACATGTACGAGATGTACGGCGTTGCGGCCGGCGTTATCGGCGGCATCTCCCCGCTCGGCGGAACAGGACTTCTGCTCGGAACCTTTGCTGGTGCGGCTGTATGGCAGACACTGGAGAATGGTCTGAACATGATCGGTGCACAGGTCGGCATCCAGAGACTTGTCATCGGTATCATCGTTGTATTCTCTGTACTTCTTGATGTTGTCGTTCGTTCCGGAAACTTCGGAAAGAAAGCATCCAAATAAGACAGAGAAAAAACTGTTTTGTGTCTGCGGCATTTTGCAGCAACAGTCGGTCCGCGGTCCTGCATGAGAATAAGCAGGATGCTGGTCCGGAAATATCGTTACATGGATATCTAACTCCCATGATATACGGGAGTTACATATAAGAAAATCTTAAGGAGGATTTTTATGAAAAAGAGATTGTTCGCACTGTTAAGCTGTGCAGCCCTTGCGGCAGCCAGCATCACCGGCTGTTCCAGCCAGAAACCTGCAGAATCCGCAGCTGCGTCTGCAGAGGCAGAGTCCACCACAGGTGCTCCGTCCAAAGAAGTCGGCGATTATAAGATCGCGCTGATCACCATGGACTCCATCGACCAGCACTGGGTAACCTTAAACGAGGGTGCTCAGGAAGAGGCGAAAGAGCTCGGCGTGACAGTAAGCTTCATGTCCCCGAACACAAAGGATGACGCTCAGCAGATCGAGTGCGTAAATAACGCAGTCGCAGGCGGCTATCAGGCGATCATCGTAGCGGCAAACGGCCCGGACGCGATCTCTTCCGCACTGAAGGAAGCAAAGGACGCGGGCATTAAGATCGTATACGTTGATTCCCCGGCAAATGTGGAGGCAGAGGCAACCTTCTCTACCGATAACGAGGCAGCTGGTGAGACAGCCGGTAAAGAGATGCTCAAAGCTCTTGAAGAGTCCGGCATCACATCCGGTAAGATCGGTATTGTAAATGTAAACGCAGCAACAGACTCCACAGTCAAGAGAGAAGCCGGATTCCGTAAGGCATTCGAAGGAAAAGGCTTTGAGCTCATGGAGACCCAGTACGGCGAAGGTGACGCAGCGAAGTCCCAGACCATCGCTGAGAACTACATCACACAGGGTGTTGTCGGCATCTTCGGCTGCAACGAGGGGTCCACGACCGGTACCGGTAATGCCATCAAGGCATCCGGCAATACAGGCATCATCGGTGTTGGTTTCGATAAATCCGACGCGATCATGAACCTTATCAATGACGGATATCTTCTCTGCACAATGGCTCAGAACCCGGATCTCATGGGTAGAGACGGTGTTGAGGCAGCTGTCCGTGCGCTTCAGGGTGAGACATTTGGCGGTCTTGTAACGGATACAGGCGTTTCTGTCATCAAGGCAGGCAACACTGAGGATGCAGCAGGAACAACTGACGTGACAGCAACAAAGGACTGGAAGATCGCGCTGATCACCATGGACTCCATCGACCAGCACTGGGTAACTTTAAATGAGGGCGCTCAAGCAGAGGCAAAGGCACTTGGCGTAACCGTAAGCTTCATGTCCCCGAACACAAAGGATGATGCTCAGCAGATCGAGTGTGTGAACAACGCAGTCGCAGGCGGCTATGAGGCAATTATCGTAGCGGCAAACGGCCCGGACGCGATCTCTTCCGCATTAAAGGAAGCCGCTTCCACAGGCGTGAAGATCGTGTATGTTGACTCTCCGGCAAACGTAGAGGCAGAGGCAACCTTCTCCACAGACAACGAGGCAGCTGGTAAGACAGCAGGCGATGAGATGATCAAGGCTCTCGAGGCAGCAGGCATCACATCCGGTAAGATCGGTATCGTAAACGTAAACGCAGCAACAGATTCCACAGTCAAGAGAGAAGCTGGTTTCCGCTCCGCATTTGAAGGAAAAGGTTACGAGCTTATGGAGACTCAGTACGGCGAAGGTGATGCAGCGAAGTCCCAGACCATCGCTGAAAACTACATCACACAGGGCGTTGTCGGCATCTTCGGCTGCAACGAAGGTTCCACGACTGGTACCGGTAATGCGATTAAGGCATCCGGAAAGACAGATATCGTAGGCGTTGGCTTCGATAAATCCGATGCGATCATGAACCTCATCAATGACGGATATCTCCTCTGCACAATGGCTCAGAACCCTGATGTTATGGGTAAAGAGGGCGTAAAGGCAGCAGTGAGAGCGTTAGAGGGCGAAGAACTCGGCGGCGCTGTCAGCGATACAGGCGTATCTGTTCTGAAAAAGAACTGATGTAACTGTGTACGGAACAGTTACGAACTGATAAAGAATTTCAATGGTTACAGTTCGTGCAGCGCATGAATGATGGCCCTGAATGAAAGAAAAGGTGCCGGGCAGGAAAATAAACTGGAAACCGGCACGAAAATGAATTAAAATAACGGTAGCTTCCGCGCGACGGACAGTTACTGAACCATGTAACGCAATGGAACGCCGGGCCGAAAGGATCGGCGTTCCTGCATATAAGGGACAGGAGGACATTTGTATGAAACGCAGTGAGATCAACGCGGCTTTAAAAGAGATGGAACAGATGATTAGGGAGTATCGCTTCGCGATCCCGCCATTCTGCAATTTCACACCGGAAGAGTGGAAGGAAAAAGGCCATGATTACGATGAGATCCGCGACAACATGTTAGGATGGGATATCACGGACTACGGTCTCGGGGACTTCGATAAGGTCGGGTTTTCCCTGATCACGATCCGCAACGGCAACCTGAAGATGAAGGACAAATACACAAAGACATATGCGGAAAAACTCCTGTACATCAAAGAGGGGCAGTATTCCCCGATGCACTTCCACTGGTCCAAGATGGAGGATATCATCAACCGTGGCGGCGGAAATGTTCTGATCCGTGTATACAATTCCACGAAGGATGAGGATCTCGATAAAGTGAACGATGTCCATGTCCATGTTGACGGAAGAGAAATGGTTGTTCCGGCGGGCACTCAGGTGCGCCTGACTCCCGGTGAGAGCATTTCCATCTACCCGTACATGTACCATGATTTCGAGGTGGAAGAGGGAACCGGTCCGGTCCTTTTGGGAGAAGTCAGCCAGTGCAACGACGATAACGTGGATAACCGTTTCTACGAGAAGATGGGAAGATTCCCGGAGATCGAGGAGGATGAAGCACCGTATCGTCTGCTGTGCAACGAATATCCGGAGGCAAAATAGATGGTAGATCAGAGAACACTGATGGCGGTCTGCGGTCATATGGATCAGGTCGCCGGAGTCCGTCAGATGAAATTTCAGGACGGGCGGGCAGCGGGACTTCGCTGTGCGATGATCCATAATGGACCGCTGGAGCTTCCGCTGATGCTCGATAAATGCCTGGACCCGGCCTGGATCCGGTATAAGGGGATCAACTTAAGTCTCCTCGCAAAGCCGGGACTTCAGGGGCGGAATCCCTACGATACCGCGGGGGACGAGGCGGTGCGCTCCATCATGGGCGGCGCGATGTTCACCTGCGGTCTTGGAAACGTCCACGGAAACCGGGTGGTGGACGGTGTGGAATATCCGGTTCACGGACGGATGAGAACAACTCCCGCGGAAAAGATCTCCATGGACGCGTTCTGGGAGAACGGGGAGTATAAGATTTTGGTGTCCGGGGAGATGCGGGAGGCACAGATCTTTGGTGAAAACCTGATACTCAGACGAACGATTGAGACGACTTACGGCAGCCGGGAGATCGTATTCACGGACGAGATCGAAAATCAGGGCTTTGAGAACCAGCCGCTCTGCTTTCTCTATCACTGCAATGCCGGATATCCGTTTCTGGTGCCGGGGCTGCGGGTCGTGATGCCATCGATCTTCTGCAGCCCGAGAGATGCGGACGCAAAGGCGGGCGAGGCGGACTGGAATGTGATGGATGAGCCGAGGGACCATGCACCGGAGCAGGTATTCCAGCATGAGCTGGCAGCAGATCATAATGGAAATACGTTTGCGGCGTTTGTGAATGACGAGCTTCAGATCGGGCTCTGTATCCGTTTTGAAAAATCGGCGATCCCCTACCTGACCCAGTGGAAGAGCCTGGCATCCGGGGACTTCGCGATGGCACTGGAGCCGACAAACTGTGGGTTTGATGGCCGCGCCGGGGCGACGGAGATCCTGAAACCCTTCGAGAAACATATAAACCGTATCCGATTCCAGATCCTGGACGGAAAAGACGAAATTGAATTACTGGAACATGAGTGCAGGGAGGTATTGGAATGTACGATGTGATCGCTCTTGGTGAGCTTCTGATCGATTTTGCGGCAAAGGAGACGGATGTGGATGGATATCCGACTATGAAGGCGAATCCGGGCGGTGCACCGGGAAATTTCCTTGCAGCGTTAAATAAATATGGAATGAAGACGGCATTTCTCGGAAAAGTCGGGGATGACGCTTTTGGCAAACTGCTGGTAAAGACGTTTGAGAAAGCCGGAATTGAGACAAAGGGGATATTGACAGATCCGTCTGTGTTTACGACACTGGCATTTGTGACTTTTTCGCCGGAAGGTGACCGTTCCTTCAGCTTCGCGAGAAAACCGGGAGCGGATACAAGACTGAGCTTTGAGGAGATCGATCTTACCATGATCGATGAGGCATCGGTTTTTCATTTCGGAACCCTGAGTCTTACGGATGATCCGGTGCGCACGGCGACGAAAAAGTGTGTGGAGTATGCGAAAGAGCATGGAAAGCTCATCACCTTTGACCCGAATTTAAGACTTCCGCTCTGGGAGACAACGGACGCGGCGAAAGAGCAGATCTTATGGGGGCTGGCCCATGCGGATGTTGTGAAGATCAGCGATGAGGAGGTGGAATTCCTCTGGGGGGTCACGGACGAGAAGGAGGCGGCAGAGAAGCTGCTCGACGAGTTTGGAATCCGCCTCGCTATGGTCACTATGGGACCGAAAGGGGCATATCTTGCAAATCAGAATGGCGCCGCCTACGCGAAGTGCCCCAAGGTAAAGCCCATCGATACGACGGGAGCCGGGGATATCTTCGGAGGAAGCGCGGTGTCCAGACTGTTAAAGACAGGAAAAGCGCCGGAAGAGCTCAGCACGGAAGAACTTGGATTTATCGGTCAGTTCGCCTGCACGGCGGCAAGCATCTCCACGACACAGTCGGGCGGGATCCCGAGTATTCCGGAGGAAGCGGCGGTTCTGGACCGGATGTAAAGAAAGACAAATTCGGCTTTTTATTGAAATTCTGCTGTACACATCTTCGAAATCCCGATATAATTCAAATGTCAGGGCAGCAGGTCCAGACGGGTAGGCTGCAATGACGGTATTATGAAGATCGATCGATTATCTGGAGGGTGTTATGACAGACACAAAGGACAAGAAGAGAGAAAAACTTGGAATTCTCTGCTGCACGGCGGGGGCGACGAGCTGGGGACTTTCAGGAACCTGCAGTGAGGCGCTGTTTTCCCAGTACCCGGTAGATACGACATGGGTGACGGCGGTGAGAATGACATCAGCGGGGATCATATTGCTGTTTCTTGCGTTTGCGAAGCACAGTCTGAATCTGAAGGAACTTGGAAAAGACAAAAAAGGGCTTATAGAGATCGTTCTGTTTGCCATTGCGGGTCTGGCGCTCTGCCAGTACGCGTACCTCAGTGCCATCAAATGGACGAATTCCGGAACGGCGACGGTGATCCAGAATCTGTCCATCGTATTTATCGCAGTCTATGTCTGCATGACTACAAGGACAGCACCGGATAAACGGACCGTATTCTGCATTTTTCTGGCGCTGTTTGGTGTCTGGCTTCTTGCCACTGGCGGAAAGCCCGGAAACATGGAACTCACACCGAGGGGCCTCTTCTGGGGACTCATGGCTGGAATCGGCGCGGCAAGCTATTCCCTGCTTTCCAGAGCACCGGTAAAACACCGCGGAAGTATCCCTGTGTCCGGAATGGGGATGTTCATCGGCGGGATCGCTCTGTCCCTGATCGCCCAGAGCTGGAGGATCCCGGCAAGTCTGGACGGACGGGCGATGCTCTATATGGCGGTGATCGTCCTGCTTGGGACTGTCGGTGCGTTTACGTTATTCCTCCAGGGGATCGCTCTGGTAGGCCCCGTAAAAGCGGCACTCCTGTCCTGCATGGAACCTTTGACTGCGGCAACCTTGTCTGTCGTCTGGCTGCACTCCAGCTTTTCTCCGACAGATCTGATCGGGTTTGCGTGTATTCTTGCAACGGTAGTGCTGATGAGATAGAAAAAAATTACGGGCTTTTCCCGGATAGCTGTGTAGTCCTGTTATCGCGGACGTTGAGGATCAGGACAGCAGACAGCCGGAACATTTTACATGTTTTAACCGTATTTCCCCACCTTTATTTTGCCAGATTTTTACTTTACAATTCCTATAAAAAAATGTTATACTGCTGTGTGCGGAAAAAGATATCTGTGCGCAGCAGTTTCCTTTTTTCGCAGAGAATATTTAAAACCAAGAAATTTTACGGAGGTGAATTGCATGGATAGTTGCGATAGTACAGGGCGAAGTACGAAATGCGGTGTGGCATACAGAGAGACGCAGGATGCGGCTATCGGTGCGATGATGTAATCCTCTGATAGCTGGATTCCATATTGAGATGTCTCGAGAACACCGCAAGGGAACGGCCTGTCCATCACAGCGATGTATGGTTGGACCCCGCCAGGAATGATCCTGGGCGGTGTTCTTTTTGTTGCCGAAATTCAGGCAATTCGATCAGGAGGCGCGAAGATACGCACAGTCCTGATGATAAAAAGTAACTGGACGGATAAAGGACAGTTACAACGGAAAAGGAGGCAGAAATGGAAACAGAAGTTTTAAAAGAACAACACTATGTGGAAGAACTGGTCGAGATCATCCGCAGCGGACTTCCGAAAGAGGAGCTGATCGACCGGTTATCCGATTATCATGATAACGATATCGCGGATGCCCTCACGAAGTTGACACCGGATGAGAGACGGGAATTATACCCGCTGATCGGTGTGGAGCGCGTTGCGGAGATCTTCGCATATTTGGATGATGCGGAGCCATATTTAAAAGAACTCCCGATCGAGAGTGCTGCAAAGATCGTCTCCGAGATGGACTCCGACGATGCGGTCGATGTCCTCGAAGAGATGGATGCGACGACGAAACACAAGATCGTCGGCATGCTGGATAAGGAAGCAAGCGATGACGTCAGACTCCTGTTCTCATACGATGATGATGAGATCGGTAGCCGCATGACGACCAACTTCATCATGATCCACAACCACCTGACGATCCGCCAGGCGATGCGCGAACTGGTCGAGCAGGCGGGAGAGAACGACAATATCTCCACGATCTATGTGATTGATGAGGAAGATAAGTTTTACGGCGCGATCGATCTGAAAGATCTGATCATTGCGAGAGAGTATACAGATCTTGAGGATATTATCAGTCACTCCTACCCGTATGTTATGGACCATGAAAAGGTCAGCGACTGTATCGATAAGATCAGGGATTACGCCGAGGATTCCATCCCGGTACTGCAGGAAGACGGAACGATCGCTGGTATCATCACATCCCAGGATATCGTTGAGGCCGTGGATGATGAGATGGGCGAAGATTACGCGAAATTAGCCGGTTTGACTGCGGAGGAGGATCTGAACGAGAAGCTGGCGGAGAGCGTGAAAAAGAGACTTCCGTGGCTGGTCATTCTGTTATTCCTGGGCATGGTAGTATCTTCCGTTGTGGGCGCTTTTGAGTCTGTCGTTGCCGTGATCCCGATCGTCATGTGTTTCCAGTCCCTGATCCTCGACATGGCAGGAAACGTCGGAACACAGTCTCTGGCTGTTACGATCCGTGTGCTTATGGATGAGGAACTGACCGCAAAGCAGAAGCTTATGCTTGTTGTGAAAGAGATGAAGATCGGCTTCGTGAACGGACTGTTTCTTGGAGTTATGGCGTGGCTTTTCCTCGGAATCTATATCTGCGTGATCAAGGGATATCCGATCCACCATGCGCTGCTTGTCTCCGGCTGTGTCGGAATCGCGCTTGTGACAGCGATGGTGATCTCCAGTATGGTCGGCACACTGATCCCGATGTTCTTCAAGAAGATCAATGTAGACCCGGCGGTTGCGTCCGGCCCGCTGATCACGACAGTGAACGACCTTGTCGCAATTGTGGTTTATTATGGACTGGCGATGCTGTTTCTGGTTGATCTGCTGCACGTGACGGGCTGATATCAGATGAAATAAAAATGCGAATAAATATAAAAAAATGGGCGATCCTAAGGATATCAGGATGGTCCATTTTTTATGCAACAGGAAATTCCGAGGAATTCTCTGTTACATAAAAAAGCACACTCTTTTCTATTCCGGGGATTGCCGATCAATTTATGGTAACGACAACTTTTTTCAATTGGATGTTTTGGCATACGATCCTCTTGAACTGAAAATAATGCTATGATAAAATCATGATGGTTAGAAAAAACTAACCGAAATACTGGCTGGCATTTCCTAAACATGTGCAGGTGGTTGATTTCGCAGGTGGACAGATCAATCGATCACGTTGTTTTTCCTGCCTGATCCGGGTGGGAGAGTAATTGGCGTTGATACTCGAAAGGAGCTTATGATGATGAATTATCTGGAAATTGAGAAAGTCATTGGAAGAGAGATCTTAGATTCCCGTGGAAATCCCACGGTTGAGGCGGAAGTATATCTGGCAGACGGAACCATCGGGAGAGGAACCGCGCCGAGCGGTGCATCTACCGGCGAGTTCGAGGCGCTGGAATTAAGAGACGGAGATCAGGCACGTTATGGCGGAAAAGGTGTGACAAAGGCTGTTGAAAATATCAATACAATTATCAACGAGACCCTGACAGGCCTGGACGCGTCCGATATTTATGCAGTTGACCGCGCGATGATCAAGGCTGACGGAACAAAGGACAAGTCAAAACTTGGAGCGAATGCGATCCTTGCGGTATCTATCGCCTGCGCGCGTGCCGCAGCCATCTCCTTAGATATTCCGTTATACAGATTCCTCGGTGGAATAGGCGGAAACCGTCTTCCGGTTCCGATGATGAACATTATCAACGGCGGCTGCCATGCACTTTCCTCCGGTCTTGATGTTCAGGAATTTATGATCATGCCGGTCGGTGCTCCGTCCTTCAAGGAGTGCTTAAGATGGTGTGCAGAGGTCTTCCATGCACTGGCTGCGATCTTAAAAGAACGCGGACTTGCAACCTCCGTTGGAGATGAGGGTGGCTTTGCTCCGGCATTGAAGTCTGATGAGGAAGCGATCGAGACGATCCTCGAGGCAGTAAAGAAAGCCGGATATGAGCCGGGCCGTGACTTCAGGATCGCTATGGACGCGGCGTCCTCCGAGTGGAAGACAGGAAAAACCGGAGAGTACAAGCTCCCCAAGGCAGGAACTGTCTATACTTCCGAGCAGCTCATCGAGCACTGGAAAAAGCTTGTTGAGAAATATCCGATCATTTCCATCGAGGATGCCCTTGATGAGGAAGACTGGGAAGGATGGAAAAAGCTGACCGCAGAGCTTGGAACGAAGGTGCAGCTAGTCGGAGATGACCTTTTTGTAACAAACACAGAGAGACTTTCCAAAGGGATCAAGCTCGGCTGCGCAAACTCCATCCTGATCAAGTTAAATCAGATCGGTTCCGTATCTGAGACATTGGAGGCGATCAAGATGGCGCACCGTGCCGGCTACACAGCAATCTCCTCCCATCGCTCCGGTGAGACCGCAGATACGACTATTGCAGACCTCGCCGTAGCTCTCAACACCTGCCAGATCAAGACTGGTGCCCCGTCCAGATCCGAGCGTGTCGCGAAGTATAACCAGCTTCTCAGAATCGAGGAAGAACTCGGAGAGAATGGGGTATATCCGGGAATGGATGCGTTTCATGTAAACTAAGACAGATTTATAATATAAAATAGATATTCTCCAACTAAAACTTAAGGTATGATTGCACGAAGAGATCCCCGACGGCTGATGAGGCTATTGGGGGTCTTTTTATGGTGTGAACCATTGTATTATTGAAAGAATAAACGCTCTGCGAGGGTGCGCGGTGATTCGGACAAGAACATGTCAGCTTCGCTGACCAGAATCACGCGGCAAGTCTCTAATGGTCCGATAGGGCTATTGGAGACTTTTATGATATCCGCTGCTGCAAAAAAGACACAATTCTTCTAAAAATTAACACAATATTTTCACAGGCTTTTCACAAAAGTTTCCTAATCTATAAAATAGACAGTGACGATGTGTTATAAATGGAAAGGAAACGGAGAGAAACGGTTATGATGAAGGTTGGAAGGCGGATCGGGTTATTTTTGGCGGCGGCGCTTATACTTTCCGGATGCAGCAACAGTGCGGCAGAAATCGGGAGCAGCGCGGCGCAGACGGAAGCAGAGACAAGTCAGGCGGAGACGGAGCGTGCCGGGGAGACGGCGGTGACATCGCTGCCGCAGATCGACTCCACGAAATGGCAGTATAATTCTGATGATAAGATATACTGGCAGACAGGAATCTCCTACTGTGAGAATCCGGCAGATGAAAATTATGAGACACTTGGAATCTTTATTCCGGCGGCATACATGAACGCGAAGGACAACGGGGACGGAACATTCACCTGTGAGATTAATAACCAGGCGGCTGTCCAAGGATATACGGCGGACTCTGCGCCCATCGTGATTCCGGTCAATACGCCTGGATATTCCGCAATGGAAGCGCCGACAGACTATGTGACAGATTCCGTATCTTACACGAGCGCCGGATTTATCTATGTGGCAGCAGGCTGTCGCGGACGCGACGCAGGCGCACCGGCGGGAGTGACAGATCTGAAGGCTGCGATCCGGTATATCCGGTATAATGACGGTGTGATCCCGGGAGATGTGGACAGGGTATTTTCCTTCGGCATGAGTGGCGGAGGAGCCCAGAGCGCACTTTTGGGAGCAACCGGTGACAGCGAAGAGTATGAGCCATATCTGACAGCCATCGGCGCGGTCTCCGGTGTCAGTGATGCAGTGACCGGTTCCATGTGCTGGTGCCCGATCACGGAACTCGATTACGCGGATGAGGCGTATGAGTGGAATCTTGGGAGCACAAGAACGGACCTTACGGAGCAGGAACAGACGCTGTCAAACGGAATGGCAGAGGCATTTGCGCAGTATATCAATGATCTTGGGCTCAAGGATTCTTCGGGAAATGTGCTGACATTGACGGAGTCTGAAGAGGGAATCTATCAGTCTGGCACATATTATGAGTATCTGAAAGGTGTGGTGGAGACATCACTGAATAATTTCCTGGAAGATACCACGTTTCCGTATACGGTGGAGACGAAAAAAGGTCCGCGGGGCGGCGGAGAACGACCGGACGGCCAGAAACCGGACGGAGCGCCGCAGGGAGAAAATAGTGGTCAGAAGCCGGATGGAGCACCGCAGGACGGAAACGGAATGCCTGATGATATGCAGAAAGACGGTCAGAAGGATGGACGACTGGACGGAAAACAAGCTCAGGGAACATCGGATGAAAATAAAGCCGGAGATGATACGACAAAGACAAGGACAGAAAAAAATCGCAAAGCATCGGAAGAGAAAGCACCGGCAGACAAGAATGCGGACGGAGATGCAGCTTCGGATAAAGGAAACGGCGCTCCTGATTTCTACGCCATGGACGGAGTAGACCGCAATCTCTCCACAGGCGGCGTGACACTCTCCGGTACCTACGAAACTGCCCAGGACTACATCGATGCCCTGAATGCGGACGGTACATGGGTCAACTATGACAGCGCAACCAACACGGCGACGATCACCAGCATCGTGGATTTCACGAACGCATGCAAGCGTGCCTCCAAAGGAATCGGTGCGTTCGACGCCCTGGATGAGAGTCAGGCAGAAAACACCTTATTCGGATATGGCGATGGAACGACATCCCACTTTGATGCCACACTGGCAGCCCTCTTAAAGGACGACGAGACCTACGGCGCGGCATTCACAGAGGCGATGGAAAAGACCGATTCACAGGGAAATACTGTAACTGAGCGTGGAAATATGTATAATCCCCTGTACTATCTGTCCAGCTATTACGACGGTTACCAGAAATCCACCGTTGCCGACTACTGGCGCATCCGCACCGGAATCGCCCAGAGCGACACTTCTCTCACAACAGAAGTAAATCTGGCGTTGGCGTTGAAAAATTATGGCGCAGATGTGGATTTTGCGACAATCTGGGGGGAAGGCCATACGATGGCAGAGAGCACTGGGGACTCTGTGACGAACTTTATTGAGTGGGTTAATAAGTGTCTGAAATAAAAGTCTTAGATTAGGATATGATCAAAAAGGCCGATATGTCAAACCACTGTGATGGAAAGAGATATCGGTCTTTTATGTTCGCAGACGTACATCAGGCAGACGCTGCCAGTGGTAGGTTGTGCAGGTGGTTATTCAAGTCGAACGTCCGTGAGACTTGGCGCGTGATTCTGGTCAGCAAAGCTGACATATTCCATACAGAATCACTGCGCATCCTCGCGGAGCGCTTTTGTTAATTATAAAAGCTGCGATGAAAATTTGTGCATTAGAAGTCCTCCTGCTATCATGGATACGACATACAGCAGATTTCCCCAGAAGATACCAGCCGTACACGCGATTTCGTGGAAAACCGGCTGCGAGGACGGATGGAATGGGGATATGTAGAACATGTCAGCGTCAGCGGTGGGACCTGCGGCGATGTTGATCACACAGGCAATTACACAGCATAGGAAAAAGAACGGAAGAATATCCATATAATCCCGCCGTTCATGTCCGGCGATGCCTGACATACAGGATAAAAGTCCAAGGAAGAGCAGAGTAAAATGCCAGAGGAAGCCATGGAGCGTCATCGTCCAGTACGGATGCATGAGTCCTGGCGGCACAGCCAGGGCCATGATTCCGCCCAGCAGCCCGAAATCCTGAAGGAAGGTGGCGGCGCGGCGAAGTGTTTTTTCGGAGTGAAGGAGCGGTGCAGCAAGACAGATGTACATGGGAATGCTGCAGAGTTGGAATGGAAAATACCACCAGTCGAAATGCCCGTGAAATTCGATGACATATAAAAATGCCTGCTTATAGAGTTCCATGAGTGCAAGAAGTACTCCACAGGAAAAGAGAATATGGCGGAAATACGGTTCAGGCGATGCCATGGACCGTATTTTTTTGCCGAAAACCCGTGCAAAAGAGAACGCAAATCCTGCCCCAAAGAGAGTCAGCAGAATATGGAAGGCAGAATAAGGCACCGGGGGTGTCATCGGCCATGCGGTCATGCGCAGGATGGACTGGAGAAAAATGTACATATAAGGACCTTCTTTCAAAAGGATCGTATTCTGAAAATATTCGCAATTTGCTCGTTTCTCTTTGAAAAATAGCTGCTTACACATGTTTGGGCGGGAATCAGGGTTAAAAATCCTCCTGCAAGCAGGCCTGAGGCAGGTTTCTGACCTCTTGCCCCGACATCACAAATATTAATGGGAAATGAGGAATCTGTCAAACCTCACGGACGTTCAACTTGATTTTGGATTCTTTGATAGTCTGTCTGGAAATGTCCTATTTTATATGGTAAGATAAAAGAAAACTGTGGGGAGTGCGTATGGTGACAGGCGGCGGAGAAAAACGATTTCATGACCAGATATCATGGCTGATGTTTCTATTCAGCATATTTGTGATCTGGGTCCACTCTTATAATGTGGATCTGTTTTCCGGTGGGGCGCGGGATGGGATATGGAGTCTTGCGGACCGGATCGAAAATTTCGTGTCGGTGGGACTGGGACAAATCGCCGTTCCGGGCTTTTTCCTGCTGTCCTCCTACCTGTTTTTCCGGAATTTTTCCTGGGACAAGCTAGTCGGAAAATGGAAGAGCCGGGTATTCAGCGTCCTGATCCCTTATGTAGTCTGGAATCTCATCTACTATCTGGGTTATATGGCAGCATCCCGGTTTCTCGCCATACGATCCGTGGTCGGACGTGACATCATTCCATTTTCCGTGCAGGAGATCTGGCGGGCGGTCTCACAGTATGCGTATGCGCCAATCTTCTGGTATCTTTATCAGCTGATCTTCCTGATCATCGTGTCACCGATGATCTACGCACTTGTTAAGAATCGGGCGGTCGGTCTTTTCTGGATCGTGGGACTTGTGTTTGCGGTGCATCTCCATCTGGATATGCGCCATCCGAATACGGACGCCCTGCTTTACTATTCGGTTGCTGCATACTTTGCAGTCCATCGGCGCGGGCTGGTGGAGAGAAGTATGGAGGAAGAAGCAGCCGGGTGGAAGGAAGATCATGGAACGAAAGAAAAGAAAGCTGCTCCAGAGGACAAAGATGGAAATACAGCCAGTGTCATCCCGGACCATGTGAGAAGGCGCTGTTTTGCAGAAGGCCTGGCGGGAGTCATGATCTCTGTATTCTGTTACAGGAGGATGATGGCACCTGAAGCGGCCGTCCTCTGGACCTGCTTTTACCGCATGGCTGTGCCGATGACGTGCTGGGCTTTCGCCTGCGGAGTGCGTCTTCCGAAGATCCGTCCATGGATGCGCCAGAGCATGTTTCTTTATGCGATCCATTTTATCGTCGTACGATTCGTAAACAAAGGAACAGCCGTCGTGACGAGAAGTCTTGCAGGCACAACAACAGCCGCCGGAATCTCCCTGGTCGTCTATTTCCTGCTTCCGGCAATCGCAGTTATTGCCTCTTACATTCTCGCAAAATTCCTCGTCCGTTTCCTGCCGGGGGTGTGGAGAGTATTGTCCGGAGGGAGAAAACTGGAAGGATAGGGGGGAATAAGAACTGCAGAAAATCCGTTACTGTCTGCGTACCGCATGAACAGCAGCACGTAAAATTCAAACGTTCTTTTTTGTAAAAAATGCTAATAGTATTTCGATAAGAAATCCACTATACTATCAGTGAAAGAGTTAATCTTTCCTTCGCAGATGAGACGAGTGACGGTTCTGACTCGTCGGTAAAATAAAAAGTGACCGAGCGATGAGACGAGTGACGGTTCCGACTCGTCGGTAAAATAAAAAGTGACCGAGCGAAGAATCTTTGAGGGAGGAGAAATCCTCCCTTTTCTATACCAGTCTATTTTTCTTAGGGGATTCTTACCATGAATACATCAATTGAATTTTGTATAAAGAAATTAAGCAAAAAATTTTATCAGAGGTATCCATCTAAAATGTATGAGGAAATTCTAAGTAAAGAGGATAGACCATATTCATGTCTTCTTGTTAAACAACATGGATACTTGATATGTGTACCGTTTCGGACTGAAATACGTCATAAATATGCGTATCATTTCCAAGCATCAGAAAGATCGAGAAAGCATCATTCGGGATTGGATTTTACAAAAGTGGTAATTGTCACCAATCAAGAATTTATAAACGAGGATATCACTGTTGTTGATCAGGACGAATACAAAGAAGTTATATATAATATTGAAAAGATAGTAGATTCTGTGATAAAATTTGTTGATGATTATGTCGAACATATAAAAGGAATAAAAAAGCTTCATGAAAGAGAATTTGAGCGTCGATATCATTTTTCATCATTAAAGTACTTTGAGAGAGAATTGGGACTCAGTCAGAAAAAAGAATTGGAGGAAGAGGGTATGCTGAGAGATAACGTAAAAAAATACTATCTGGAACAGGATTACAATTGTGCGGAGACGATCTTAAGATGTATTGACGAGGAATACGGGATCGGTCTTACGGAAGATGATTTCAAGCTGGTCAGTGCGTTTGGCGGCGGAATGGGATGCGGATCATCCTGCGGCGCATTATGCGGTGCGATGGCAGCGCTGGGACGGCTGACGGTAAATACCCGTGCCCATGCGACCGATGGTTTTAAGGATACATGCGCAGATCTCGTGGAGGCATTCCGCAATAAGCTTGGAAATACAGATTGCTCAGAGCTGGTGAAAGTCTATAAGAAGGACGATGTGCGCTGTCTGGAGACGGTCTGTCTGGCGGCAGATGTATTTGAGGAGTTCTATAATACGTATATTGCAGAAAATAAGATTGGGAAAATTAAAGAAATGTGAACGGACGGAATAGGTTACTGCACACGGGTAGGAATTTTCTGAACTGAAAATTCCGTACAATACAGTGGTGGTAGTGGATTTTGCCGATTCGGAATGCGAAGCATCGGTAAAATCAGTTACTGTTTGCGCAAGGCGTGTACAGTAACCGGAATAGAACTGATATACTGTGAGAATTGTTCAGAGACTTGCAACATCAAAAACCATGTAGTATAATATATACGGTTAGTAAGAACTAACTTATATATTTTAAACATTTATAGTCCTAATAGATCAATACATGGTGAAAAAATGACATTACAACAACTGAAATACTACTGCATGGTCTGCGAATGCCACAGCATCACGCAGGCCGCGAAAAAATTTTTTGTGACGCAGCCAGCGGTTACGGCTGCGATCCGTGAACTGGAGAAGGAGTATGCGGTCCGCCTGGTGGATAAGGAAGGGAAAAGTATCCGGCTCACGAAGGCGGGGGAAGGATTTTACCAATATGCGTCCCAGATGCTGGATCACGCGAAGGAATTCGATGACCAGGTACATAATATGGTAAAACATACGAGAAATCTGCGGATCGGTCTGACAAAATCTGCGGGTTCTGCCGCCTACATGGAGTATTTTTCGAATGAGGCCGAAAAGTATCAGAATGTGGAGATAAAGGTGACCGTGGATTCTACATCAGAACTGATCGAGAAACTGCGGGACAAGAAGCTGGATGCCGTTCTGGTCCTGAATCACGGTGGAGCTCCAATGGAAAATGATTTGAAATGGGCGGAACTTAAGACTACAGAAATGCTGTACTGTGTCTCGAAAAACCATGCGCTGGCACATGAAGAGCGGATCACAGTACCGATGATTGCGAAAGAAAAGATGGTATCCACAAAACACGACCATTACAAAACAGAGGCATTACGGCAGATATTCTTACAGGCAGGTTATGAGGAGGGGCCGCAGGTCTCATGGAGATACGACCAGCAAAGCACGGCGCTTCAGATGATCGCCGCAAATATGGCGACAGGATACTTTCCGGCGGAGGCGATCCGTCAGAATGATGGAATCGTTGGGAAACAGTTGGAAGGCGATAAGCCTGTTCCAATCTGCATTGCCTGGACAAAAGACAGCTGGAAGCAGGAAGAAGTGCAGCAGTTTATAAAAGAGATCATGAAATTTTACGGGGCGGTCCGATAGCGGGCCGCCTATTTTGATGCACACTCGCACGAAGATGTAGATTGTCGCAAGCGCCCGCGCTCGGCGTGAGAATGTGCCGGGGCTCATTTTTAATGCATCATAGCTTTTATTTATAAATGAACAATTTTATTTATTTTACAAAATTCGAAAAATAATGTATAGTTAGTGATATCTAATTAGTGGTGACTAACCAATGAGCCATGTGTAAGGAGACAACAATGGATCGAGGAATTCTGGAAAATAATAAAAGACCGGCGATGTTCATCATGACCATCGCTCTGATCGTCCTGTTTCTGGTACTGATCTGTGTAGGACGATATCCGATCAGTCCGTTTCGGGCATTCGAAATTATAGGGAGATCGTTCATCGGAAAGACTGATGGAATGGATGTATACGAGTCAAGTGTTATACTGAGTATCCGCCTTCCGAGAATCCTTATGGGAATTCTGGTGGGGGCAGGGCTTTCTGTTTCCGGCGCGATTTATCAGGCCGTTTTCGGGAATCCACTCGTAAGCCCGGATATTCTCGGAGTCTCTTCGGGAGCTGGATTTGGCGCGGCGTTAGCGATCCTGTTATCGTGTGGCATGGCTGCTACACAGGTGATCGCACTCGGCTGCGGCCTTCTGGCAGTGGTGATCGTTCTGAACCTATCACGCATCAAGAGGCGCAGCGAACTGTTCGTGCTGGTGCTGTCGGGCGTTATTGTGAAGTCCATGTTTGATGCGCTGGTTTCCTTTATCAAGTACATTGCGGATCCGGAAGACAAGCTTCCGACGATCACCATGTGGCTGATGGGAAGTCTGGCAAATGTTTCATACAGGGATGTCCTGCTCTGCGCAGCAATTGAGATTCCGTGTCTGGCAGTGGCCATGATCCTTCGTTGGAAGATGAACCTGCTTTCACTGGATCAGGAGGAAGCCAGATCCCTGGGAATCAACGTCAAAAAGCTTCGCCTCGCCGTGATCCTGATTGCAACGATCATGACTGCGGTCACCGTGTCCGTCTGCGGTATCATTGGATGGATCGGTCTGGTGATTCCCCATATTGCACGACTTCTGATCGGAAATGACCACCGGACATTGATTCCGGCAAGTGTGCTTATGGGTTCAATCTACCTGCTGTTGATCGATACGGCAGCCAGAGCGGCCACAGCGGGAGAGGTTCCGCTGTCCATCCTGACAGCAATGGTCGGCGCTCCGTTTTTTGCCGTGATCCTCAGAAAGACGTCAGGAGGCAGGGAATGATACTGGGAGTAAAGAATGGAAGTTTTTCTTATGGGAAAAGGGAAATATTGAGGAATATCTCGTTTGACTTGGAAGAGCAGAAGATTATGACGATCTTAGGTCCGAACGGCGTGGGAAAAACGACTCTTTTAAAATGCATCATGGGTTTTTTGCCATGGAACGGGGGAGAGGCGCGGATCCTTGAGAAGAATTTAAAAGCATATTCCGATAGAGAACTCTGGAGACAGATCAGCTATGTGCCGCAGGCAAAACGGAGCGCATTTTCCTATGGAGTTCTGGAAATGGTCGTCATGGGGCTCGACAAAGAGAACAGTTTCTTCTATACTCCGAAAAAAGATCAGTTTGACAAGGCAAATGAGATGCTAAAGGAACTGGGCGTCGGAAAACTTGCAGGGAGGTACTGCAACGAACTTTCCGGCGGCGAGCTGCAGATGGTAATGCTTGCGCGGGCATTGGTCTCAGGACCGAAACTTCTGATCTTAGATGAGCCGGAGTCAAATCTGGACATGAAGAACCAGCTGCGGGTTTTGGACGCGATCTCGTATATCAATCAGGAAAAGAATACGGCCTGCGTCATCAACACACATTTCCCGGCTCATGCGCTGCAACTGTCAGACAAGACGCTGTTGCTGGGGCAAAATTACCGGCAGAAGTTCGGAGACACGGCGGAGATCATTACCGAAAACAATGTGGAAGAATTCTTCCAGACGCATGCCAGAATTCTGGATTTTTCAGCTGAAGGAAGAACCTACCGAACGATCGCACCTTACCGGATCGCAGACAATGACCGGAAAGAGGAGAAAGAGAGAGGAGAAAAATGAAGTATACGGTTTTAGGACGTTCAGGAATTTCCGTGTCCAGAATTTCCATGGGGACCCATCATCTGAATGATCCGGCAGATATGGACAAACATGTTCAGAACTTTTTATATGCCTATAAAAAAGGAATCAATTTTTTTGAGACATCCGTCACCTACGGGGAAGGATATTCGGAACTGATCCTGGGAGAGGCGGTGAAAGAAATGAAAAAGGGAGAACGCCCGTTCTTTATCATGTCAAAGACACATGCAGGAGATCATGAAACATTTAGACGGGATCTGGAAAATTCCCTGAAACGGCTTGGTGTGGACAGCATCGATGCGTTTACCTGCCTCTGGGGCGTTAAAAGCGGCGTAGAATGGAGCGGCGCGAAGGCATATGGAGTACTCAAAGAGATGGAGAGGGCCAGAGAAGAGGGATTGATAAAACATATCGCGATCTCCGCGCATATGAAAAATCAGGAACTCGAACCGATCGTAAAAGAGTATCCCTTTGACTACAGTGTGCAGGGGTTCAATGTGGTCAACAGCGCGTACCGGGCGGACGGACTGAAAGCAACATGGGAAAGCGGGGCGGGAACCATAGCCATGAATCCGCTGGCAACGGGAGATATTCTGAAATATTCCCATATTTTTGACGCGATACGGATCCGGGAAGATCAGAGTCTTGTGCAGGCGGCTTACAGCTATGTGCTGTCGATCCCATGGGTACATTCCGTTCTGGGAACCTTTAATTCAAAGGAACAGATCGATGAGGCATTGTCTGTTCTGGAAGAAGCGCCTTACAGTGAAGCGGAACTGAAAAAAGTGCAGACATGTCTGAAAGAGAGAATCAGAGGTACTTCTCTTAAAGAGCGGATCGACACTGGAAAAGGATTGCGCCAGAGACCGTATATCCTGCGGGAAGAGGCGGCAGATCTGATGGAGGTTTATCCTTTAAGTGTTTAAATTTCAGTTTAGAAAACAAACGGAGGAATAAAGACATGAGAAAAATGATGGGCTTAGTTTTAGCAGGAGCTGCTGCATTTGCGCTGACTGCCTGCAGCGGAAACAATGCCAGTCAGAGTACAGAAGCGGCTGCGACAACAGTTCCTGGGACGCAGACAGAAGCGGCAGCTGAGACGGAGAGCGGAAGCTATACAGTCACAGATGTGCGCGGAAAGGAGATCGAATTTGATGTGGTTCCGGAGCGTGTTGCCACAGTCGGCAAGCCGTTCCCGTCCATCTACTATGCGATCGAGGGCGCAACGGACAATATCGTCGGCTGCAACCCATCTTCCATCACAGCGTACAATGAAAGCGTGCTGAAGGACATGTACCCGCAGCTGGAAAATGCAGAGACAGACTGGTGCACAAAGGATTCCACCGTAAATGTTGAGGAACTCCTGAAACTGCGCCCAGATGTTGTATTCATCTATTCGACGAATGACAAGGAAATCGAGAAGATGGAAAACGCGGGACTTAAAGTTGTGGCACTTCGAAGCGCGGAATTGGACAGTGTAAAAGAAAATCTTCAGATCATGGCAGCTGTTTGCCAGAAAGAAGAGCGCGGAGAGCAGCTGGTGCAGTATATTGACGAGGGAATCGAGGAGGTTACCTCACGCCTTGCCGATGTGTCAGAAGAGGACAAACCGACAGTCGTTGAGCTTTACAGTGATATGAATGTGTCCGTAAAACAGTATGACCACTGGATGATCCCGAGCGGAGCGAAAAATCCGGCGGAAGACCTGACAGGAAAGATGGCCGAGGTCGACATGGAGCAGATGCTTTTATGGAATCCGGATATCATCTATATTGGAAACCATTCAGATCTGATGCCATCGGATCTTTTGGAAAACAAACAGACCGGAAGAGACTGGTCCGTTATCAATGCAGTGAAGAATCATCAGGTCTATAAAATCCCGATCGGCGCTTACCGTTGGGATCCGGCAGGTGTGGAGACACCGCTCATGGTCAAGTGGGCCGCAAAGATCCAGTATCCGGATATTTTCGCCGATATGGACATGAAAGAGGAAGTGAAGGAATTCTTCGAGTTTGTTTATCAGTATGAGTTGACAGATGAACAGGTTTCTGAAATTCTGGACAACAGACAGGAATAATACATGAGAAATCTTAAGAAAAAGGAGAAATAAAAATGGAAAAAATTATAGTACTTGAAAAGGGACAGAAACTTGAATTCAGCTTTGAGGACCTGTTAAAGTATCACGGAGTAGGATATCCGGGCGGTGTAGCACACGCGTTTCAGGTCATGCAGAGAGCGTTTCCGCAGCTTGATGACGGAAAACTTCTGGAGCGCAGGGAGATCGAGCTCGTCACCGCATTTCCGGGTCCTGGAGGGCTGGATGCTTTCGAGATGGTGACCCGCTGCGTTACTGGCGGACGGATCCATGTAGACAAAGATCTGCCGGAGGCAGCAGGCATTCTGGAAAGCCCCCATGGAAGATATTATTTCCGGTTCAGCTACAGAGGAAAGACGGTGGTTGTCACCATTCGCCCGGGCTTTGTACGTCAGGATTTCATTGAGATGGCAAGAAAACCAAACCGCACCGAGGAAGAAGAAGTGATTCTGGCACAGATGAAGCGGGATATGGCAAAACGTCTTCTTGATGCAAAGCCGGAAGAGGTTTATGACGCAGTGATCTTATAGGAAACAAAGGCTGGCTGCCGGTGGAATAATCCGCTCGCGGTCGGCCTTAACTTGTTTTACGGGGAGATAATGGGGAAAAAGCAGGGCGATGTGAGAACTCTTGTGGATAACCTGCAAAAATCATGAAAAACCGCGGAAAATATACTTGCATTAGCAGTATGCATATGCTATAATTATTAAGCTGTTCTGGCGGAACAGGACATATGGCTGTAAAGCTGTATTATTTTTTATTAACGTAACGTGACTGTCAGTCATGTACCAAAAATTTTAAAGAGGTGAAAATCATGAAACAGGGAATCCACCCAAATTACTATCAGGCCAAGGTCGTTTGCAACTGCGGTAATGAATTTGTAACTGGTTCTACCAAGAAAGACATTCACGTAGAAATCTGTTCCAAATGCCATTCATTCTATACTGGTCAGCAGAAGGCTGCTTCCGCTCGCGGACGTATCGAGATGTTCAACCGTAAGTATGGTATGAAAACAGACAAATAAGGTTTGATTAGTGAAAGGTTGAGCTTTTGGATAACTCTGAAAACTCAGCCTTTTTTGTCATACAGGGAATCAAGGAGAAAAAATCAACGCAAGCTTGCTTGCAGGGGATTTTTTCTCTTTGATTCCCGCACAAACATGAACAAGCAGCCATTTTTCGTAAGAAAAATGAGCGGATTATGAATGTTTGTGGAGAATCGCGGGAGCACGAAGTGCGGAGCGATTCTGGTATGACACTATGAGACATATATGGAGGTAAAATCTTGAAATATTCCGGTATCGGGGGACAGGCAGTATTAGAGGGTATCATGATGAAGAACAAGGACAATTACGCCACGGCTGTCAGAAAGCCGGACGGCGAGATCGTTGTCAAGAAAGATACCTATGTGAGCATGACAGAAAAAGTAAAGTTTTTCTCCCTGCCGTTTGTGAGAGGAATCTTTAGTTTCGCGGACTCCATGATCCTGGGAATGCGTTCCCTGACATGGTCGGCAAGCTTCTTTGAGGACGATGAGGAGGACGAGGAGCCGGGAAAGTTCGAGAAATTTTTGATCGATACATTTGGTGAAAAAGTAGATAATGTCGTTATGTCGGCGGTGATGGTATTCTCCATCTTTATGGCGATTGCGATCTTTATGGTACTCCCGCTTTTGATCGCGGGAATCTTCCGGAAATTTATCCACTCTGAGACTGTGATGGCGATTCTTGAAGGCTGTATCCGAATTGCGATTTTCATCACCTACATTAAGGTGATCTCACGGATGGAGGACATCAAGCGGACGTTCATGTACCACGGATCGGAACATAAATGCATCAATTGCTTAGAGCATGGCCTTGTGCTCAACGTGGAGAATGTAAGAAAAAGCTCCAAAGAGCATAAGCGCTGCGGAACGAGCTTTCTTCTGATCGTTATGGTGATCAGCATCCTGTTCTTCATGGTGGTCCGTGTAGATACGATCTGGCTTCGGATCGTCAGCCGGATCGTCCTGATCCCGGTGATCGCGGGTGTCTCCTATGAGGTGCTCCGCCTTGCAGGAACCAGCAATTCGAAGATCATGGACATCGTCAGCCGTCCGGGCATGTGGATGCAGGGACTTACGACAAAGGAGCCGGATGACTCGATGATCGAGGTAGCGATTGTCGCGGTCGAGGCTGTGTTTGACTGGAAGAAATATCTGGAAGAAAATTTCCCGGAGCAGTATCCGGCAGGATATTTTGAGAGAGAAGATCAGACAGGGAAGAACGCGCAGGAGATAACGGCATGAGCGAGATGAAGAACGCTGTCGGGGCTGGAACAGGTCGGTCTGGAGATGATCTATGCGCGGGAAATAGTGTGCGTGAATTTAAGATCTGGGCAGATGTCCTAAACTACGGAAAAAAGATCTTAAAGAATGCGGGGATTGTGGAGGCGGATCTTGACGCCTGGTATCTGTTTGAGCAGAGCTTCGGGATCTCCAGGGCGCAGTATTTTCTTTGCGCAAGGGAGAACATTGTCGGAAGCACGGCACAGAAAATGACTGCTCAAGAGCAGACTGGTAATTCTTTGGAGAGCAAAAACGCGCTGGACTGTGTAGAACTGTGGCTGAAAGAGAAACTGTCAGCGTATGAGAACGCACTGAAAAAACGCGCAGCCCGCATTCCGCTGCAGCAGATCATAGGACAACAGGAGTTCATGGGACTTTCGTTCTTTGTCAATGAGCATGTACTGATCCCGAGGCAGGATACGGAGACGCTGGTGGAGCTTGTGCTGCAGGAGCAGAAGGATAAGGATATTTCGATCCTTGATATGTGTACTGGATCCGGCTGTATTGCGGTGAGCTTGAAGAAGCTTGGAGGATATGCGCATGTGGAAGGCGCGGATATCTCGGAAGAGTCGTTAAAGGTTGCAAAAAGAAATTCAGAAGAGATTCTTGAAAACAACGATGTAAATAATGATGCAGTCAGCAGCAGGACAGAACAAATACAGAATTGCACGAATCTGACAAATAATCAGAATAAACAGAATAATTCTGCAAAACGCAAGATTTCTGAAGCCAGCAAGCTGTCGCAGGCAGGTGTAACATTCCGCCACAGTGACATGTTCAGCAATTTTCCGGAGACAGAACAGTTTGATGTGATCGTTTCCAACCCACCCTACATCCCCAGCGCAGTTATCGAAGAGCTGGAACCGGAAGTGCGGGACCATGAGCCCCGGGGAGCTCTTGACGGGACCGCGGACGGGCTTTATTTTTACAGAATTCTGGCAGAAGAATGTGCCAAACATCTGACGCCGGGAGGACATGTGTATTTTGAGACCGGATATGACCAGGGAGCAGCGGTGAAGGAACTGCTGGATATCCATGGTTTTAAGGATACAAGAGTGATTCAGGATCTGGCAGGAAAAGACCGCGTTGTGTGCGGAGCCTGGCAGACCGCAGGCGTATGAGGAGGTTTTATAGATGTTTGACCGTTTGGATGACATGTTACGGCATTACGAAGAGTTAATGCTGGAATTAAATAACCCGTCGGTGGCGGAAGACCAGAGAAAATTCCGCAAGCTGATGAAGGAGCAGGCAGACCTGGCGCCGATCGTTGACGCATACAAGCAGTACAAGCAGGCGAAACAGGACGTGGAGGACAGCCTTGCGCTTCTCGATGAGGAGAGCGACGAGGAGATGAAGGAACTCGCGAAGGAAGAACTTGCCGACGCAAAGAAGAGGATCGAGGAGCTGGAACAGGAGTTAAAGATCCTGCTTCTCCCGAAAGACCCGAACGATGAGAAGAACGTAATCGTCGAGATCCGTGCCGGTGCAGGCGGAGACGAGGCAGCATTATTCGCTTCCGAGTTATACCGCATGTATGTGCACTATGCGGAGAGCCAGCACTGGAAGACAGAGATGATCAACGTCAGTGAGAGCGGAATCGGCGGCATGAAGGAAGTTGAGTTTATGATCACCGGACACGGCGCTTACTCCAAGTTAAAATACGAGAGCGGCGTCCACCGTGTACAGCGTGTCCCGGAGACAGAGTCCGGCGGAAGGATCCACACCTCCACGGCAACCGTTGCCATCATGCCGGAGGCTGAGGAATTCGACGTTGTGATCGATGATAAGGATATCCGTATTGATGTTATGCGTGCGTCCGGTAACGGCGGACAGTGTGTCAACACCACAGACTCCGCGGTGCGTTTAACCCATATCCCGACAGGAATCGTGATCTACAGCCAGACTGAGAAGTCCCAGCTTCAGAACAAGGAGAAAGCGTTCCGTTTACTGCGTTCCAAGTTATATGATATGGAGCTGGAGAGACGCCAGAATGAGGAGGCGGCAGAGCGCCGCAGCCAGATCGGTACCGGTGATCGCTCCGAGAAGATCCGTACCTACAACTTCCCGCAGGGACGTGTGACAGACCACAGGATCAAGCTGACACTCTATAAGATCGATGCCATCATGGACGGCGATATTCAGGAGCTGATCGACAGCCTGATCGCAGCTGACCAGGCGGCGAAGCTTGCGAAGATGAATGAGAACTAATTAAAAAATACCTTCGAGGACCAGAAATGATCTTCGAAGGTATTTTTTACCTCAGTCGAGAAGACTCCCACCTCTTCAGGTGGTGAGTCATAACAGATTAGTCTCAGTGGGAGTTAGGTCTCCGACTGAGAGAGACGCTCCGCGAGGATGCGCAGTGATTCTGTAAAGAATATGTAAGCTTGCGCTGACCAGAATTACGCGTCAAGTCTCATGGACGTTCGACTTGAAAAAATGGGAAATTCCAAGAAATTCCCTATTTCACAAAAGGCACATTCTCTTTATGAGAAAATAATCTTCTGCCACCGTCCGCTCTTATACCTGCAGACAAAGAAGATCCCGCGGACAAGCCAGTCGATGGTCATAGCAACCCAGACACCGAAGATTCCCATATGGAACACCATGGTCAGCAGGTAGCTGAAACCAAACCGGAACACCCACATGGAGATGATGGAGAGCACCATGGTGACCTTCACATCCGCCGCGGCGCGCAGCGTATTCGGCAGCGTGAAGGACAGCGGCCAGATCGTCACAACGCAGGCAGCATGATACAGGATAATATCGTTTGCATACTGGGCGGCCTCGTCGGAGAGATTGTAGACCGACAGGATAAACGGCAGCGCCAGGATCACGATGAGGTTTGATGCGATCAGGCAGAGATACTCCACGCGCATCATATGCTTTGTGTAATATTTTACCTGCTCGAAATCTCCCGCGCCGACGCACTGGGCGCAGACCGTGAGAAGTGCAAAGCCGAAGGACATGCCGGGCAGGATCGCAAAGTTCGCGATATTATTGCCGACCGCGTTCGCCGCCAGGGATGCGGTTCCGAGACCGGAGACGAGACTTAAAACGGCGATCTTTCCAAGCTGGAACATACTGTTCTCCAGGCCGTTCGGAATTCCGATATAGAGGATCTTTTTCAGCACATTCCACTTGATCTTAAACGGATATGGGTGCAAAATGTGAAGTTCATGTTCCTGGTTGTTTAACAAAATAAGAATCACCACGCAGGCAACACCCCGGGACACGACCGTCGGGATCGCAACGCCCTCGACACCGCGGTGAAATCCGAAGATCAAAAGCGCGTTTCCGAATACGTTGATGGAGTTCATGAGAAGTGAGGTCTTCATCGCGACATTGGAATTTCCCATGGCGCGGAAGATCGCGGCTCCCGCATTGTACATGGCGATCATCGGGATGGAAGACAGGACGATCAGCAGGTAGGTACGACTGTCCTTCATGACTTCCGGCTCGATTTTTCCGAATACATGGTACAGGATCACGTTCTGTCCGAGGTAGCCGAGAATCATAATAAAGATCGAGAACAGGAATGTGAAGTTAAAAAGCTGGGCGGTCGCTTCGCAGCCGGTTTTCGGATCTTTTCTTCCAAGATACTGTCCGGCAATCACCGCACCGCCGGTGGCGAGAGCCGTGAAGATATTGATGATGAGAAGCATGACCGTGTCGACCAGGGAAACACCGGAGACGGCTGCCTCCCCGACCCGGGCGACCATGATGGAGTCGGAAAGACCGACGGCGACCTGTAGAAACTGATCCACGATCAGGGGGATGATCAGGCGCACCAGGTCGTTCCGGCTGAAAAGACGATTATTCATATGTAGATACATCCTCCAGAAAAAAATATAATATAGGTTCTAACATATTTTTATAAGATTTGCAATTGGGAAAAGTTACGGTTTTTAAGTATGGTCCTGTGGTATGATTTCAGCGAATTTTCTTAAACAAAGGGATAGTCTATAAGAATATTTAAGAATAGAACTGCAAAGGGAAATGAATGTCGAAGAAGGTGCAGGGGCAGTTAAGAAAAGAGTCAGAAGGAAAAACAGATGTCTGCAGAGGAAAACGGACAGCGAACATTATAGGTATGATGTGAAATATGGGGAAAATTATAAAAAATCCACATAAATCTTCATGTTTTTTAAGAGAATTATAAGAGGAAGTACCTTTAAAATAAAAGGCATTTATGCTATAATGACCCCAGTATAGGGCGTAGTGTGCCCAAAAACAGATGAGAAAAGGAGAGCATATGAAAGGAATCATACTTGCCGGCGGAAGCGGCACAAGACTGTATCCGCTCACTAAGGTAACTTCCAAACAGCTTTTACCAATTTATGATAAACCAATGATCTATTATCCGTTATCCGTACTGATGAACGCAGGAATCAGAGATATCCTCATCATCTCCACACCGGACGATACTCCGAGATTCGAGGCGCTGTTAGGTGACGGAAAACAGTTCGGCGTGAACTTATCCTACGCCGTACAGCCGAGCCCGGACGGACTTGCCCAGGCCTTCATCATCGGTGAAAAATTCATCAATGGTGACTCTGTTGCGATGATCTTGGGAGATAATATCTTCCACGGACAGGGCTTAAAGAAACGTCTCCGCGCAGCTGCGGAGAAGGAGAAAGGTGCAACCGTATTCGGCTACTATGTCGATGATCCGGAGCGTTTCGGTATCGTTGAGTTCGACGAGACAGGAAAGGCAATCTCTATCGAGGAGAAGCCGGAGAAGCCGAAGTCCAACTACTGCGTAACCGGTCTTTATTTCTACGACAACCGCGTTGTGGAGTACGCAAAGAACTTAAAACCATCCGCAAGAGGCGAGCTTGAGATCACAGACCTTAACCGGATCTATCTTGAGAACGGCGAGCTGGATGTAACACTTTTAGGACAGGGCTTTACATGGCTTGACACCGGTACCCACGAGTCCTTAGTTGAGGCCACAAACTTCGTTAAGACCATCGAGACCCACCAGCACAGAAAGATCGCGTGTCTGGAAGAGATCGCCTACACGAATGGCTGGATCTCCAAGGAAGAAGTTATGGCCGCATACGAGATCTATAAGAAGAACCAGTACGGCCAGTATTTAAAGGATGTCATCGACGGAAAATATATCGACAAACTGCCGGGACACGCAGATAAGTAAAGAGAAAAAACAGCAGGCTTTCAGCGCACTCACGCCCAAACACAAAGCGTTTGAGTGGAAGCTTCTGAACTGATACAGGAAAGGATGGAACATGAGCTGAGTGTATTCCTGTAGGGAAATTTTGCAGTCAGGATCATGTTCATGAAGGAGAAATAAACACATGAAAATCATCGTAACAGGCGGCGCCGGATTTATCGGCGGCAACTTCATCCACCATATGGTAAACAAATACCCGGAGTACCAGATCGTAAACCTCGATCTCTTAACATACGCCGGAAATCTTGAGACATTAAAGCCGGTCGAGAATAAGCCGAACTACAAGTTCGTAAAGGGCGACATCGCAGACCGTAAATTCGTATTCGACCTCTTCGAAAAAGAGAAACCGGATATCGTTGTAAACTTCGCAGCGGAGAGCCATGTTGACCGTTCCGTTGTAGATCCGGAAAGCTTTGTCCGCACAAATGTTATGGGAACTACAACGCTGCTTGACGCATGCCGCACCTACGGGATCAAGCGTTACCATCAGGTTTCCACCGATGAGGTCTACGGAGATCTTCCGTTGGACCGCCCGGATCTCTTCTTCACAGAGGAGACACCGCTCCACACCTCCAGCCCGTACTCTTCCTCCAAGGCAAGCGCTGACCTTTTCGTTCTCGCTTACCACAGAACCTACGGACTCCCGGTGACGATCTCCCGCTGCTCCAACAACTATGGCCCGTACCACTTCCCGGAGAAGCTGATCCCGCTGATGATCAGCCGTGCCCTCGCAGACGAGGCGCTTCCGGTATACGGAACAGGCGAGAATGTCCGCGACTGGCTCCATGTTTCCGACCACTGTGAGGCCATCGACCTGATCATCCACAACGGACGTGTCGGTGAGGTTTATAACGTCGGCGGACACAATGAGAGAACAAACCTGGAGGTCGTTAAGACGATCTTAAAGGCATTAAATAAGCCGGAGAGCCTCATTAAATTCGTAACAGACCGCCCGGGCCACGACAGACGTTACGCCATCGACCCGACAAAGCTTGAGACAGAGCTTGGCTGGAAGCCGAAATACAACTTTGATACCGGTATCCAGCAGACGATCCAGTGGTATCTGGATAACGAGGACTGGTGGAAGCACATCTTAAGCGGTGAGTACAGCAATTACTTCGATAATATGTACGGCGACCGCCTCGGTAAAGATTTAAAGTAAGGCACTTTCAGGTGAAAGGAATAACGCGAACATGAGAGTTTTAGTAACAGGCGTAAAAGGCCAGCTTGGTCATGACGTTGTAAATGAGATGGAAAAACGCGGTCTGACTCCGATCGGAGTCGATCTTGCGGAGATGGATATTACCGATAAAGAGGCATGCGACCGTGTGATCACGGAGGCAAATGTCGAGGCGGTCATCCACTGTGCCGCTTATACAGCGGTTGACGCAGCGGAGGACAATGTGGATGTTTGCATGAAGGTCAACGCAGGCGGGACAAGAAATATCGCGGAAGTCTGCAAAAAGCTCGGCATTAAGATGATGTACATCAGCACGGACTATGTGTTCGACGGACAGGGAACCCGCCCGTGGGAGCCGGATGACGAGAGACATCCACTGAATGTCTATGGACAGTCCAAATATGAGGGAGAGCTTGCAGTCGAGGAGCTGGTAGAGAAATTCTTTACCGTCCGCATCGCCTGGGTATTCGGCGTAAACGGCAAGAACTTTATCAAGACCATGCTGCGGATCGGAAAGGAGCGAGGAGCCGCATCTGTCGTTGATGATCAGATCGGATCCCCGACCTACACTTACGATCTCGCAAGACTCCTTGTGGATATGATCCAGACCGACAAATACGGCAGATACCATGCGACCAACGAGGGACTCTGCTCCTGGTATGAGTTCGCGTGCGAGATCTTCCGCGCAGCCGGCATAGATGTCAAGGTGACACCGGTGCATTCCGATGAGTATCCGGCAGCAAAGGCAAAACGCCCGATGAACAGCCGGATGAGCAAGGAAAAGCTTACAGAGAACGGCTTCGAGCGTCTTCCGGAGTGGAAGGACGCGGTTGCGAGATATCTGAAGGAGATCACCTGGTAGAAGGATTCACTGCCTGAAAGCGGTGGAGTCTTACCGGACTGAGATAAAGATCAGGATTTGGCGATGAAAGACCGGTCCTGCTTATAAAAAGACATACGGCTGTCGGTGAAGACATGTTCTCCGGCAGCCTGTTTTATCAGAGAAAACAGGATCTGCGAAGTCCTGTCAGCAGCGTATCAATGCCGGACAGTTTGGTGCAGATGCGCATAATCTATGAAGAGACAGAAAACCGCGGACTCTATAGAGAATGAGGATATTGTTTTATGGAAATGTCCGATTCTCTATAAGGTTCGCGGTATATGGAGGAAATTGAGGAATGGGAAAATATTTTGGTACCGACGGCTTCCGCGGCGAGGCAAACGTCGATCTTACCGTGGAACATGCGTATAAAGTCGGAAGATTTCTCGGCTGGTATTATGGAAAACAGGCCAAGGGAGACCGCTGCAGAGTCGTGATCGGAAAAGACACGAGACGCTCCAGCTATATGTTTGAGTACTCCCTTGCGGCGGGACTCACAGCATCCGGCGCTGACACTTATCTCTTACATGTAACAACAACTCCGAGTGTGTCCCATGTGATCCGCACGGAAGATTTCGACTGTGGAATCATGATCTCCGCCAGCCACAATCCGTACTATGACAATGGAATCAAGGTCATGAACGGCAACGGCGAGAAGCTCGAGGATAGCGTGATCACAGAGATCGAGAAGTACTTAGACGGAGAGCTGGAAGAGATCCCGCTTGCAAAGAGAGAAAATATCGGAAGAACGCAGGATTTTGCAGCGGGAAGAAACCGCTATATCGGTTACCTGATCTCAATCGCTACGAGATCCTTCAAGGGCAAGAAAGTCGGCCTCGACTGCTCCAACGGAAGCGCCTCCTCCGTTGCGAAGAGTGTATTTGATGCCCTCGGCGCTGACACATACGTCATCAATGACAAGCCTGACGGACTGAACATCAACCGTGACTGCGGTTCCACCCATATTGAAAACCTTCAGAAATTCGTGAAGGAGAAAGGTCTCGATGTGGGCTTTGCCTATGATGGTGACGCGGACCGCTGCCTGGCTGTGGATGAGAACGGAAACGTCGTGGACGGCGACCTGATCCTCTACATCTGTGGAAAATATATGAAGGAACAGGGACTTCTGCGCAACAACAAGATTGTTACCACAGTTATGTCAAACCTTGGTCTTTACAAGGCACTTGACCGTGAGGGCATCGGCTACGAAAAGACGGCTGTCGGCGACAAATATGTATACGAGAACATGTCCAGGACCGGAAACTGCCTCGGTGGCGAGCAGTCCGGACATATCATTTTCAGCAAGTACGCGACTACCGGAGACGGAATACTGACATCTTTAAAGATCATGGAGGTCATGCTGGAGAAGAAGGAGACGCTCGGAAAGCTTGCTTCTGAGGTTACGATCCTTCCGCAGCTCCTAAAAAATGTCCGCGTGGCAGACAAGACGGCGGCATTAAATGATCCGGATGTGCAGGCAGCAGGAAAGGCCGTTGATGAGGCACTTGGAAATGACGGCAGGCTTCTTCTCCGCCAGAGCGGAACAGAGCCGCTGATCCGCGTTATGGTCGAGGCGGAGACACCGGAGATCTGCGAGAAGTATGTGGATCAGGTGATCGATGTATTGAAGAAAAAAGGTCATGTGACAGAAGGCTGATTGCTTGAAATATAAAAGATGAACGATGAGGCAGTGAAAAAATTCGCTGCCTCATTTTATATACGGTTACAGTCTCAGAAAGGCTTGGGAGGTGTATAGTGACTTCATAGTGACTTCATAGTTACTTTTCATGGGTAAGAATTTTCTGAACTGAAAATTCCGTATGATATCGTTATGACCGCGGATTTTGTCGATACGGAATGCAAAGCATCGGCAAAATCCTGTTACAGTGTGCGGGCATGGAGTGCCCGTGTACTGTAACACTTCATATCTCCTATATCTAAATGTTATGGCATAGATCCTTGCGATTCCATTTTCACAGTGATATAATGAAAAAACGGAAAAGGACGGTCAAAAACGCGACCGTCGATTGAATTTCACAAAAAAAGGACTGATGAAAATGGGGTTAGACCTAAAAGCGTAACATTGTTTATAATTGAGAAGTACAGCGTGGTTTACCGACTCCGTGGCCTGCGACTATGAAGCTGGAGGGAAACTGCAGTGCCTGGAAAGACTGCATGATTACAAAAATTCATGAAATGCAGGAATGAAAATAACTTTTATCAGAAAAGCGGAGGAAAGAAACTATGATGAATTATAAGAGATATCAGAGAGTACCGGTCATGAATTACCCGGAGCGGGAGTGGCCGAATAAAGAGATTGAGAAAGCGCCGATCTGGTGCAGCGTGGATCTGCGCGACGGCAACCAGGCCCTTGTTGAGCCAATGGTTGTTGAAGAAAAGATTGAAATGTTCAATATGCTGGTGCAGATGGGCTTTAAGGAGATCGAGATCGGTTTCCCGGCCGCTTCCCAGATCGAATTTGACTTTTTAAGGCAGCTTGTTGAGCGCAGGCTGATCCCGGATGATGTGACGGTCCAGGTTCTGACCCAGTGTCGTGACCACCTGTTAAAGAGAACCTTCGAGTCCATCCAGGGAATTCCAAAGGCAGTTGTACATATTTACAATTCTACATCCACCTTACAGCGTGATGTTGTATTCCATATGGACCGCGAGGAGATCAAGCAGATCGCCATCGATGGCGTCGATATGGTAAAGAAGTACATGAAAGATTATGACGGAAAAGTGATCCTGGAGTATTCCCCGGAGAGCTTTACCGGAACAGAGATGGACTATGCGCTTGATATCTGCAACGCGGTCCAGAGAGCATGGGGACCGACACCGGACAATAAGATGATCATCAACCTTCCGTCCACTGTCGAGATGACGACGCCGAACGTATTTGCAGACCAGATCGAGTGGATGAGCAAACATCTGGAGAACCGCGAGAGCATCATTTTAAGCGTTCATCCGCATAATGACCGCGGAACAGGTGTCGCTGCTGCAGAACTTGCAATGCTTGCAGGCGCTGACCGCGTTGAGGGAACCCTGTTCGGAAATGGTGAGCGTACCGGAAACGTGGATATCCTGACCATCGCCTACAATATGTTCTCTCAGGGAATCGACCCAGAGCTTGAAATCGGCGATATCAAGAAGATCGCGGAAGTTTACGAGCGCTGCACAAAGATGCATATCGATCCGCGTCATCCGTACGCTGGAAAGCTGGTATTTACTGCATTCTCCGGTTCCCATCAGGATGCTATCAACAAGGGAATGCATGTGCTTATGGAAAGAAAGAGCGAGATCTGGCAGGTTCCGTATCTGCCGATCGATCCGTCCGATATCGGAAGAGAGTACGAGCCGGTGGTCCGTATCAACAGCCAGTCCGGAAAGGGCGGTGTTGCTTTCGTTATGGACAGCTTCTTTGGATTCAAGCTTCCACGCGGCATGCACAAAGAGTTCGCGGATGTGATCCAGAAGATCGCAGAGAAGCAGGGAGAGGTCGCACCGGAACAGATCATGGAAGAGTTCCGCATCGAGTATCTCGACCGCAAGGAACCGTACCACTTCCGCAAGTGCAAGACCACAGATTTCGAGTCCGGAGACCAGTTCACAACCGTTGCTGTTGTTACCTACTCTAACCACGGCGAGACAAAACAGTTTGAAGGTGTCGGAAACGGCCCGATCGATGCTGTGAAACGCGGACTGGAGGAGGAGCTTGGTATCTCAATCAAGGTTCTCGATTACAGCGAGCATGCGCTGACATCCGGTTCCGGGGCACAGGCGGCTTCCTATATCCACCTGATGGATCAGAAGACCGGCAAGGTGACATACGGTGTCGGCATCAGCTCCAACATCACGAGAGCATCCTTAAGAGGTATCTTCAGTGCAGTTAACCGTCTGTTTGGAGATGCAGAGTAAAATAAAAATGTCGGATATACGTTCAGTGCTGCGGTAAGACATAGGGAGAAACTGCAGTGTCCGGCGGCAAATCATAAGAAAATTTTAAATGCGGCAGAAATGGGAATGCAATCCTGTTTTTGCCGCATTTTTGCGTCATATTTTTAATGAAATGTAAGGAAAAAGAGAAGAGTTTTTAGGAAGTTTTCTGTATAATACAAGTACAAACAAAAAACGAAAGATATCTAACGGAGATATCGAAAACAAATAGCCACCGTGGGAACGATGAAAAGGAAACCGGTGGGAAAGTGAAAAAGTATATTCCGGAAACGGAAATATTTAGAAGAGGAGGGTTTCTATGAAGAAGAGATATTTTGCAGGTGCAGCAGTTGCGGCGATGATTTTAACCGCAGGAATGGCGACGACCTCTTTTGCGGACTGGTCGCAGCAGAATGGAAAATGGTATTACTACAATGACAACAACGGACGCCTCGTTCGGAATGACTGGGTATGCTCCAAGGATGCATGGTATTATATGGATTACAATGGAGTGATGCAGACAAACAGCCTGATCGATGATACTTATTATGTAAACGAGAATGGTGTCATGATCACAAACACATGGAAGTACATCAACAACAGCCGCTGGAACGAGAGCGGATGGAGATATTTTGGAGCGAACGGAAAGGCGTACACAAACGGCTGGAAACAGATCAATGACGTGTGGTACCACTTTACGGATTCCGTTTTGGATATCGGCTGGGTGGAGATCGATGGTAAGATCTATCATTTAGAAGATTCCGGAGCTATGACGACGGGCTGGAGAAAACTGGCGGACAGAGAGGATGACTGGGGTGAGTACTGGTACTATTTTAATTCCAGTGGAAAGCTGATCTATGATGGTGAGCTGAAGATCTCCGGTGAGACCTATATCTTTGACCACAGCGGAAGGATGCTGACTGGCTGGGTAAATGAGTCTGATTACACATCTACAGGACGTGACGACCTCTCCAACAGCGATGTCAATGCCCTTCGCTACTTCCGCAGCGGCGGACAGCAGATGAACGGCTGGAGATATATGGCATCCCCGGATGACGCTGAGGAAAACTGGTACTACTTTAAAGATGGCCGCGCATACTCCACATCCTATAAAACAACGGAGGCCTGCGGATACGGAATAGCAAAGATCAAGGGCGAGACCTACTGCTTTGATAAAAAGGGCCGCATGAAGACAGGTCTTGTGGAGCTGAGCGACGGCAGAAAGTTCTACTTTGACAGTGACGGAAAGATGAAGACCGGGCGGATCGTGATCAACGACGATAACCATGACAACGAAGTATTCTACTTCACAACTTCCGGCAGTATCGGAACGAGAGGCGACGGATTCACGGGTGTGAAGGACGGAAGTCTCTACGAGAACGGACGCCTTGTGAGTGCGGAAGAAGGAATGAAGTACGAGAAAGTCACCGTTGACGGAAAGACATATGTAGTCAATGAATCCGGTAAGGTTAAGACCAGCGGAACCGTGACAGATGCGGACGGCGTGAAATATAAGATCACGAAGGATCAGAACGGTGGATATAATGTAGAAGTTTCCTGGTAGGAATGGATACAAAAAGCTTGATTATATAAAGGATGATGACGGCGATGTTTTTATTGAATTGAAAAGAAAGTGTGTCTATTACATTATCTCATATGATTAGGAGGGAATGAATAGCTATGAAGAAAGCAAATTTTTTTATTTATCATCTTTGACAGTTATTTTGTTTAATATATTCTTTATTGGCTTTATTCTGAAAAACGGACATAAAGAATATATTCCTCCGGCAGGAGTCATTACATTTGAATATTGGAATGAGCTGGTAAAAAATCCAGAATTAGTCGATGAAGTACTGGCAAGTAATGTTGCGAATATTTCAAGCGTATCATGCATTATATTTGTGCTTGAAATTCTATATGCACTGGCTGTTTACGATAGTTTAAGAAGTAGAGACGGACGATGGATACTACTCATAGTTCCTATAGCTTTTATCTCATACAAGATATGTCGACAGCTTTTCATAACGTATATCCCGGTGTACCATATGTTTATGCTGCTTCTACCGACTGAATTTGTATCAATAGTTCTGGAAGTCTTAAATTTATATGCGTATAGAAGATCTCGTAGCAGGGAAATGCTGAAAAACAGTACACACAGATAATGTAGAATTTCATAGAAACCCATAAAGAGAGACCCCGGCGGGCAGCTGCCGGGGTCTTTCGCGTTTTTTGGGGAAAAGACAGATGGATATGCCGATTGAAACGGTCTGCGCAGATGAAAAGTGGTAAAATATGAAACGAACAAATGTTTGCATATAAAATGGAATTGTGGTATACTGACCGTAACACGGGACAGTAACCGGAATCCATGGAAAACGTATAGTCCCGGAACTCTGTGAGAATGATAAAGCAAAAGCAGACATGGCAAAGAGGAGAAACACAATGCCGAAGCAATATATAAAAATACGAGGTGCCAACGAGCACAACTTAAAAAATATTTCCCTGGATATCCCGAGAAATGAGCTGGTAGTCCTGACCGGACTTTCCGGATCGGGAAAATCTTCTCTGGCATTTGATACGATCTACGCGGAGGGACAGAGACGCTATATGGAGTCTCTGTCCTCCTATGCGCGTCAGTTCTTAGGCCAGATGGAAAAGCCGGATGTTGAGAGCATCGAGGGACTTTCCCCGGCGATCTCCATCGACCAGAAATCCACGAACCGCAACCCGCGTTCCACCGTAGGAACTGTGACGGAGATATACGACTATATGCGTCTTCTGTACGCGAGGATCGGTATCCCCCACTGCCCGAAGTGCGGCAGGGAGATCCGGAAACAGACCGTGGACCAGATGGTGGACCAGATCATGACACTGCCGGAGCGGACGAAAATCCAGCTTTTAGCGCCAATGGTCCGTGGAAGAAAAGGACGTCATGAGAAGGTTCTGGAACAGGCGAAACGCAGCGGTTATGTCCGCGTGATGATCGATGGAAATCTCCACGAGCTGTCTGAGGAGATCACGCTGGAGAAGAATGTCAAGCACAATATCGAGATCGTTGTGGACCGTCTCGTTGTGAAGCCGGGGATCGAGAAACGTCTGACGGACTCCATCGAGACGGTGATGAAGCTGTCAGATGGTCTGATGATCGTGGATGTAGCTGGCGGCGAGCCGATCAACTTCAGCCAGAGCTTTTCCTGCCCGGACTGCGGGATCAGCATCGAGGAGGTGGAGCCGCGAAGCTTCTCCTTCAACAACCCGTTCGGCGCCTGCCCGGACTGTTTCGGTCTGGGATATAAGATGGAATTTGATGAGGATCTGATGATCCCGGATAAGTCCCTGAGTATCAACGAGGGAGCAATCGTCGTTCTCGGCTGGCAGTCCTGCGCGAAGCCGGGAAGCTTTTCAAGGGCGATCTTAGATGCCCTGGCGGCAGAGTATCACTTTGATCTTGATACTCCGTTCAAAGATTATCCGAAGGAGATCCATGATATCCTGATCTACGGAACCGGCGGAAAGGAAGTAAAGGTCCACTATACAGGACAGAGGGGAACCGGTGTTTATGACGTGGCCTTTGAGGGTCTGATCGAGAACGTAAACCGCCGTTACCGGGAGACATTCTCCCAGGCCAGCAAGGCAGAGTACGAGAGCTTTATGCGGATCACACCGTGTACCACCTGTCATGGACAGCGTTTAAAGCAGTCTTCTCTGGCGGTGACGGTAGGTGGGCTGAATATTTACGAGGCTACGAATATGTCTATCGTAAAATTCAGGGAGTTTATCGATGATCTGAAGCTATCCGAGATGCAGAAGATGATCGGTGAACAGATTTTGAAGGAAATCCGGGCGAGGATCAGCTTCCTGATCGACGTGGGACTGGATTATCTGTCCTTATCCCGGGCGACCGGTACCCTTTCCGGCGGCGAGGCACAGCGGATCCGTCTGGCGACCCAGATCGGCTCCGGACTTGTGGGGGTTGCCTATATCCTTGATGAGCCGAGTATCGGACTGCACCAGAGAGATAACGATAAGCTGTTGAAAACGCTGGAACATCTCCGGGATCTCGGAAACAGTGTGATCGTCGTGGAACACGATGAGGATACGATGCGGGCGGCGGACTGTATCGTGGATATCGGTCCGGGGGCCGGGGAACACGGCGGAAATGTGGTCGCTGTGGGAACGGCAGCCCAGATCATGAAGTGTAAAGAATCGATCACCGGTGCGTATTTAAGCGGCCGGATCAAAATTCCGGTGCCGAAGGAGAGAAGAAGCCCCACAGGCTGGATCAAAATCCGCGGCGCGAGGGAGAATAACCTGAAAAATATCGATGTGGATGTGCCACTTGGAATTATGACCTGCGTGACCGGTGTGTCGGGATCGGGAAAGAGCTCCCTGATCAACGAGATCCTCTATAAGGCGCTGGCGAAAAAGCTGAACCGTGCCCGGACGATCCCGGGAGATCACGACGGAATCGATGGTGTGGAACAGCTGGATAAGATCATCGCCATCGACCAGTCCCCGATCGGAAGAACGCCGAGATCAAACCCGGCGACCTACACTGGTGTGTTTGACCTGATCCGTGATCTTTTTGCAGCGACCACCGATGCGAAGGCGAAGGGATACTCAAAGGGACGGTTCAGCTTCAACGTGAAGGGCGGTCGATGCGAGGCCTGCAGCGGTGACGGAATCATCAAGATCGAAATGCATTTCCTTCCGGATGTCTATGTGCCCTGCGAGGTCTGCGGCGGAAAGCGGTACAACCGTGAGACTCTGGAAGTGAAGTATAAGGGAAAGAGCATTTACGATGTGCTGAATATGACCGTGGAGGAGGCGCTAAAGTTCTTTGAGAATGTGCCGTCTATCGCGAGAAAGATTGCGACATTGAACGATGTGGGACTTTCCTATATCCGTCTCGGACAGCCCTCAACGGAGCTTTCCGGCGGCGAGGCGCAGCGGATCAAGCTCGCCACAGAGCTTTCCAGACGCGGAACCGGAAAAACAATCTATATCCTCGATGAGCCGACGACAGGACTCCACTTCGCGGATGTCCATAAGCTGGTGGAGATCTTAAGAAAGCTTTCCGAAGGTGGAAATACGGTGGTTGTGATTGAGCACAATCTGGATGTGATCAAGACCGCGGATTATATTATCGACATGGGACCGGAAGGCGGAGACCGCGGCGGTACCGTGATCGCGAAAGGAACGCCGGAGGAGATCGTGAAGGTTCCGGAGTCCTATACGGGGCAGTATGTCAAGCGGTATCTTGAGAACGGAGATGCCGGTTCAGACGAGTAAAGGTTACTTTTCATGGGTAGGAATTTTCTGAACTGAAAATTCCGTATGATACCGTTATGACCGCGGATTTTGCCGATTCGGAATGCGAAGCATCGGCAAAATCCTGTTACAGTGCGCGGGCATGGAGTGCCCGTGTACTGTAACGAGTAAAGAAATGAAAGTTTTGAATCATCACTTGGAATACTTCCGGCGGTATGTTATACTAAAATAATAAGAAAATCATAATTGTCCAACAGTAATTTCTATTACAGTTCAGCCGTACGTTGGTTTGTCTGAACTGAATTTCCTGCTATCGGGCAGTTATGTAAAACAGAGATCACACAGGAGGAATAAGCCCATGCTGTTAGTAAAAAACGCAAAAGTTTACGCACCGGAATATCTCGGAGTGAAGGATATCCTGATCGCCGGAGGAAGGATCGAAAGAATCGCGGATCATCTGCCGGAGTATGAGGGATGTGAAGTAATCGACGGAACCGGAAAGATCGTGACTCCAGGTATTATCGACCGTCATGTCCATGTGACCGGAGGCGGCGGAGAAGGAAGCTTCCACACTCAGGCACCGCAGGTCCAGCTGTCCAGCCTGATCAAGGGTGGTGTTACAACTGTACTTGGACTTTTGGGAACTGACGGAATCAGCAGAAGCGTGGAGAATCTTTTAGCAAAGGTAAAAGCGTTAAAAGAAGAGGGAATTTCCGCTTATGCGATCTGCGGAGCCTATGGTTATCCGAGTACGACCGTGACCGGAAGTGTCAGCAAGGACATTATGTTTATCGATGAGATCCTTGGAGTGAAGCTTGCGATCTCTGATCACCGTGCGCCGAATATCACGACAGAGGAACTGATCCGTCTGGCCAGTGATGTCCGCACCGCAGGAATGCTGAGTGGAAAACCTGGATTTATCTGCCTTCACATGGGCGGAGATAAGAGAGCATTAAAACCGGTATTTGAGGCATTAGAGCGCACCTCGATTCCGCCGAAAACATTTCAGCCGACTCACGTGGGACGCAACGCGAACCTCTTAGAGGATGCGTTTAAGTTCGCGAAGATGGGCGGAACGATCGACCTCACCTGTGGGGAATCTGAAAGTAAGTTCCACTCTGTTGCAGATGCTGTCAAGAAAGCGAAAAAAGAAGGAGTTCCAATGGAGAAGGTGACCATGAGCTCCGACGGACAGGGAAGCTGGTCTAACTATGATGCAGAAGGAAAACTTGTGGAGATCGGTGTTTCCGATGTGGATACGATCTACCGTCAGATCGTCTACATGGTAAAAGAAGAAAATATGGATTTGGAGGAACTTCTGGCTCTCGGAACTAAGAATCCGGCGATGGCTCTGGAATTATATCCGAAAAAGGGTGCTGTGAAGGAAGAAAGTGATGCGGATATCCTGATCATGAATGAAGATCTCTCTCTTGATACGGTGATCGCTATGGGCGTGCCTATGATGAGAGACGGGAAAATCCTTAAAAAGGGAACGTATGAGAAATAATGTTGCTGCTTGCACGAGGTGCAAATGTGCCTGACTATGTACAGGAACCTTCATACGTTACAGTACACGGGCACTCCATGCCCGCGCACTGTAACAGGATTTTGCCGATGCTTCGCATTCCGAATCGGCAAAATCCACTACCACCACTGTATTGTACGGAATTTTCAGTTCAGAAAATTCCTACCTGAGTACAGTAACCTTCATACTTATTAAAGTACAGGTTTTGAGCACGAAAAACGCATGAGTAAATAAATTGTGAACATGCCCCTTTTCTGGTAAAATTAAAAGAAAAGGGGCGTTGGTATATGCAGGAATTATTAGATTGGCTGGAATACATAGAAGATGATCGCCAGCAAAGAAAAATTTGTCACACATTAAAAGATATTCTTGTTATTGTGTTGTTCGCAACGTTAGCGAATGCGGATGACTGGGTAGAAATGGCATTGTTTGCGGAAAATTATCAGGACTATCTTCGTAAGTATATCGAGTTAAAGAACGGGATTCCATCCCATGATACGATCAGACGTGTTATGGGGATGATATCACCAGAAATCTTACAACAACTCTATGGAAAATGGAAGGACCGATTAAATCAGGATGATGGAGAGCTGCTGAAAAAAATCATCTGTATTGATGGAAAAACCATGCGTTCCAATAAAAGGGGAGCTGGAAAGGCAGCTCACATTGTATCCGCGTGGAGTAAAGAGGATGGTTTTTGTCTTAGACAAAAAGCTGTTGAAGAAAAAAGCAATGAAATCGTAGTGATTCCAGAATTGTTGGATAAGATCCAGATAAAAGGCCAGACCGTAACGATTGATGCAATGGGAACACAGACTGCAATAGCGGAAAAAATAAAGAAAAAACGGGCAGATTATGTTCTTGCATTGAAGAGAAATCAAAACAGCCTGTATGAGGATGTGCAGGAATACTTTTCGGATGAAGAGTTTCAAAAAAGAATCCGTGCGAGCGGTAATTACAAAAAGACACAGGAAAAGGCACATGGTCAGGTTGAAATAAGGGAGTATTATCAAACAGAAGATATTAAATGGTTAAGTCAGAAAAAGAACTGGAAAGGGCTGTCCAGTATCGTGATGGAAAAGAAAACGATAGAGAAGGATGGAAAGAGAAGGATAGAGTATCGTTATTTTATCAGTAGTTTAAAGGCAGATATAGAGCAGATCAGTCGTGCAGTCAGAGGACATTGGAGTATAGAAAGTATGCACTGGCATTTGGATGTAACATTCCGGGAAGATGCAAACACAACGTTAGATAAAATGGCAGCACAAAATTTGAATATCATAAGAAAATGGAGCCTAAGTATTTTGAAGCCGGCACAAATGACAAGGCATAAGTTGTCGATGAGAAAGAAAAGGTTCGTAGTTAGCATGCGTCCAATTCAGTATCTGGAAGAACTTTTAGAAGCTTAAAAATAGCTGAAAACAGAATTGGTGGTAGACAATCATTCATGCGTTTGTCGTGAGGTTTTGAGGGAAAGCACTTGCCAAGTTTCTATGAATCCCTTATAATTAGTTCCAAATAGGAAAATTTATATCTGTCCGGCATTCCGGCACAAATCGATGCGGATTGCCGGGCAGTTATCAAGAAGTACATGCACATATTTCAGGAGGCACCCGATGAATCAGGAAAAAATTATTGTTATCGACTTCGGCGGCCAGTACAATCAGCTGGTTGCCCGTCGTGTCCGTGAATGCCATGTATACTGTGAGATCTACTCCTACCGGACTCCGATCGAACAGATCAAGGCAATGAATCCGAAAGGAATCATCTTAACCGGAGGTCCGAACAGCGTTTATGAGGAAGGTGCTGCTACATGCAGCAAGGAACTGTTTGAGATGGGCGTTCCGGTACTCGGACTCTGCTACGGCGCGCAGCTGATGTCCCACGTTCTCGGCGGACATGTATGCAAGGCACCGGTTCGTGAGTACGGCAAGATCGAAGTGACTGTGGATAAGACAAGCAAGCTTTTCGGAGATGTATCCGAGAAGACGATCTGCTGGATGAGCCACAATGACTACATCGAGAAAGAAGCACCTGGATTCAGAATCGTCGCACATACTCCGGACTGTCCGGTTGCAGCCGCTGAGTGCGAGGAGAAGAAATTATATGCGATCCAGTTCCATCCGGAAGTTCTTCATACTCAGGAAGGTACAAAGATGCTCCATAACTTCATCTATGAAGTCTGTGGATGTGCCGGAACATGGAAGATGGACGCATTTGTTGAAAACAGCATCAAAGCGATCCGCGAGAAAGTTGGAAATGGAAAAGTTCTCTGTGCATTATCCGGCGGAGTTGACTCTTCTGTTGCAGCTGTTATGCTCGCAAAGGCAGTTGGCGACCAGCTCACCTGTGTATTCGTTGATCACGGTCTTCTCCGTAAGAATGAAGGCGACGAGGTAGAGGAAGTATTTGGACCGAATGGCCCGTATGATCTGAACTTTATCCGTGTAAACGCGCAGCAGCGTTTCTACGATAAATTAGCAGGCGTTGAGGAGCCGGAGAGAAAGAGAAAGATCATAGGTGAGGAGTTCATCCGTGTATTCGAGGAAGAGGCAAAGAAGATCGGTGCTGTTGACTTCCTTGTACAGGGAACAATTTATCCGGACGTTGTAGAGAGTGGTCTCGGTGGAGAATCTGCAGTGATCAAATCCCACCACAATGTCGGAGGACTTCCAGATTACGTTGACTTCAAGGAAATTATCGAGCCGCTCCGCGACCTGTTCAAGGACGAGGTTCGTAAAGCCGGTCTGGAACTTGGAATTCCGGAGAAGCTTGTATACCGCCAGCCGTTCCCGGGTCCGGGACTTGGTATCCGTATTATCGGCGCCGTAACACCGGAGAAAGTAAAGATGGTACAGGAAGCTGACGCGATCTATCGCGAAGAGATCGCAAAGGCAGGAATCGACCGCAATATCGGTCAGTACTTCGCAGCCCTGACCAATATGCGCTCCGTAGGCGTTATGGGTGATGAGAGAACCTACGACTACGCGATTGCCCTGAGAGCCGTAAACACCATCGACTTTATGACTGCCGAGGCTGCTGAGATTCCGTGGGAAGTTCTCGGAATTGTATCAAGTCGTATTGTCAACGAAGTACCGCATGTTAACCGCGTACTCTATGACTGCACAGGGAAACCGCCGGCTACGATTGAGTTTGAGTAAACAATGTTCTCGTCCCACCCAGACTCATCCAAGTGTCCGAGTGAA